>NZ_PTRX01000018.1:0-115336 GCF_002966045.1 Escherichia sp. MOD1-EC5189 | reverse complement strand
GAAGTGAAACGCCGTAGCGCCGATGGTAGTGTGGGGTCTCCCCATGCGAGAGTAGGGAACTGCCAGGCATCAAATTACGAAGAATGGCACTGACCTTTGAGGCAGTTCACTACTCGATAAGAGAGTAGGACAAAAGCGAAAGCTTTTGAACGTTGCGAAGCAACGGCCCGAAGGGTGAATCACAAAGTGATTCATAAACTGCCAGGCATCAAATTAAGCGTGCTGATATGGCTCAGTTGGTAGAGCGCACCCTTGGTAAGGGTGAGGTCCCCAGTTCGACTCTGGGTATCAGCACCACTTTTTAGGTTAAAGTTCGGCAGATTAGAAAAGAATTTGTCTGGCGGCAGTAGCGCGGTGGTCCCACCTGACCCCATGCCGAACTCAGAAGTGAAACGCCGTAGCGCCGATGGTAGTGTGGGGTCTCCCCATGCGAGAGTAGGGAACTGCCAGACATCAAATAAAACAAAAGGCTCAGTCGGAAGACTGGGCCTTTTGTTTTATCTGTTGTTTGTCGGTGAACACTCTCCCGAGTAGGACAAATCCGCCGGGAGCGGATTTGAACGTTGCGAAGCAACGGCCCGGAGGGTGGCGGGCAGGACGCCCGCCATAAACTGCCAGACATCAAATCAAGCGAAAGGCCATCCGAAAGGATGGCCTTTTTGCGTTTCGAATCCATGTACAACTTAATGGATAACCTGCGATAAAAATGCCCTCGTACGCTCCGATTTAGGATGCGCAAAAAATTCATCAGGTGTAGCTTGTTCCACTATCTCCCCACGATCCATAAAAATCACCCGATCAGCGACGGTTCGCGCAAACCCCATCTCGTGCGTTACGCACAACATTGTCATACCTGACTGCGCCAGCCCAATCATTGTATCCAGCACTTCTTTCACCATCTCCGGATCGAGCGCAGACGTAGGTTCGTCAAACAGCATGATCTTTGGTTTCATACAAAGTGAACGTGCTATGGCAACGCGTTGCTGCTGACCACCAGAAATCTGTCCGGGAAACTTCTGGGCATGTTCGGCAATTCTTACTCGCTCAAGATAATGCATCGCCAGAGCTTCAGCCTCTTTCTTAGGCATCTTGCGTACCCAAATCGGTGCCAGGGTACAGTTCTGTAGAACGGTCAGATGAGGGAAGAGATTGAAATGCTGAAAGACCATTCCCACTTCCTGCCTGACACGCTCAATATTGCGGATATCTTCATTAAGTTCGATGCCATCTACCACGATTCGTCCCTGTTGATGTTCTTCCAGATGATTAATACAGCGAATGGTTGTCGATTTCCCCGAACCAGAAGGGCCACACAGAACGATTCGTTCTCCCGGTTGCACGGTTAAATTTATATTTTTCAAAACATGGAATTGCCCATACCATTTATTGACGTTTTCCAGCGTAATCATCGCGTTAGCAGGTTGCAGTAAAATTTGGCTCATAGTGTCCTCAATGCGGTGTACGCCCGGTGTTAAAACGTTTTTCCAGATGTTGGCTATAACGTGACATGCTGAAACAGAAGATCCAGTAGATCAGTGCGGCGAAAACATACCCTTCCGTCGACATACCCAACCAGGCGGGATCAACGGTTGCCTGCTGAACGCTACTGAAAAGATCGAACAACCCGATGATGATCACCAGGCTGGTATCTTTGAAGAGTGCGATGATGGTATTTACCAGCCCAGGAATCACCAGCTTCAACGCCTGTGGCAGAATAACCAGCCCCTGGGTTTTCCAGTAACCCAACGCCAGCGACTCTGCCGCTTCATATTGCCCTTTAGGCAGCGCCTGTAATCCGCCTCGCACGACTTCCGCAACATATGCTGACTGAAACAGGATCACGCCAACCAGCGCGCGGATCAATTTGTCGATACTGGTGCCTTCTGCCATAAACAACGGCAGCATGACCGAAGACATAAACAATACGGTGATTAGCGGTACGCCGCGCCAGAACTCGATAAAAATGACTGACAAGATACGCACAATCGGCATATGGGAGCGGCGACCTAACGCCAACAGGATCCCCCACGGTAGCGCCCCCGCAATCCCAACTGATGCAATAATTAAAGTGAGCGTCAGCCCGCCCCATTGCCTGGTTTCAACCCGTTCAAGACCAAGAAACCCGCCATACATCAGCCACCAGACAATCAGTGGGTAAATCACCGCCCAGACCGCAATATAGCGACCGCGATGCGGGAGTATTTTCCAGAACATTGGTGCGATAGAAACAAGGCCAATCAGTAATGCCAGGTTAATTCGCCAGCGTTGGTCGTGTGGGTAAAGCCCATACATAAACTGACCAAATCGTTCGTGGATGAAGACCCAACAGGCACCTGCTTTTGTGCAGTCGGCACGCGTTGAGCCAACCCAATTAGCCTGCAAAAATGCCCAGTTCAGCAACGGTGGGATCAGTTCCCACATCAACCATATGCAGCCAATAGTCAGCAGGCTATTGCTCCAGCTGGAGAACAGATTTTTCCGCACCCACACCATCGCGCGGCTTGAGTTATGGCTCGCCGGGCGCGGGGGATGAGACAGCAATACTTTTGTCATCATGACTCCTTAGCGTTCAACGATCGCGATGCGGCGGTTATAAATATTCATCAGCAGCGAGATAGTCAGACTGATAATCAGATAGACCGACATGGTCATGGCTATAGTCTCGATGGCTTGCCCCGTCTGGTTTAGTACGGTGCCAGCAAACAGCGAAACCATATCCGGATAGCCAATAGCGGCGGCAAGAGAGGAGTTTTTGACGATGTTGAGATACTGGCTGGTTAATGGAGGAATAATCACTCGCAGTGCCTGAGGAATAATGACCTGGCGTAGCGTAACCGGGTTGGGCAATCCCAGTGACCTGGCAGCTTCATGTTGACCATAAGGCACCGCCTGAATCCCGGCGCGGATAATCTCGGCGATAAATGCAGAGGTATAAACCGAAAGCGCCAGCGTTAAGGCTGCCAGTTCAGGAATTAAAACCATCCCGCCACGGAAGTTAAAGCCTTGTAGGGCTGGAACATCCCAGTGCAGTGCCGCGCCAAAAAGCCATTGCGCCAGTAAAGGCAAGCCAATGATTAATCCAACGGCGAACGGCCAGGTTCGGCGCAGTTGTCCGGTCTTTATCTGGTGTTTTTTATTAAAGCGATATAGCCCAACAGAAAGGGCTATAGCCATAACAACAGCCAGGATAAACGCAAGGAACCCGTCTCCCAGCTGCGGCGACGGAATATAAAGCCCACGATTGCTTAAAAAGGCCAGATCAAATGCACTCACTGCCTGGCGTGGTCCGGGCAAATTGCGCAATACGGCAAAGTACCAGAAGAAAATTTGCAGCAGGGGCGGAATATTACGGAAGATCTCAATATAAATTGTGGAAAGCTTTCGTAGCAGCCAGTTATCCGAAAGTCGTGCCAGACCGATAAAGAAGCCCAGAACAGAAGCGAATACAATACACAATGCAGAAACCAGCAGCGTATTGAGTAAGCCAACAATGAAAACGCGTCCGTAGGTATCACCCTGCTGGTAATCGATCAAATGCTGGACAATACCGAAGCCAGCGCCGCGATCCAGAAAGGCAAAACCCGAAGTAATGCCACGATTACTGAGATTCGTCACAGTGTTGTGAAATAGCCAACCAACAATGCCGACAACAGCAACAACGGCAAGGATCTGGAATAACCAGGCGCGAACCGTAGGGTTGGCAAAGGAGAGTGAGCCTTTAACGGTTGAGCGGCGATGAGACATAGAAACCTCGGAAAGCATAACGCTGAAGAGAGCGCCGCCGTAGCGACGCTCGTTACCTCACACCGACTTAACGCACGGGCGGCGCGTACTGAATACCGCCGTTATTCCAGAGATTATTTTGCCCACGTTTAATCTTCAGGGGGCTTTCTGAACCTACGTTACGCTCAAAAATTTCCGAGTAATTACCCACCTGTTTGATGATGTTGTAAGCCCATTTATTATCCAGCTTCAGATCTTTACCGTAATCGCCCTCTTTACCCAGCAGATGTGCCATATCAGGCGTTGCAGGATTAGCCGCTTTTTCATCAACGTTTTGCGAATTAACGCCCATCTCTTCAGCATTCAGCATGGCGAAAAGCGTCCAGCGCACTATAGAGAACCATTCATCATCGCCACGACGAACTACCGGGCCAAGCGGTTCTTTAGAGATAACTTCCGGTAAAACAATCCATTCAGCTGGGTTGCTTAATTTGATGCGCAGGGCATACAGTTGTGATTGATCCGAGGCCAGCGTATCGCAGCGACCAGATTCCAGTGCCTTCGCGGATTCGTCAGAGCGATCGAAAGTCACTGGTGTGTACTTCATATTGTTTGCCTTGAAGTAATCGGCGACGTTGAGTTCGGTATCAGTACCCGCCTGAATACAGACTGTTGCGCCATCCAGTTCTTTCGCGCTTTTTAATCCCGCTTTATCGTGCGTCAGGAAACCAATGCCGTCATAATAAGTGACGCCAGTAAATGCCATTCCCATACCGGCATCGCGAGAGGAAGTCCAGGTCGTATTACGGGAGAGCAAATCCACCTCCCCTGACTGTAAAGCCGTGAAGCGTTCTTTTGCAGTGAGCGGGGTATATTTCACTTTCGTGTCGTCACCAAATACAGCTGCCGCAACACCACGACAAACATCTACATCAATACCTGAAAACTTACCGTCAGCATCGGCATAAGAGAACCCAGGTAATCCATCACTGATCCCGCATTGCACAAAACCTTTTTTCTGAACGGCATCAAGCGTCGCGCCAGCATGCGCCTGATTTGCAACGGCAAGCAGCACGCTGGCGGCAGCCAGTGTGGCTATCATCATCTTTTTCATAATGCTTCCTGTGAGGCGAAAATTATCGTTATAGGACGTTTGGGAAACGTCTTTTACCTGTCTGTGGCCATCCTCTTATAAGCAAAAGTAGTGCCAGCTTTTGCGCACGATTTCGCGTCGCAATAAGCTGAGTGTAGACAGGAAATAATAAAAACAGCGCCCCGCAATGGTGCGAAAATGAAACATGCGCCACATTTTGGCGCAAAATATTTACGCATTTTTACTAAGCAGAATAATGATTGTTAGCGTGAGTATATTTCTGGTAGGAAGTGTGAAAATTAAATTGATGCGTTATTTCGAAAGCAGCGAAATAACGCGATATAACATGCTAAATCAGTAGGGAATTACCCAGCAGAATATAGCAATATTTTATCTTATGGAGAGATACTGTATCGTTAAACAGAGCGCGGTACTCCGCGCCCTGTTCAGTTATTTCGACAGAGCGATGATCCCCATCGTCAGGCCAGCAACAGCTGCTGCCCCGCCAGCAATAGCCCCAGCCGTTTCCCAGTTATCCTGAGTCGTGCCTTTCATACAGGTATTGGTGTGAACCAGTCGACCCTGATCGTCATAAACCGGAACGCAGGGCGAATCGTGAGCACAGCCCGCCAGCAATGCGGTGAGCAATGCTACAGGAATTAATCTTTTCATGGTGTTACCTCAGTAATAAACGCTAACGCTTAATAAGTTAACTCTCTTATTAACGAGCTGAATGCCATTTTATCACTGGAGGTTATAAATCTTGCGGCATGAATAATGACAAATTATGTGAATTGTAAAAATAGTGAAGGGAGCGGGAACTATAGAAAGTTTTTAAAGAGTGAGTAGAAGAATATCTTATTAATTTTTATGGGTTTCACTGAAAATAATAAAGGCACCCGAAAGCGCCTTTATGTTTCTGATTTATCCTTTAAAGCAACGGCGGATAACCACAAAGAACACCGGCACGAAGAAGATTGCCAGCAACGTTGCAGAGACCATCCCGCCCATTACCCCGATACCTACTGCGTTCTGCGCGCCACTGCCGGCACCGTTACTGATAGCTAGCGGTAATACGCCGAGAATAAAGGCGAGAGAGGTCATCAGGATAGGACGCAGACGCATACGTACTGCCACCAGTGTCGCTTCAACAACACCTTTACCCTCTTTCTCCATGAGATCTTTAGCGAACTCAACAATCAAAATAGCGTTTTTGGCCGACAAGCCAATTGTCGTTAGCAAGCCCACCATAAAGTAGACGTCATTTTTTTGATTAAAGAGTGTCGCCGCCAGTAGCACGCCGACAATCCCTAACGGCACGACTAACATAACCGAGACAGGAATTGACCAGCTTTCATAGAGTGCAGCAAGGCACAGGAAAACAACCACAAAGGAAATTGCTACCAGAGCGGGAGCTTGGTTTCCCGATAAGCGTTCCTGATATGACATACCCGTCCAGTCATAACCAATGCCAGCTGGTAATTGTGATGCAAGGTTTTCCATCAACGCCATGGCATCGCCGGAACTGGTTCCTGGCGCGGCTTCCCCCTGAATCTCCATTGACGGCAGACCGTTGTAGCGCTCCAGTCGCGGAGAGCCATACACCCAATGTGCAGTGGTAAAGGCAGAGAATGGCACCATTTCGCCGTTGGCGCTGCGGACATAAAGTTTATCGACATCTTCTGGCAGCATACGGAATTTGGCATCCGCCTGAACATACACCTTTTTCACGCGACCACGGTCAATGAAGTCGTTAACGTAAGTCCCACCCAACGCCGTTGAAATGGTCTGATTGATGTCAGAAAGTGAAACACCTAATGCCTGCGCCTTTTCCTGGTCAACTTCCAGTTTAAACTGCGCGGTGTCTTCCAGACCATTAGGACGCACGCTGACTAAGCTGGCAGGATGTTGCGCCGCCATGCCAAGCAACTGGTTACGGGCCTGGGTCAGGGCATCGTGACCCAGCCCAGCCTGATCAATTAACTCAAAGTCGAAACCCGTTGCCGTGCCCAGTTCAACAATGGCTGGCATATTGAATGGAATGACAAAACCGTCGCGGATCTTGCCCAATTCCATTTTGGCACGATGGATTACCGCTTCCGCACTGTTTTCGTCACCACTACGCTCTTCCCACGGTTTCAGACTGACGAAAGCCATACCGGCATTTTGTGCCTGGCCGCTGAAGCTAAAGCCGTTAACCGTAAAGACACTTTCTACGTTCGCTTTCTCGTTCTTCAGATAGTAATCCGTCACTTGATCCAACACTTTTTGCGTCCGCTCTTGCGTCGCGCCAGCGGGTAACTGAATCATAGTCAGAAAGACACCCTGATCCTCTTCAGGTAAGAAGGAAGACGGAAGACGTAAAAACAACACCACCATTCCAGCAACAATTAGTGCATAGATCAGTAAATATCGTCCTGTGGAACCGAGGATTTTGCCGACGCTGTTGGTGTAGTGGTTAACGCTATGATCGAAGGTGGTATTAAACCAGCCGAAGAAACCGCCCTTATTTTCGTGATGCTCAGCAGAGACGGGTTTGAGCAGTGTTGCACATAACGCTGGGGTAAGAATCAATGCCACCAGAACAGAAAGCGCCATTGCCGAAACGATGGTGATAGAGAACTGGCGGTAAATTGCCCCAGTAGAACCGCCGAAGAATGCCATTGGAATAAATACCGCTGACAGCACCATCGCGATACCCACCAGTGCGCCCTGGATTTGCGACATTGATTTTTCCGTCGCTTCTTTTGGCGGGAGCTTATCCTCCATCATCACGCGCTCGACGTTCTCCACCACCACTATCGCATCATCGACGAGCAGCCCGATGGCAAGCACCATCCCGAACATAGTTAGTGTATTGATGGAGTAACCAAAAGCGGCGAGGATGGCAAACGTCCCTAACAACACCACGGGTACCGCAATGGTGGGGATCAGCGTTGCTCGCATATTCTGCAAGAACAGATACATCACCAGGAACACCAGCATAATGGCTTCGAACAGCGTTTTTACCACTTCGTGAATAGAAAGCTGGACGAATGGTGTGGTGTCATAAGGGTAGAGAACCTTCATTCCCTGCGGGAAGAATGGCTGTAATTCCGCCAGTTTTGCCTTAATGGCTTTCGCGGTATCGAGAGCATTCGCGCCGGTTGCCAGCTTAATACCCAGGCCCGCCGCCGGTTTACCGTTGATGCGAGCGATAACGTTATAGTTTTCACCGCCAAGTTCAACCCGTGCGACATCTTTCAGGCGTACCACCGAGCCGTCACTGTTTACGCGCAGGGTCACTTTGCCGAATTCTTCCGGATTTTTTAACCGCGTCTGAGCAATAATCGAGGCGTTCAACTGTTGCCCTGGTAACGCTGGCGTTCCGCCCAACTGTCCGGCAGCGATCTGATCGTTCTGTACCTTCAACTGGTTAATCACATCAACCGGCGTCAGTTTATATTTGTTTAGCAGATCGGCGTCCAACCAGATACGCATCGCATACTGTGCGCCGAAAAGCTGTACGTCACCGACGCCATTCAGACGGCTAAGCGTATCTTTAACGTTAGAGGCCACATAGTCCGAGATATCGTCCTGTGTGGTGCCTGGGTTATCAGAGACAAAGCCCGCCACCATCAAATAGCTGCTACTGGACTTTTCAACACTGATCCCCTGCTGCTGAACCTCTTGCGGCAGCAACGGCGTGGCGAGCTGGAGTTTGTTCTGCACCTGCACTTGCGCGATATCTGGATCGGTCCCGGACTGGAAGGTAAGGGTAATTGTCACGCTACCGGCGGAATCGCTGGTGGAGGACATATACATCAGGTTATCGATACCATTCATATTCTGTTCGATAACCTGCGTCACCGTATCCTGCACGGTCTGCGCATCAGCGCCCGGATAGTTTGCCGAAACAGAAACTGCAGGCGGCGCAATGGTTGGGTATTGGGCGACGGGCAATTGTAGGATCGCCAGTACACCCGCCATCATCAGAATAATGGCCAGCACCCATGCAAATATCGGTCGTCGAATAAAAAAGTTTGCCATGTCAGATTGCCTTACTTCGATGCAGTATCTGCGGGGGTATCGGTAGTGGCTTTAACCTGCTCTCCCGGACGCGCTTTTTGCAGGCCGCTGACAATGACTTGATCGCCAGATTTCAGCCCTTCGCTAATCAACCACTTATCGCCAATCGCCTGGCTGGCAACGACAGGGCGCGCTTCAACCTGACTTTTATCGTTAACAATCAGCACGGTAGCATCACCACGCGGTGTGCGACTAACGCCCTGTTGCGGGATAAGAATGGCGTCAGGTTGAACGCCTTCATCAATCCGTGCGCGCACAAACATACCTGGCAAAAGCGTATGTTGCGGGTTAGGGAAGACGGCACGTAGGGTTATGGAGCCGGTGCTTTCATCAACGGTAACATCGGAGAATTGCAACGTACCTTTCAGGGGATAGGTTTGACCGTTTTCCATGACCAACTCTACGTTGCTGGTGGCGTTTTCCTTATGCAAATTTCCTTGCTCTACGGATTGCTTCAGCCTCATAAAATCGTTGCTGGATTGGGTCACATCAACATAGATAGGATCGAGCTGCTGGACAGTCGCCAGTTCAGTCGTTTGCCCATTAGTGATAAGAGCGCCTTCGGTCACAGTAGATTTGCCGATACGTCCGCTAATTGGCGCAGTCACTTTGGTATAAGCGAGATTGATGCGAGCGCTTTCGACCGTGGCTTTTGCGGCAATCACGGCGGCATCGGCCTGGCGAGCATCAGCAATGGCCTGGTCGTACTCCTGCTGACTGATGTATTTCGTACCCACGAGCGGAACGTAACGTTTTACCGTCAAATGCGCGATGGCGGCGGCTGCTTCACTTTTCGCCAGTTTGCCTTTCGCGCTGTCATAACTTGCCTGATAGGTCGCGGGATCGATCTGGTACAGAGACTGGCCTGCTTGCACATCGCTGCCTTCAGTGAAATTGCGACTCAGTACGATCCCGCTAACCTGTGGGCGAACTTCGGCTATACGGTAAGCATTGGTGCGGCCTGGTAATTCAGTCTTAACTTCTAACGGGGCCGTTTTCACAATATGAACGGTAACCTGCGGTTCACCGACGTGAGCTTTCTCTTCTCCCTTATCGTTACAACCGGCGATTAAAGCCGCGGAGATCAGAATAAAGGAGGGCAGGAGGAAAAACCTGGCATGTTTCGTCATTACTATTCCTCAAAAAACCAAAAGCGCGTTATTTACCTAAAAAGGCAACGCGTTAACTCGCAGAAAGAAAAATACAGTTCGCTATCCTACAAATTATCATTCGTCGATGTAAGGAATAGTTATGAATACTGGCGTCTCAAGGCACATAAACACAAAAAAAGATTAATATTTTACTGTTTTATTTGGACGCGGGTTGAAAGAGGTAGAATCAAATCCTCGTAAATTGAAATATATATTGATAGAGTGAATGTACTTTAGGTAAATAATAAACGTTATTTATTTGACGATTTATAGCAACTCAATATTAGCCTCTCGTATAAATATACATTAGGTGATAGATTAACCTTCGCTATTTTCTCATCCTGTGTCGAATATATTTATTTCCTGAATAATTAATCATGGCAAAAAGAACCAAAGCTGAAGCCCTGAAGACCCGGCAAGAACTGATTGAAACTGCCATCGCCCAGTTTGCGCAGCATGGCGTAAGCAAGACGACGCTCAACGACATTGCCGACGCCGCTAACGTTACGCGTGGCGCTATCTACTGGCACTTCGAGAACAAGACCCAACTGTTTAATGAGATGTGGTTGCAACAGCCTTCATTGCGGGAGTTAATCCAGGATCACTTGACTGCTGGGTTAGAGCATGACCCGTTTCAGCAATTGCGTGAAAAATTGATTGTTGGCTTGCAATATATTGCCAAAATTCCCCGCCAGCAGGCGTTGCTGAAAATCTTATATCACAAATGTGAATTTAATGATGAGATGCTGGCAGAGGGAGTGATACGCGAAAAGATGGGCTTTAATCCGCAGACTCTCCGCGAAGTATTGCAGGCATGTCAGCAACAAGGTTGTATAGCAAATAATCTCGATTTAGATGTTGTGATGATTATTATTGATGGTGCCTTCAGCGGAATTGTTCAAAACTGGTTAATGAATATAGCGGGTTATGATCTTTATAAACAAGCACCCGCACTGGTCGATAACGTATTAAGAATGTTCATGCCAGATGAAAACATAACGAAATTAATCCATCAAACGAATGAATTAAGTGTCATATAAATTCACATTCTGTCCTGAAAATTCAGTTCGTCACAGTTAACCAGTTTTAGTGGATTAACTGAGTTCATATTGCGGCATTTGTCTGTTTCTGTTGCCAGCAGTTCAATCCACTGCATCAGTAAAGTATCAAACAGAAAAACGAAGACAGCGAAAACGACGAGCCACCAATACTTGCGAATCATTACCTGAGCCTGTGCATGTTTAACCAAGTCTGGCAGGAAATATACACGAAATGAATAATCTGAAAACCAGGCTTACACTTCCTTTACTTTGCAATGAGATCGGGGTCAACTTCGCTTAACCGGCTTCGTTTTGACAGGTTGCCGGTCTTTCTTTTTTTCACTTTCGCCAGTTCTTCCGCAGAGTAATGCGACGCGACATCCAGCCGTCGAAGCCCCATTTTGATGTACTCGCTGTTGATCTCAATACCAATGAATTTTCGCCCGCTGGCGGCGGCTACGGCACCGGTAGTAAAGCTACCGGCAAACGGGTCGAGAACGATATCGCCTGGGTTGGAAGAGGCGAGAATAATGCGTTTCAGTAAGGCTTCCGGTTTTTGCGTCGGGTGATTCTCATATTCATCCATCAAATAACGCACGCGCGGAAAATCCCAGACGTTACCCGGTACTTTTTGATGATTGTAAGGCTGTGGAGGATTTTTGCGATAATCGATCAACGCGCGCTGCGATCCGGTTTTGGCTTCTACCAGAATAGCATCACCGTTGAACGTGTAGTTCTTTGCGTCTTTCACCATCATCAGGATGGGTTCGTACATGGAGCCGTAGTGTTTTTTCGCCTGCACTCCAGAACTGTCATATGACCAGACGATGCGACTTTTGATGGTAAAAAGCTTGCGGCACTGGAGATCGATAAAGGGCATGTTTTCCGTGCTGTTCATGATGTACATGCTGCCCTGCTTTTTCAGAACGCGGTGGCACTCTGCAATCACTTCAAACAGCCAGTCGATAAACAGACCTTCTTTCCAGGCTTCGATCAGACCATCAAAATTTTTACCGATGTTATACGGTGGGTCGGCAAAGATTAGATCTACACTTTCGGAGGGGATCTTTTTAAGTTCGGTTAATGCATCACCCTGGATGATGATCTTTGCTTCATTACCAAATCGGGTCGGTTCACATCCTGTTCTCATGGTCACTCCCTTTGTGACACCTATAAAAAAGGCGCTTCCCCATGCCGAGTAGCGCCTTTTTAATCAAGCATTTAGCTAACCTGAATTAGTTCATGCCGTATTTTTTCAATTTTTTACGCAGCGTACCACGGTTGATGCCCATCATCAGCGCAGCACGGGTCTGGTTACCACGGGTGTATTGCATCACCATGTCCAACAGGGGCTGTTCTACTTCAGCCAGTACCAGCTCATAGAGGTCATTCACATCCTGACCGTTCAGTTGAGCAAAATAGTTCTTCAGTGCCTGTTTAACCGAGTCACGCAGGGGTTTTTGGGTTACCTGATCCTGAGAGTTAACGGTAGAAACGGTCAGTACGTCAGAATTTACGCGTTGTTCGAACATAGTTCTGTCAGCTCTTTATTTCTGTTTACGCAAAATTTTCGAAGTATGCCTCCAACGCCTCCAGCTGTTCGCTGGCATCCTCAATGGCGTTGAATGTGCGCCGAAACTGGTCATTTGGAGCGTGTTCCTGGAGATACCAGGAAACGTGTTTACGTGCAATTCGGTACCCTTTTGCCGGACCATAAAAGTCATGCAGTTCCCGAACGTGCGCGCAAAGCAAGCGCTTAACCTCTGCCAAAGGCAGCGGGGGCAGCAACTCCCCAGTGTCCAGATAATGCTGGATTTCCCGAAAGATCCAGGGTCTTCCCTGAGCTGCGCGGCCTATCATCAGGGCATCCGCCCCTGTATAGTCGAGCACAGCTCTGGCTTTAAGCGGGTCAGTAATGTCGCCATTCGCGATAACCGGAATGGAAACTTTCTGCTTAACTGCCCGAATACTGTCGTACTCAGCTTCTCCATTGAACAAACAGGCGCGTGTACGGCCATGAATGGTCAGAGCCTGAATGCCACAGTCTTCAGCCAGTTGGGCAATCTCTTCGCAGTTACGGTGTTCCGGCGCCCAGCCGGTGCGAATCTTCAGGGTAACAGGAACGTCCACTGCATTGACGACCTCGGTAAGGATCGATTTAACGACATCCGGGTACTGCAAGAGGGCTGAACCTGCGAGCTTGCGATTCACTTTTTTAGCCGGGCAACCCATATTGATATCAATAATCTGGGCACCGCTTTCCACGTTAATACGTGCTGCATCTGCCATTTCTTTCGGATCGCTACCAGCAATTTGCACGGTGCGAATACCGGGTTCATCAATGTGCACCATCCGTAAACGAGATTTGTCGCTTTCCCAAACCTGTGGGTTAGAAGACATCATCTCGGATACTGTCAATCCGGCTCCCATCTCGTAGCACAACGTCCGAAAAGGTCTGTCTGTAATGCCAGCCATGGGCGCTGCGATCAGGCGATTTCTGAGCTGATATTGTCCGATGCGCATGAGTTAAGAAATGACCATACTGTGACTGCAAGGCGGCGTATATTACGCATTTTTTGCACGAGATGAAAGGCCAAACTTTGACCAATCCTCTGAGATGGATCAAAGAATTGCATTTAAAATGAGCGTATCGCGATAATTACTCATAAAAATCATCATATTAGAAAATAGTGACTAAAATTTACACTCCAAAAAATTTGAGTAAGTTCTCAATTTTTCTTTATGAATGAAAATTTTGGCACGCAAATCTGCGTAAATAATCGGCAAATTAACGTGCCTTTTGTGATATTGCTCGCACTTCGCTCTGCATCACTATACGGTGATGCGAAAGTTAATTCTTACGACCGGTAATGCGGCACCACTCTTCTTTTTCCACGACCGGGTCCAGAGCGAAGCTGTCGGCATAAGCTTCACAAACGCTCTCTGCCTGGCTTGCCAGAATACCGGAAAGGCCCAGCAAGCCACCTGAAACCGGCAGGACGCTGATTAACGGTGCCAGTTCACGTAATGGGCCTGCAAGGATGTTAGCGACCACCACGTCGGCTTTCATTTCTTCTGGCTGATCTTTAGGTAGGTAGAGTTCCAGACGGTCAGAAACGCCATTACGTTCGGCGTTGTCGCGGCTGGCCTGAATCGCCTGCGGATCAATATCAATACCAATGGCTTTTGCTGCACCCAGTTTCAGCGCCGCGATAGCCAGAATGCCGGAACCGCAGCCAAAGTCGATGACTGTTTTACCGGTTAAATCGAGGCTGTCGAGCCATTGCAGGCACAGAGAGGTGGTTGGATGAGTCCCTGTACCAAACGCCAGCCCTGGGTCTAACATCACGTTAACGGCGTTTTCGTCCGGCACATCACGCCAGCTTGGGCAGATCCACAGTCGTTCACCAAAGCGCATCGGGTGGAAATTATCCATCCATTCGCGCTCCCAGTCTTTATCTTCCAGTTGTTCGATTTTGTGCGCGAAGCCTGCGCCGAGCAGCGGATGATTCTCCAGAATCGCCACGACTTCATTCATGTCGGTTTCAGCATCGAACAGACCAATCACATCGGTGTCGCCCCACAGGCGCGTTTCGCCCGGAAGCGGCTCAAATACAGGCGTATCGTGGGTATCCTGAAAAGTGATAGAAACGGCACCCGCTTCCATCAGCGCATCGCTAAGTTCTTCAGCATTCGCGCCGGTAGTGTTCAGTTTCAGTTGGATCCAAGGCATGGCAAAACTCTTTATTTATCAGTAGTCAAAACGGTAGCTTGCGGGACGGATGTACCGAAACGGTTTCCGACCAGGAAAGCCAGCAAACTTAGTAGTAACGAGGGCACGATAGGGTGGAAGCCCAGGTACTGAATATTCAGCGTCGCGAGTACGGCATACAGTACGCCGCCAACGATCATCGCACTTAGCGCGCCTTTGGCGTTGGCGCGTTCCCAGTAAAGACCCAGCACCAGCGGCCACAGGAAAACGGCTTCCAGCCCACCGAAGGCCAGCAAATTCAGCCAGATGATCATTTCTGGCGGCTTCCAGGCGGCAAGCAGCAGCAACGCACCGAGAACCAACGTGATCACCGCCGACATCCGCTTCAGACGCGTCTCGTTTTGCATTTGATCCGGACGGATATTCAGATAGAGATCTTTAATGATCGTAGCGGAACTTTGCAGCAACTGGGCATTGATCGTCGACATGATCGCAGCCATAGGTGCAGCCAGGAAGATCCCGGCAGCAAACGGTGGCAGCACTTTTACCATCAACGTCGGGATCACCAGATCCGGTACGGTGAGATCGGGGATCACCGCCCGACCTAACGCTCCGGCCAGGTGCATACCGAACATCAGGATTGCGACCACAATCGTACCGATGATGATCCCCCGATGTACGGCTTTGCTGTCTTTATAAGAGATACAGCGCACCGCAGTATGCGGCAGGCCAATCACGCCAAAACACACCAGCACCCAGAACGACGTCATAAACGCAGGTGACAGAATATCGTCAGCGCCTTGTGGCGTAACCAGTTGCGGATCGATGGTTTGCAGCGTCTCTACTGCATTGCTTAAGCCGCCAGCAGCATGGACTACGCCAATAAGCAGCACAACGGTGCCAATCAGCATCACCAACCCTTGCATGGTGTCGTTCAGCACGCTGGCGCGAAAGCCGCCAAAGGCGGTGTAGAGCGCAATGCTGATGCCAAAAATCAGCAAACCTGTTTCATAAGGGATACCCGCCGCGGTTTCCAGCAGGCGCGCACCGCCGATAAACTGCACGGTCATCGCACCAACGAACGCAACCAGCAAACTCAAACTCGCCAGCCACACCAGCAGGCGACTCTGGTAGCGGGCAAACAGCATATCGTTCAGCGTCACCGCATTGTAGCGGCGCGCGAGAATCGCGAACTTCTTGCCGAGAATACCGAGCGAAAGCCAGACCGCAGGTAGCTGAATCATTGCCAGCAATACCCAACCCAGGCCGTATTTATAAGCAGCTCCTGGCCCGCCGATAAACGAACTGGCACTGATATAGGTCGCGGTGAGCGTCATCGCCAGCACAATACCGCCCATAGAGCGGCTACCGAGGAAATACTCATTAAGGAAGGTGCCGGTGCTCCGTTTACGCATCGCATAAACAGAGATACCGAACACCACCACCAGATAGGCGACCAGCGGTAGAATCACTTCAAGCTGCATCGTCATCCTCCAGTGGGATATCGCGATAGATAAATTTCACCATCGCCCAGCACAGTCCAATAAACAGCAGCGGCGTCAGGATGCAAGCCATCTCAAACCAGCGTGGAAAGCCGGTAAAACCGGGGGTAACGCCAGGTAAGTAAGCGGATACTAACCATACCGCCAGATACAAAAGGGTCAGCCCCAGCGCCCAGCGCGCCTCTTTATGGGCCTGAACAAAACGAGTGTCCACGGAAGGGGTCCTCCTCATGGGGGGATACGAGAAACGGGCAATTCTACGGCAAGTCTTCAGGCAGGGAAAATAATCTGACAGAAAATTGCCGTTCAGTGCTCCTGCAAAAAGTCTTCAATGTCAGCCAGTGAGGATACCCCTTCCATCGGACCTTGCCGCATTACCGCGAGCGCGCCGCTGGCATTTGCATATTGCAGCGCCTTGTGTGCCGGGATACCGGATAAGAAAAGAGTGACAAACGTTGCGCCAAAGCAGTCGCCTGCACCCGTTGGATCGATTATTTCGATATCGTGGCCTGCAACATGCTTGGCGTGTAATGTTCCGTTTTTAATCTTGTAATAGCTGGCCCCACGCTGGGCGCGTTTTATCGCCACATGTTTTACGCCGCCGTGGAGAAGATCGCTAACAATCTGTTCTTCTGACAGATTTTTGTGACGCGCGAAGAAAGGGAGTTCGCTTTCGCTGGGGATAAAAATATCCGTATATTCAATCAAATAATCGAGAGCCTGCGCCATTTCAGGAATACTCAGCATCTCTTTGCGAATATTGGGATCGAAAGAAACGGTGCCGCCAGCCGATTTGATCGTCGTTATTGCTTTACGCATGACATCGATCATGCGAAATGAGAACAATGATGAGCCCACAATATGCAGATGGTTACACTGTTTTAGCAGATCCTTATCAATCTGCTCGGCAGTAAACAAACCGCAGGCGCTGTTAGGGATATTAAAGACGAAATCCCGCTGCTGGGGATTTTGATAACTCACGAATGCCGTACCTGTTACGGCATTGTTCATAACATGGATCCCATCGGTAATGACACCTTCATGACGGAGGCGCTCTATAATGAGTCGGCCAAAATCATCATTACCAACACATCCGAAGAAGATGGCCCGATGGGACAGTTTTGCCACCTGAGCAGCAAAAATTGCTGGTGCACCGCTGGGAAATGGCCCGATAAACTCCCCAGGCTGAGTGAATTTTTGATGTGGGTTGCGGGACAAAAACTCGGCCAGCAATTCGCCCATAGCGCAGATAGTTATTGTCACAAAACCCCTCTCATTCCTGAAGCCTTTCGCGATTGGACCAGGTAAAGCACTCATTACTGGTATAAAGGATAACGAAATCAGCCGACTGCAATTGTTGCTGATATTGTTCGTTAATGCTGCGGCTGACGATCACATTTTCTGCCTGATGCAAATGTCCAATGGCAGCCGTTGATGGCGCAGGATCGGCGGCAACGATAACTGTCTTATTCTGGGCATGATCGAAACAGAGCTGCCAGGCAGCGGCAAGTCTGGGAACGTTGATATTTAAAGTACCATCAGCATCCAGATGGCTGATTTCCAGAATGCTGTGTGTAATGGTGAAATGCTGAAGTGCCTGTTCGAGCGGTTTTCCGGCCAGTGCGGTGTCGGGGCGCAGCATTTCACTGCCAGCCAGTATTATTTCGCCATCAATAAACTGATTTGCCAGCAGCGCATGTTCGGGATCGTTGGTGATCAGACGCAGTTTTTTCACTTCGCTGAGCAAGGGAATGATCTTACGGCAGATTGTCCCATGTCCAAGAAATAGCGTGTCACGATCGCGAATTAACCGTGCGCAATGTCGTGCTATTTCCATTTGTTGTGCCAGAGACAATGGCGCGATCGGTTGTATCGCTTCTGGTTCAGAGGAGAGTGGTGTCGCAATAGCACCGCCAAATGATCGCTTTAAATATCCCTGTTGCTCCAGATAACTGAGATCGCCGCGGATCGTCACGCCAGAGACACCAAGTTGCGCAGATAAGTCATCAACTTTGATTTCACCCTGGGCGGCAACAATTTCTGCAATTTTTAATCTGCGTTTCAGTAGGTTAGACGATTTTCTCGGCACGTTAACACTCTTCATTGGCCTTTAATGCGTAACACTATAGCCCCTTGTATTTTTCTTTGAAAGTTACCCTTCAATAATATCGACAATTCGAAAATAAAAGCATAGGGCAAAAATTGCAGCAAAAATAGCTTAATGCATTGAAAATAAATGAATATTTCCATATCTATCCAAAGGCATCATTGATTTCATTTTCAAAGTGAAAAACAAATTAAGTTATTTTTTGTAAGTTATTTTGATGATATTCGACATGCATCACGCTTTTTACCGCTTTTGCTGTGCTAGTTTGCTTTCAAAATGAAAGTGAAGATTCTCTTTCTTCATTTTGTAAGGTGAACGACAAATATCAGGAGCTGCGATGTACATCATTTCAAGCAAAAACATGCTGAAAAAAGCCCAGTCAGAGGGATATGCCGTCCCTGCTTTCAACATTCATAACCTTGAAACTTTACAGGTAGTTGTTGAGAGCGCTGCACAACTTCGCTCTCCCGTTATGCTGGCGGGAACACCGGGTACTTATCGTTATGGCGGCGTGGGAAGTTTGATTTCGTTAGTACAATCGCTGGCTCGCGAGTACAACCTACCGTTAGTCCTGCATCTCGATCATCATGAAGAGTGCGATGACATTTTTAACAAGGTCCGCGCAGGGATCCGTTCTGTCATGATTGATGGTTCCCATTTGCCATTTGAAGACAACATTGCGCGAGTGCAAGAAGTTACCGCCTTTTGCCATCGCTTTGATGTTAGCGTTGAGGCCGAGCTAGGGCGTCTTGGCGGTCAGGAGGACGATCTGCTGGTGGATGAAAAAGATTCAGCTTATACCTCACCAGCCGCAGCTGCAGAGTTTGTTCAACGTACCCAAATTGACTCTCTGGCGGTAGCAATAGGCACTGCACATGGTTTATATGCGCATGAACCACGTCTGGATTTTGTGCGGCTGGAACAAATTCGCCAGCTGGTAGAAATTCCGCTGGTGTTGCATGGAGCTTCAGGCCTATCGGAACAGGACGTTCAGCTCTGTATTCGCCACGGTATTTGTAAAGTAAATGTCGCGACAGAATTGAAAATTGCGTTTGCCGATGCGTTAAAAGGATATTTCTACAACAATCCTGCGGCAAATGATCCTCGCCACTATATGCAGCCCGCAAAGGCCGCCATGAAAGAAGTCGTAACTCGTATTATTGGCGTCTGTGGTAGTGAAGGAAAAATTTAATACGTTGTACCCTACAAAAACAATGAGGATTGTTTATGAAAAATATTAAATTACTTGGTTCAGCTATGTTGGTGAGCCTGGCATTATTCTCGCAAAGTTCATTGGCAAAAGAGTATAAAATTGGTGCGTCATTATTAACACAGCAACATCCTTTCTATATTGATCTTGCGAATGCCATGAAAGAAGAGGCAAAAAAAGACAATGTCAATTTAAGTGTCTCTGTTGCCAATCAGGATTTAAACAAACAACTTTCTGATGTTGAGGATTTTATTACTAAAAAAGTGGATGCCATTATTATCTCTCCGGTTGATTCGAAAGGCGTCCAGGCGGCGATAATTAAAGCCGATAAGGCCGGTATTCCCGTTATCACCGTTGACGTCGCTGCGGAAGGCGTTCCGGTCGTATCGCACGTTGCGACCGATAACTATGCGGGAGGCGTTGAAGCAGGCAAGTTAATGGGCAAACTTTTGAATGGTAAAGGTACTGTAGCCATTATTTCTTATCCGGCACTACAATCGGTGGTTGCGCGCGTTGATGGTTTTAAGAAAGGGTTAAGCGAGACACCGGATATTAAAATTGTTGCTGAACAGCCGGGTATAACGCGGGCTGAAGCGTTAACGACTGCGCAAAACATTATGCAGGCCAACGCCAACCTGAATGGTCTGTTTGGCTTTGGTGATGATGCGGCGTTGGCAGCGGTTATCGCAGCGAAATCTGCGCATAACGACAACATCAAAATCATTGGTTTTGACGGCATGAAAGAAGCGCGTGATGCCGTTGACAGTGAAAAAACGTTTGCGGCCGTGATTCGGCAATATCCCGATCAAATGGGTGCTAAAGCCATTGATGCCGCTGTTGATCACCTCAATGGTAAACCGGTAGAAAAAATGATCCCGGTACAACCCGGCGTTTATACAGGTAAATAATAAACATCTTCATTTCACAACAAAACGTTATCGACGTTTTGTTGTGACACCGAGGTCATTATGACGGATGTTATTCTTGATGTTTCGCATATTGCGAAGACATTTGGTCATGTTCAGGCATTAAAAGATATTACCCTCTCTTTACGTAAAGGGCGGGTGCATACTTTATTAGGCGAGAATGGTGCCGGTAAATCGACATTAATGAAAATACTCGCCGGTGTTTATCCGCCAACCCAGGGAACGATAACACTACGTGGTGAAACCATCACCATTAATAATCCGCAGCATTCTCGCCAGTTAGGGATTGCGATTATTTTTCAGGAACTGAGCCTGAGTAATAATATGACCGTGGCGGAAAATATTTATGCCAATAATGAACCGCGACGTTTTGGCATTATTAACGATAAAAAAATGCTCGCAGATTGCCAGAATCTCCTCGCGGAACTGGGCATCCCACTGGATCCGCTGGAAATGGTCGGCAATATGTCGATGGCACATAGGCAACTGGTAGAAATTGCCAAAGCCTTAAGCTATGCAGCAGATGTCGTGATTATGGATGAACCGACATCTTCGCTAAGTGATAATGAAGCAGAGATTCTGTTTAACATTATTGAGAAATTAAAGCAGCGAGGTTGTGCGGTTATTTATATCTCTCATCGCATGGATGAAATTATGCGGATTTCAGATGATATTTCGGTGATCCGCGACGGTGAGTATATCGCTACGCATGAAAAGAAAAACAGTGATATCCAGCATTTGATTGCCCAAATGGTTGGTCGGGAAATGAAAAATATTTGGCCAGCACGTCTTGGGGAAAAGCCGGATGAAAATGTTCCTGCAAAACTGGAAGTAAAAAACCTTTCCCATCCTTCGCTTTTTAAAGAGGTCAGTTTCGCTGTGCGTCCGGGGGAAGTCCTCGGATTTTTTGGCCTGGTGGGGGCCGGGCGTTCCGATGTGATGAAGGCGCTATTTGGCCTCGTTTCGTATCACGGGACAGTGTTGATCGATGGTAAGGAAGTCAGGATCGCTAATCCCAAACAGGCTATTGATCATGGCATTGCTTTTGTGACCGAAAACCGCAAGGAAGAAGGGTTAGTGCTGATGCACGACGTCAATATGAACACGCACCATGTGGCGTTTCAATATAACGCTTCGCGGATGGGACTCATCAATCACCGACAAGAAGAGGCGAAGACGCTGCAATCTATTGCCAGAATGAACACTAAAGTGAGTTCAGTACATCAGGCAGTGGGAGCGCTGAGCGGCGGTAATCAACAGAAAATCGTGTTATCCAAGTGGCTGGAGAAAACTCCGCGTATTTTATTGCTCGATGAGCCAACGCGCGGAGTGGATGTCGGCGCAAAATTTGAAATCTATAACGTGATACGTCAACTGGCTGCGGCAGGGACAGCAATTATTCTGGTGTCCTCTGAACTGCCAGAGGTCATGGCACTTAGCGATCGTCTGGTGGTAATGCGTAATAAAACGATTGCCGATATTTATTCATGTGAAAATTTAACGCAGACACAGGTAATGACCGCTGCAACAGGAGTACGTTAAATGACAGAGAAAACTCTTGCCAGTCCGAAACCTTCGGAAATTCCCATTGCAAATAATTTTAAAAAAGTCTTCAGGCAATATGGCGGTATCCTCAGTGGAATGGTGGTGTTAATCATTCTGTTCAGTTTTATTAATGACAGTTTTTTCACCGCTAATAACATCACCAATATTATTCTTCAGGTTTCGATAATTGCAATTACCGCCTATGGAATGACTTATGTGCTTTTGCTTGGCGATATTGATTTATCGGTCGGTTCAACCATTGCATTGATTGGCACATTTGCTGCGCTTGGGGCTTCATGGGGCATTCCATTTATTTTATTGGTCCCATTGTCCATTATTGCAGCGCTGGTTCTGGGGATGATAAATGGTGGCTTGACGGCTATAGCGGGTATCCCTTCGTTTATTGTCACCGTTGCTACTATGGGGATCTTCCGTGGTATCGCTTATATAGTGACTGATGGTATGCCCATCATGATTAAAGATGATGCTTTTCTGGCGCTGGGGAATGGAGAGTTTCTTTATATACCGATTCCTATCTGGATATTAATGATCTTATTGCTGATTAATCATTTCATCCTTACTAAAACAACCTTTGGACGAAAAATTTATATCACTGGTGGTAATAAAGAAGCGGCAGTCTATTCAGGGATAAATGTCACCCGCTTGAAAATTAAAGTCTTTATGATTACAGCCGTGCTGGCAGGTATCAGCGGGATGATCCTCGCCTCACGCCTCTATTCCGGGCAACCGAATTCCGCGTTGAGCTACGAACTGGATGCTATTGCCGCGGCTGTACTGGGAGGCACCAGCCTGAACGGCGGCTATGGAACGGTGGTGGGGACGGTAATCGGGGCATTAACCATCGGCGTTATTAATAATGGCATGAACTTAATGAACGTTCCCTATTTCTATCAGATGGTGGTTAAAGGATTAGTCATTCTTGTAGCCGTTTATTTTGACGTAAGAAATAAAAGAAAACGTAGCTAATCATTTCAAGGAATTAATTATATGAGTAAGGTCTTCACAATTGGAGAAATTCTTGTTGAAATTATGGCGAGTAAAATCGGCCAGCCATTTGATCAACCAGGTATCTGGAACGGCCCTTATCCCAGTGGTGCGCCCGCTATTTTTATCGACCAGGTGACACGTCTTGGCGTTCCGTGCGGCATCATTAGCTGTGTGGGGAATGATGGCTTTGGTGATATTAATATACATCGTCTGGCTGCTGACGGTGTGGATATCAGGGGGATTTCAGTCTTACCTCTGGAAGCTACCGGGAGTGCCTTTGTTACTTATCATAACTCTGGCGATCGCGATTTTATTTTTAATATCAAGAATGCCGCTTGCGGTAAATTATCGGCGCAGCATGTTGATGAAAATATTCTGAAGGACTGTACCCATTTTCATATTATGGGTTCATCCCTGTTTTCATTCCATATGGTAGACGCAGTAAAGAAAGCGGTAACCATTGTAAAGGAGAATGGTGGCGTTATTTCTTTCGACCCTAATATTCGGAAAGAGATGCTCGATATTCCAGAAATGCGTGACGCCCTCCACTTTGTTCTTGAGTTAACAGATATCTATATGCCCAGCGAGGGAGAAGTGTTGCTCTTGTCGCCACACTCGACACCGGAGCGTGCAATCGCTGGTTTTCTTGAAGAAGGTGTTAAAGAGGTGATTGTGAAGCGCGGCAATCAAGGTGCCAGTTACTACTCCGCGAATGAGCAATTTCATGTTGAGAGCTATCCGGTGGAAGAAGTTGACCCGACCGGTGCGGGAGACTGTTTTGGTGGCGCATGGATTGCCTGCCGCCAGCTAGGGTTTGACGCCCATCGGGCATTACAATATGCCAACGCCTGCGGTGCACTGGCGGTAACCCGACGTGGCCCCATGGAAGGAACGTCTCGCCTTGCGGAAATCGAAGCGTTCATCCAGCGCCATGACATGTCCATTCGGGAAGCAGCACAATGAAAAACGAAATTTGGTCGTGGATTGGCGATCTCTCGCAGGTTGCCGGAATTAAACACTATGAGTTACGTAGTGGCAGATCAAAGGGGACAGAAGCGTTTGATGTCCGTACTGGTGCGGGATTGGCATTTACGGTGGTAAAAGATCGCGCGCTGGATATTGCATGGGCCAGCTACAAGGACACTGCGCTCTCTTTTATCACCCCCAACGGCATTGTTGCCCCCGCTTTTTTTGAGTCTCAGGGCAACGGGTTTTTACGTAGCTTCTACGCGGGGTTACTGACTACCTGCGGACTTAGCTACATTGGGACGCCCTGTGAGGATAACGGAGAAACGCTGGGGTTACACGGGCGTTTGGCTGCGACTCCAGCAGAAGAGGTGGGGTATCGCACAGAACGGACCGACGACGGCATTGAATTTGTCATCAATGGCAAAGTACGGGAAACACGATTGTTCGGTGAAAATCTGACGCTGGAAAGGACCATTCGCTGCCGTTATGGCGAAAATGTGCTGCGCATTGAAGACAAGGTGACTAATCATGGTTTCACCCGCCAGCCGCTGCAAATTCTTTATCACTTTAATTACGGCTGGCCTTTATTATCGCCACAGGCAGAAATCTTGCTGTCGGCTAAAAGCGTAACGCCACGAACCCCGCATGCGGCGGAAGGGTTAACCAGTCATCTGGAGATTTGTACCCCACAGCCCAGTTTTGACGAGCAGGTTTACTATCTCACGTTGAATAGCGACAGTCAGGGGATGAGTAAAGTTGCGCTGGTGAACGCCGAACTGGGGTGGGGAATTTACGAGAAATTCGACACCATGCAGCTACCCAACTTTATCCAGTGGAAAAATTTAGGCGCGGGTGAATATGTTATGGGGCTGGAGGTCAGCAATAGTTTTCCTGACGGTCGTGATAAAGAACGAGCGCAGGGGCGTCTGCCCTTTATAGAGCCAGGGGAAACAAAGACATACTGCTTTGAGCTGGGAATTGTTGATGGCGATGCTGAAATTAGCGCGTTGAAAGCGGAAATTGCAAGCTACCGTTAGCTAACGGCAATAAAAACGCCGGGCAGCGTTAACAGGCCCGGCGTTGATTACGTTCTTTGCTAAGCGCGATGAAAACACCGCGCGTCACAAATTATTTTTCCTGAAGACCGAGTTTTTTCTCCAGATAGTGGATGTTAGTGCCACCATGCTGGAAGTTCTCGTCATTCATGATGCGGATCTGCAGATCAACGTTGGTTTTGATACCGTCGATGATCAGCTCCTGCAGCGCATTCTTCATGCGGGCAATCGCCACGTCACGGTTTTCACCGTAGCAAATCAGCTTACCGATCATTGAGTCATAGTACGGCGGTACGGTGTAGCCCGCGTAGATATGAGACTCCCAACGCACGCCAAAACCGCCAGGTGCATGGAAACGGGTGATTTTGCCCGGACTTGGCAGGAAGGTGTTCGGATCTTCGGCGTTGATACGACATTCCACCGCATGGCCGCGAACGTGAACTTCTTCTTGCTTGATCGACAGCGGTTGACCGGCAGCGATACGCAGCTGTTCTTTGATCAGGTCAACACCGGTGATCATTTCAGTAACCGGGTGTTCTACCTGAATACGGGTGTTCATTTCGATGAAATAGAACTCGCCGTTTTCGAACAGAAACTCGAAAGTACCTGCACCGCGATAGCCGATATCAACACACGCTTTAGCACAACGTTCACCGATGTAGCGACGCAGTTCCGGGGTAATGCCCGGTGCTGGCGCTTCTTCGACCACTTTCTGGTGACGACGCTGCATAGAGCAGTCACGTTCCGCCAGATAGATAGCGTTGCCCTGACCGTCCGCCAGTACCTGGATCTCGACGTGGCGAGGATTTTCCAGGTATTTCTCCATGTAAACCATGTCGTTATTGAAAGCGGCTTTCGCTTCCGCACGGGTCATGGAGATGGATTGCGCCAGTTCAGCGTCGCCGCGTACTACACGCATACCACGACCGCCGCCGCCGCCGGAGGCTTTGATAATCACCGGGTAACCAATGCGTTTTGCAATGGCGCGGTTTTTATCCATATCGTCGCCCAGCGGGCCGTCAGAACCCGGTACGCAAGGAACGCCCGCTTTTTTCATCGCGGCGATTGCGGATACTTTGTCACCCATCAGGCGAATGGTGTCTGCTTTCGGGCCGATGAAGATAAAGCCGGAGCGTTCAACCTGCTCGGCAAAATTGGCGTTCTCGGAGAGGAAGCCGTAACCCGGATGGATTGCTACTGCGCCGGTGATTTCAGCGGCGCTGATGATTGCCGGGATGTTCAGATAACTTTTTACTGACGGAGCAGGGCCGATACAGACCGTTTCGTCTGCCAGTAATACGTGTTTTAGATCGCGATCCGCACTGGAGTGCACAGCGACAGTCTTGATGCCCAGTTCTTTACAGGCACGAAGAATACGCAATGCAATCTCGCCGCGGTTGGCAATAACAATTTTATCCAGCATGTTCGCCTCGTTACTCGATGACGACCAGCGGCTCGTCAAATTCTACCGGTTGTCCACTTTCGACCAGAATTGCTTTCACGGTACCGGATTTATCCGCTTCGATCTGGTTCATCATTTTCATGGCTTCAACGATGCACAGGGTATCGCCCACGTTGACTTTCTGACCCACTTCGATGAACGCTTTTGCGTCCGGGCTTGGGGTGCGGTAGAAAGTACCAACCATCGGGGAACGTACGATGTGACCACTGATTTCCGCTGCTGCTGGCGCTTCCATGGAAGGAACGGTCGCCGGAGCGGCTGCGTTAGATTGAGCTGGCTGCTGCATCATTGGTGCAGCGTAAGCTTGTTGCATCACAGGGAAACTTGCGGCAGGAGCTGCACGGCTAATGCGTACTGACTCTTCGCCTTCAGAAATTTCCAGTTCGGAGATGCCTGATTCTTCAACCAGCTCGATCAGTTTTTTAATCTTACGAATATCCATGAGTGGGTTCCGTACTCTTTGTTTAGTGTGATTGTGACAGGCGTTTCACCGCCGTCTGTAAAGCGTATGCCCCGACAGCTGTATGCATAGCGATAAATTCCAGCAGGCCGGGACGCCGGTCTATTTTGCCCCAGAGTGTCAATGTTAGACTTGACGGACATTGTGCAGCGATCTGCTGCTATCCTCCGGCAAAAAACAAAATATACCTTCGTTGCGCCAATGTCACCTTTTCCGCAGCGCAAAAACTGCGTCAGGGAGGACGAGGTCGCACATTATAACGATTTCGTAGCAATTGGCAGCTAAATACTGGTCTTATCAGGGAAGATAATCAACAGCTAACATGTAAATAACCTTCAACACCGTGTAATTTGCAACAAGCCGCACAATTCACGAAATTAGCGCTATCGTCGACGGAACTTCTTATAACGTAAGGCTAAAAGCTGTAAAGCCAGCCCTGCGAAGATGAGGGGCTGCAATGAGATAATCTTCACAGACCACAAATAATGTAGGGATGTCAGGATCGCGGCAAGATAGACGACATTACGCAGCGGTTGCTGGTGATTACTCAATTTTCACTGCATCGTCTGGATAAACGTCAATGCTAAAGCACGCAAAATCAACAAACTGACAATGCTCAGCATCAAATAGCTTTGAGTGGTTAATTTATAATCAAATAAAATCAGATTATTCACCCCTGGGATCCGAGTTAAGGTACAGATTAAGCGTAGCGTCACCCAGGCAAAGCGCCTTAAACCTAACAGACGACGGGACGTATCAATAATGACTATTTAGTGGAGTATCAAGGGGGTTTTCCACCGTTTGGTGACCCGTATCAATGCGCATCAATTTATGGTCAGTCGAAATCATGACTTTCCAGTTTGGATGATGTTGTACAACTTCATGACCAAGATGTTCGACGAAAGCTGTCCGGCTAACCGCTTTTCCCGTTAACCGATTGAATAATGATTTCAAAATGAGTTCCCTCTCTTATTATTCCCTGCTAAATGGTTAGTTAACCTTCACCAGCGTGCGACCCTGGATCTGGTTATTAATGATGGCCTCGGCAAATTTCGGTGCCTCTGCCAGAGATATCTCTTTTGCCGCCTGGGTATAGAATGATTCCGGTAAATCGGCGACCAGTCGCTGCCAGGCTTGTGCGCGGCGTGCTGGTGGCGTCATCACTGAATCCACCCCCTGTAAACGGACATTACGCAGAATAAATGGCATGACCGTTGTTGGCAGAGTAAAACCACCCGCCAGACCACAAGCTGCCACGCAGCCTCCGTAATTCATTTGCGCCAGCACTTTCGCCAGCACTTTGTCGCCGACGGTGTCAATTGCTCCAGCCCAGAGTTGTTTTTCCAGAGGACGGGATTCGGCAAACTCATCGCGAGGGAGAATACGGCTGGCACCTAAACTTTTCAGATATTCATGGGTACTTTCGCGACCGGAAACGGCAACGACCTGATAACCCAACTTATGTAGCAGCGCCACGGCGGTACTGCCGACGCCACCACTGGCACCCGTTACGACAATCTCGCCGTCCTGCGGGCGAACACCGGCATCTTCCAGCGCCATCACACACAGCATGGCGGTAAAACCGGCAGTACCGATAATCATTGCTTTACGCGCGTCCAGCCCTTGTGGCATGGCAACCAGCCAGTCACCTTTCACTCGCGCCTGCTCCGCCAGCCCACCCCAGTGGTTTTCACCAACGCCCCAGCCAGTGAGTAATACGTCCTGACCGGCATGAAAACGCGGATCTTCGCTGGTGCGTACAGTTCCGGCAAAATCGATCCCAGGAATCATCGGAAAATTACGGATGATTTTTCCCTTACCGGTAATTGCCAGCGCATCTTTGTAGTTCAGGCTCGACCAGTGAACATCAACCGTGACATCGCCCTCCGGCAGGCGACTTTCGTCCAGAGTCTGTACCGATGCGAGAGTTTTGCCGTCCTGCTGTTCTAAAAGTAACGCCTGCATAAGTGGTCCTCATGTGCATGATGGATTGGAAAATAATTTCTGAAGACTATACTCGCTAATGGAAAAGCAAAGCCGATGAAGCGCAATAAATTGCGAGATAAATCTGATTTGCTAGTATGCCCGCTTCCTCACTATCGGAGTTAACACAAGGATGAGATTAACGACGAAATTTTCGGCCTTTGTTACGCTGCTCACCGGGTTAACAATTTTTGTGACTTTGTTGGGCTGTTCGCTAAGTTTCTACAACGCCATTCAGTATAAGTTTAGTCATCGCGTTCAGGCGGTGGCGACGGCGATTGATACCCACCTTGTGTCGAATGACTTCAGCGCATTAAGGCCACAAATTACCGAATTAATGATGTCAGCAGATATCGTTCGTGTAGACCTGCTGCATGGTGATAAACAGGTTTATACCCTCGCCAGAAATGGTAGTTATCGTCCGGTTGGCACCAGCGATCTGTTTCGCGAACTGAGCGTTCCGTTGATAAAGCATCCGGGGATGTCGCTGCGTCTGGTTTATCAGGATCCGATGGGCAACTATTTCCATTCGTTGATGACCACCGCGCCGCTCACGGGGGCGATTGGCTTTATCATTCTTATGCTCTTCCTGGCGGTACGCTGGTTACAACGGCAACTTGCCGGGCAAGAATTACTGGAAACCCGGGCTACTCGTATCTTAAACGGTGAGCGTGGCTCTAATGTGTTGGGAACCATCTATGAATGGCCGCCCAGAACCAGCAGTGCGCTGGATACGCTGCTTCGTGAAATTCAGAACGCACGCGAACAACACAGCCGTCTTGATACGCTGATCCGCTCTTATGCCGCCCAGGACATGAAAACCGGCCTCAATAACCGACTCTTCTTCGATAATCAGTTAGCAACGTTACTGGAAGATCAGGAGAAAGTAGGTACCCACGGGATCGTGATGATGATTCGTCTACCGGATTTCAATATGTTGAGCGATACCTGGGGGCACAGCCAGGTTGAAGAACAGTTCTTCACTCTGACGAATCTGCTGTCGACATTTATGATGCGCTACCCTGGCGCACTGCTGGCGCGTTACCACCGCAGTGATTTTGCTGCGCTGTTGCCGCACCGGACGTTAAAAGAGGCTGAGAGCATAGCCAGTCAGTTAATCAAAGCCGTCGATACCTTGCCGAACAATAAAATGCTCGATCGCGACGATATGATCCACATTGGTATCTGTGCCTGGCGTAGTGGTCAGGATACCGAGCAGGTAATGGAACATGCAGAGTCTGCCACGCGTAATGCGGGATTGCAGGGCGGCAATAGCTGGGCTATTTACGATGACTCGTTGCCTGAAAAAGGACGCGGTAATGTTCGCTGGCGTACGCTTATCGAGCAAATGCTGAGTCGCGGCGGCCCGCGCCTTTATCAAAAACCTGCGGTTACTCGCGAAGGTCAGGTTCATCATCGCGAACTCATGTGCCGCATCTTCGATGGTAATGAAGAGGTTAGCTCGGCGGAGTATATGCCGATGGTCTTGCAGTTTGGCTTATCGGAAGAGTATGACCGCCTGCAAATCAGCCGTCTGATTCCACTATTGCGTTACTGGCCGGAGGAAAATCTGGCGATTCAGGTTACCGTTGAGTCGCTGATTCGCCCGCGTTTTCAGCGTTGGCTGCGAGATACGTTAATGCAATGTGAAAGATCGCAACGAAAACGCATAATTATTGAACTTGCAGAGGCCGATGTAGGTCAACATATCAGTCGTTTACAACCTGTTATTCGTTTAGTGAATGCTTTAGGGGTACGGGTAGCCGTCAACCAGGCTGGTTTGACGCTGGTAAGCACCAGTTGGATCAAAGAACTTAATGTTGAGTTACTCAAGCTCCATCCGGGGCTGGTCAGAAACATTGAGAAGCGAACGGAGAATCAGCTGCTGGTTCAAAGCCTGGTGGAAGCCTGCTCCGGGACCAGCACCCAGGTTTACGCCACCGGCGTGCGTTCGCGAAGCGAGTGGCAGACCCTGATTCAGCGCGGTGTTACAGGTGGGCAAGGGGATTTTTTCGCGTCCTCACAGCCACTTGATACTAACGTGAAAAAATATTCACAAAGATACTCGGTTTAACCTGCCGTTTAATCCGTTTTCACGTAGAATAACGCGCGCTGCGTCTCATGGGAGTGTGCTTGTCTGCTCGCCAGATTGTTGCAGCACATATGCAGATGAATGACCTTACGCGGTTGCAAACAGGCGAGGAATGCTGCTGATGCATTAAGCCTTTCTGGACTCAGGCAGAGATTTGTAACAAAGGAAACGAACTGCACTAATTTTCACCGTAGCAGATGATTTTTGCGCCTTGTCGCTGCTGCGTGTGGTTGGTAAAGTAAGCGGATTTTCTTTTCCGCCCCAGCTTTCAGGATTATCCCTTAGTATGTTGAAAAAATTTCGTGGCATGTTTTCCAATGACTTGTCCATTGACCTGGGTACTGCGAATACCCTCATTTATGTAAAAGGACAAGGCATCGTATTGAATGAGCCTTCCGTGGTGGCCATTCGTCAGGATCGTGCCGGTTCACCGAAAAGCGTAGCTGCAGTAGGTCATGACGCGAAGCAGATGCTGGGCCGTACGCCGGGCAATATTGCTGCTATTCGCCCAATGAAAGACGGCGTTATCGCCGACTTCTTCGTGACTGAAAAAATGCTCCAGCACTTCATCAAACAAGTGCACAGCAACAGCTTTATGCGTCCAAGCCCGCGCGTTCTGGTTTGTGTGCCGGTTGGCGCAACCCAGGTTGAACGCCGCGCAATTCGTGAATCCGCGCAGGGCGCTGGTGCCCGTGAAGTGTTCCTGATTGAAGAACCGATGGCTGCCGCAATTGGTGCTGGTCTGCCGGTTTCTGAAGCGACTGGTTCTATGGTGGTTGATATCGGTGGTGGTACTACTGAAGTTGCCGTTATCTCCTTGAATGGCGTGGTTTATTCCTCTTCCGTGCGCATTGGTGGTGACCGTTTCGACGAAGCTATCATCAACTATGTGCGTCGTAATTACGGTTCTCTGATCGGTGAAGCCACCGCAGAACGTATCAAGCATGAAATCGGTTCGGCTTACCCGGGCGATGAAGTCCGTGAAATCGAAGTTCGTGGCCGTAACCTGGCAGAAGGTGTTCCACGCGGTTTTACCCTGAACTCCAACGAAATCCTCGAAGCACTGCAGGAACCGCTGACCGGTATTGTGAGCGCAGTAATGGTTGCACTGGAACAGTGTCCGCCGGAACTGGCTTCCGACATCTCCGAGCGCGGCATGGTGCTCACCGGTGGTGGCGCACTGCTGCGTAACCTTGACCGTTTGTTAATGGAAGAAACCGGCATTCCAGTCGTTGTTGCTGAAGACCCGCTGACCTGTGTGGCGCGCGGTGGCGGCAAAGCACTGGAAATGATCGACATGCACGGCGGCGACCTGTTCAGCGAAGAGTAATCGGATACAGGCAGGGGAAGCGTCTGTTTACCCTGCCTGGTCTGATACGAGAATACGCATAACTTATGAAGCCAATTTTTAGCCGTGGCCCGTCGCTACAGATTCGCCTTATTCTGGCGGTGCTGGTGGCGCTCGGCATTATTATTGCCGACAGCCGCCTGGGGACGTTCAGTCAAATCCGTACTTATATGGATACCGCCGTCAGTCCTTTCTACTTTGTTTCCAATGCTCCTCGTGAATTGCTGGATGGCGTATCGCAGACGCTGGCCTCGCGTGACCAACTAGAACTTGAAAACCGGGCGTTACGTCAGGAACTGTTGCTGAAAAACAGTGAACTGCTGATGCTTGGACAATACAAACAGGAGAACGCGCGTCTGCGCGAGCTGCTGGGTTCCCCGCTGCGTCAGGATGAGCAGAAAATGGTGACTCAGGTTATCTCTACGGTTAACGATCCTTATAGCGATCAAGTTGTTATCGATAAAGGTAGCGTTAATGGCGTTTATGAAGGCCAGCCGGTCATCAGCGACAAAGGTGTTGTTGGTCAGGTGGTGGCCGTCGCTAAACTGACCAGTCGCGTGCTGCTGATTTGTGATGCGACCCACGCGCTGCCAATCCAGGTGCTGCGCAACGATATCCGCGTAATTGCAGCCGGTAACGGTTGTACGGATGATTTGCAGCTTGAGCATCTGCCAGCGAATACGGATATTCGTGTTGGTGATGTGCTGGTGACTTCCGGTCTGGGCGGTCGTTTCCCGGAAGGCTATCCGGTGGCGGTTGTCTCTTCCGTAAAACTCGATACCCAGCGCGCTTATACTGTGATTCAGGCGCGTCCGACTGCGGGACTGCAACGTTTGCGTTATCTGCTGCTGCTGTGGGGCGCGGATCGTAACGGCGCTAACCCGATGACGCCGGAAGAGGTGCATCGTGTTGCTAATGAACGTCTGATGCAGATGATGCCGCAGGTATTGCCTTCGCCAGACGCGATGGGGCCAAAGTTACCCGAACCGGCAACGGGGATCGCTCAGCCGACTCCGCAGCAACCGGCGACAGGAAATGCAGCTACTGCGCCTGCTGCGCCGACACAGCCTGCTGCTAATCGCTCTCCACAAAGGGCTACGCCGCCGCAAAGTGGTGCTCAACCGCCTGCGCGTGCGCCGGGAGGGCAATAGTGGCGAGCTATCGTAGCCAGGGACGCTGGGTAATCTGGCTCTCTTTCCTCATTGCGCTGTTGCTGCAAATCATGCCCTGGCCGGATAACCTGATTGTTTTCCGGCCAAACTGGGTGTTACTCATCTTGTTGTATTGGATCCTGGCCTTGCCTCATCGCGTAAATGTGGGCACAGGTTTTGTGATGGGTGCCATACTGGATCTGATCAGCGGCTCGACGCTTGGCGTACGCGTATTGGCGATGAGCATCATTGCTTACCTGGTGGCGCTGAAATACCAGCTTTTCCGCAACCTCGCATTATGGCAGCAGGCGCTGGTCGTCATGTTGCTTTCGCTGGTGGTGGATATTATTGTTTTCTGGGCAGAGTTTTTAGTGATTAACGTCTCTTTCAGACCGGAAGTGTTCTGGAGTAGTGTAGTCAATGGAGTGCTCTGGCCGTGGATTTTCTTGCTGATGCGTAAAGTCCGTCAGCAGTTTGCAGTGCAATAAAGGTTTCTATGACTTCTCTGTATTTAGCTTCCGGTTCTCCGCGTCGTCAGGAGTTACTTGCGCAACTTGGCGTGACCTTTGAACGTATTGTTACGGGCATTGAGGAGCAGCGTCAGCCGCAGGAGAGCGCGCAACAGTATGTTGTGCGTCTGGCGCGCGAGAAAGCACAGGCGGGTGTCACGCACACGGCGCAGGATCTCCCGGTGCTGGGTGCGGATACTATCGTTATCCTGAATGGAGAAGTGCTGGAGAAACCGCGCGACGCAGATCATGCGGCGCAGATGTTGCGCAAACTATCGGGTCAGACCCATCAGGTGATGACGGCAGTGGCGTTGGCCGACAGTCAGCACATTCTCGATTGCCTGGTGGTCACCGATGTGACGTTCAGAACGTTAACAGACGAAGACATCGCGGGTTATGTCGCCAGCGGAGAACCGTTAGATAAAGCAGGTGCATACGGTATTCAGGGGTTGGGTGGCTGTTTTGTCAGGAAGATAAATGGCAGCTATCACGCCGTAGTCGGCTTACCGCTGGTTGAAACGTATGAATTATTAAGTAATTTTAACGCACTGCGTGAGAAAAGGGATAAACATGACGGCTGAATTGTTGGTAAACGTAACGCCTTCGGAAACGCGAGTGGCGTATATTGATGGCGGTATTCTGCAGGAAATTCATATTGAACGTGAGGCGCGACGCGGAATAGTAGGCAATATCTACAAGGGTCGTGTAAGTCGTGTACTTCCGGGTATGCAGGCGGCTTTTGTAGATATTGGGCTGGATAAAGCCGCGTTTCTTCATGCATCCGACATCATGCCGCATACTGAGTGTGTGGCGGGTGAAGAGCAAAAGCAATTCACGGTGCGCGACATCTCGGAACTGGTCCGTCAGGGGCAAGATCTGATGGTGCAGGTGGTGAAAGATCCGCTTGGTACTAAAGGTGCGCGCCTGACCACCGATATCACTCTGCCATCTCGCTATCTGGTTTTTATGCCAGGTGCTTCTCATGTTGGGGTTTCCCAACGTATCGAAAGCGAATCCGAACGTGAACGCCTGAAAAAAGTGGTCGCGGAGTATTGCGACGAGCAGGGCGGGTTTATCATCCGTACTGCAGCGGAAGGTGTTGGTGAGGCTGAACTGGCCTCCGATGCCGCTTATCTGAAACGTGTCTGGACCAAAGTCATGGAGCGTAAAAAGCGCCCGCAGACCCGTTATCAGCTATACGGCGAACTGGCGTTGGCGCAGCGTGTTCTGCGTGATTTCGCCGACGCTGAGCTGGACCGCATTCGCGTTGACTCGCGCCTGACTTACGAAGCATTGCTGGAGTTTACCTCGGAGTACATTCCCGAGATGACCAGCAAGCTGGAGCATTACACCGGACGCCAGCCGATTTTCGATCTCTTTGATGTCGAAAACGAAATCCAGCGAGCGCTGGAACGCAAAGTAGAACTGAAATCCGGTGGTTATCTGATTATCGACCAGACCGAAGCGATGACCACCGTGGACATCAATACCGGAGCGTTTGTCGGTCATCGCAATCTGGACGACACCATTTTCAATACCAATATTGAAGCGACGCAGGCTATCGCTCGCCAGTTACGGTTGCGCAATCTGGGCGGGATCATCATTATTGATTTCATCGACATGAATAATGAAGATCACCGTCGCCGCGTGTTGCATTCGCTGGAGCAGGCGTTGAGCAAAGACCGGGTGAAAACCAGCGTTAATGGTTTTTCGGCGCTGGGGCTGGTGGAGATGACGCGTAAACGCACCCGCGAAAGCATTGAGCACGTACTATGTAACGAATGCCCAACCTGCCACGGTCGCGGAACGGTGAAAACCGTGGAAACGGTATGCTATGAAATCATGCGCGAGATTGTTCGTGTACACCATGCTTACGATTCCGACCGTTTCCTGGTCTATGCTTCTCCGGCAGTAGCCGAAGCCTTGAAAGGCGAAGAGTCACACTCGCTGGCGGAAGTGGAAATTTTCGTTGGCAAACAGGTTAAAGTTCAAATTGAACCGCTCTATAACCAGGAGCAGTTTGACGTCGTAATGATGTAAACAGATGCTGGGCCGCCATCCGGCAAAGGGTTTTTGAGTCACATTTTTAGCAGACAAGGAGTGACGGGTGAGGCGATTGCCGGGGATTTTACTGCTTACTGGAGCCGCGCTCGTTGTGATCGCTGCCCTGCTGGTTAGCGGCCTGCGTATTGCTTTACCGCATCTTGACGCCTGGCGTCCGGAAATCCTCAACAAAATAGAATCCGCGACTGGCATGCCGGTTGAAGCCAGTCAGCTCTCAGCCAGCTGGCAGAATTTTGGCCCGACGCTTGAAGCGCACGACATCCGTGCAGAACTAAAAGATGGCGGCGAATTTTCGGTTAAACGCGTTACGCTGGCGCTGGATGTCTGGCAAAGCCTGTTACATATGCGCTGGCAGTTTCGTGATCTCACTTTCTGGCAGCTGCGCTTTCGCACCAACACTCCTATCACCAGCGGTGGTGGTAATGATAGCCTGGAAGCCAGTCACATCAGCGATCTGTTTCTTCGTCAATTCGACCATTTCGATCTCCGTGACAGCGAAGTCAGTTTCCTGACGCCATCCGGTCAGCGTGCTGAGCTGGCGATTCCACAACTCACCTGGCTAAACGATCCACGTCGACACCGTGCGGAAGGCCAGGTAAGCCTCTCCAGCCTTACCGGACAGCACGGCGTGATGCAGGTGCGCATGGATCTGCGTGATGACGAAGGGCTGTTAAGCAACGGTCGTGTCTGGCTCCAGGCGGATGACATCGACCTGAAGCCGTGGCTGGGTAAATGGATGCAGGACAATATTGCGCTGGAAACGGCACAGTTCTCCCTTGAAGGCTGGATGACGATCGATAAAGGCGATGTAACCGGCGGCGACGTCTGGCTGAAACAGGGCGGTGCCAGCTGGTTGGGTGAGAAGCAAACGCATACGCTGTCGGTGGATAATCTGACTGCGCACATTACGCGTGAAAATCCGGGCTGGCAGTTCTCTATTCCCGATACACGGATCACGATGGACGGTAAACCCTGGCCGAGTGGAGCATTGACGCTGGCCTGGATACCTGAACAGGACGTTGGCGGCAAAAACAATAAACGCAGTGACGAACTTCGGATTCGCGCCAGTAATCTGGAGTTGGCTGGACTGGAAGGCATACGCCCGCTGGCCGCGAAACTTTCACCTGCGTTGGGTGAGGTTTGGCGCGCCACACAACCGAGCGGCAAGATAAACACGCTGGCGCTGGATATCCCGCTTCAGGCAGCAGACAAGACCCGTTTTCAGGCATCGTGGAGCGATCTGGCCTGGAGGCAATGGAAATTATTGCCAGGTGCGGAACACTTCTCCGGGACGCTTTCCGGCAGCGTAGAAAATGGTTTGCTTACCGCGTCGATGAAGCAGGCAAAGATGCCTTACGAAACGGTATTCCGTGCGCCACTGGAAATCGCCGACGGCCAGGCGACGATAAGCTGGCTGAACACTGACAAAGGTTTTCAGCTGGATGGTCGCAATATCGATGTCAAAGCCAAAGCCGTCCATGCGCACGGCGGTTTCCGTTACCTGCAACCTGCTAACGATGAACCCTGGCTGGGTATTCTGGCTGGCATCAGTACCGATGATGGTTCACAAGCCTGGCGCTATTTCCCGGAAAACTTGATGGGTAAAGACTTGGTTGATTACTTAAGTGGCGCGATTCAGGGCGGTGAAGCGGATAACGCGACGCTGGTTTATGGTGGCAATCCGCAACTCTTCCCCTATAAACACAACGAAGGTCAGTTTGAAGTGCTGGTGCCGCTGCGCAACGCGAAGTTTGCCTTCCAGCCGGACTGGCCTGCATTAACTAACCTTGATATTGAACTGGACTTTATTAACGACGGTTTATGGATGAAAACCGATGGCGTTAATCTGGGCGGCGTGCGCGCGAGTAATCTCACCGCAGTGATCCCTGACTACTCAAAAGAAAAACTGCTGATTGACGCTGACATTAAAGGTCCGGGTAAAGCCGTTGGCCCTTACTTTGATGAGACACCGCTGAAAGATTCCCTGGGTGCGACCCTGCAAGAACTCCAGCTCGACGGCGATGTGAATGCTCGCTTACATCTTGATATCCCGCTGAACGGCGAGTTGGTAACCGCGAAAGGGGAAGTGACGCTGCGTAATAACAGTCTGTTTATCAAACCACTCGACAGCACCCTGAAAAATTTGAGCGGTAAATTCAGCTTTATCAATGGCGATCTGCAAAGTGAACCACTGACAGCAAGCTGGTTTAATCAGCCGTTGAACGTGGATTTCTCCACCAAAGAAGGGGCAAAAGCCTACCAGGTCGCGGTGAATCTCAACGGTAACTGGCAACCAGCGAAAACCGGCGTTCTGCCTGCAGCGGTGAACGAAGCATTAAGTGGCAGCGTGGCGTGGGATGGTAAAGTGGGCATTGAGCTGCCTTATCATGCTGGCGCGACGTATAACGTAGAGCTAAACGGCGATTTGAAGAATGTGAGCAGTCACTTACCTTCACCGTTAGCCAAACCTGCGGGTGAACCACTGCCGGTAAACGTTAAGGTTGATGGCAATCTCAACAGTTTTGATTTAACCGGACAGGCTGGTGCGGATAACCATTTCAATAGCCGCTGGTTGCTCGGTCAAAAGCTGACGCTCGACCGTGCTATTTGGGCGGCAGACAGTAAAACGCTCCCGCCGTTGCCGGAACAAAGTGGTGTTGAACTCAATATGCCGCCGATGAATGGTGCCGAGTGGCTGGCCCTGTTCCAGAAAGGTGCGGCGGAGAGTGTCGGTGGTGCAGCGAGTTTCCCACAACACATAACGTTACGTACGCCTATGTTGTCGCTGGGAAATCAGCAATGGAATAACCTGAGTATTGTTTCGCAACCGACGGCAAATGGCACCCAGGTTGAGGCGCAAGGGCGTGAAATCAACGCCACGCTGGCGATGCGTAATAACGCGCCGTGGCTGGCGAATATCAAATATCTTTATTACAACCCGAGCGAGGCGAAAACTCGTGGTGATTCAACGCAGTCATCACCTTTCCCGACAACGGAGCGCATTAACTTCCGTGGCTGGCCGGACGCACAAATACGATGCGCAGAGTGCTGGTTCTGGGGGCAAAAATTCGGTCGCATTGACAGTGATATCACCATTTCTGGCGATACGTTAACGCTGACCAATGGACTGATTGATACTGGTTTTTCGCGGCTCACTGCCGATGGTGAATGGGTTAACAATCCGGGGAATGAACGTACCTCGCTGAAAGGAAAACTGCGCGGGCAGAAAATTGATGCCGCCGCAGAATTTTTTGGTGTCACGACGCCCATACGCCAGTCGTCATTTAATGTGGATTACGATTTACACTGGCGCAAAGCACCCTGGCAGCCAGATGAGGCGACGTTGAATGGCATCATTCATACTCAACTGGGTAAAGGCGAAATAACCGAAATCAATACCGGACATGCCGGGCAATTGCTGCGCTTATTGAGCGTAGATGCCCTGATGCGTAAGCTGCGTTTTGATTTCAGAGACACTTTTGGCGAAGGGTTCTATTTTGACTCCATTCGCAGCACCGCGTGGATTAAAGACGGCGTTATGCACACCGACGACACGCTGGTGGATGGCCTGGAGGCGGATATCGCTATGAAAGGGTCGGTAAATCTGGTACGTCGCGACCTGAATATGGAAGCGGTTGTCGCACCAGAGATTTCTGCGACGGTGGGCGTGGCTGCGGCTTTTGCGGTTAACCCCATTGTTGGAGCGGCAGTATTTGCAGCCAGTAAAGTGCTGGGGCCGCTGTGGAGCAAAGTCTCCATTTTGCGCTATCACATTTCGGGTCCGCTGGACGATCCGCAAATCAACGAAGTGTTGCGCCAACCGCGTAAAGAAAAAGCGCAATGATTTGACGAGGGCGCGTAATTGCCCCAATCTCATATGATAATCGTTGCCAAAGGCCAACGAGCCGGAACATAACCGTAGGCCGGATAGGGCGTTCACGCCGCATCCGGCAGCCGTAAAAAATCCTCTACTGCAGTAACTAACGAGTAGCAAAAACGATGAGTCTGAACCTGGTAAGTGAACAATTGCTAGCGGCGAACGGCCTGAAACATCAGGACTTGTTCGCGATCCTCGGTCAACTGGCCGAACGTCGCCTTGATTATGGCGATCTCTATTTTCAGTCGAGCTATCACGAATCCTGGGTTTTAGAAGACCGCATTATTAAAGATGGTTCTTACAACATCGATCAGGGCGTTGGCGTGCGTGCAATCAGTGGTGAAAAAACCGGATTTGCTTACGCTGACCAAATCAGCCTGCTGGCGCTGGAACAGAGTGCGCAAGCGGCGCGCACCATCGTCCGTGATAGTGGTGATGGCAAAGTACAGACGCTGGGCGCGGTAGAGCATAGCCCGTTGTATACCTCGGTAGATCCGCTGCAAAGCATGAGCCGTGAAGAGAAGCTGGATATCCTGCGTCGCGTCGATAAGGTTGCCCGCGAAGCGGACAAGCGCGTACAGGAAGTGACTGCCAGCCTCAGTGGTGTCTATGAATTAATTCTGGTTGCGGCCACCGACGGCACACTAGCGGCGGATGTTCGTCCGCTGGTGCGTCTTTCCGTGAGCGTTCTGGTCGAAGAAGATGGCAAACGCGAACGCGGTGCCAGTGGCGGCGGCGGTCGTTTTGGTTATGAGTTCTTCCTTGCCGATCTCGACGGTGAAGTCCGTGCGGATGCGTGGGCAAAAGAAGCAGTGCGTATGGCGTTGGTCAATCTTTCTGCCGTTGCTGCACCAGCGGGCACCATGCCGGTAGTACTTGGCGCAGGTTGGCCGGGCGTGCTGTTGCATGAAGCGGTGGGTCACGGTCTGGAAGGCGACTTCAACCGCCGTGGCACTTCAGTATTTAGTGGACAGGTCGGGGAGTTGGTGGCTTCAGAACTGTGTACCGTGGTTGATGACGGCACGATGGTCGATCGCCGTGGTTCGGTGGCGATTGATGACGAAGGTACGCCAGGCCAGTACAACGTGCTGATTGAGAACGGCATTCTGAAAGGCTACATGCAGGATAAACTCAACGCGCGTTTGATGGGGATGACGCCGACTGGCAACGGTCGCCGTGAATCCTACGCTCATCTGCCTATGCCGCGTATGACCAATACCTATATGCTGCCGGGTAAATCGACCCCGCAGGAAATTATTGAATCCGTTGAGTACGGTATCTATGCACCGAACTTTGGTGGCGGTCAGGTGGATATTACATCCGGCAAATTCGTTTTCTCCACATCAGAAGCGTATCTGATTGAAAACGGTAAAGTAACGAAGCCGGTGAAAGGCGCGACGTTGATTGGTTCCGGTATCGAAACCATGCAGCAGATTTCGATGGTGGGCAACGACCTGAAACTGGATAACGGCGTGGGTGTCTGCGGTAAAGAAGGGCAAAGTTTACCGGTTGGCGTGGGCCAGCCAACGCTGAAAGTTGATAACCTGACTGTTGGCGGTACTGCGTAATAATTTCAGTATTTTCAGAAGGATAATTAATCCTTCTCCGTGTACGAACGGTCCCCTCGCCCCTCTGGGGTTAGGGTGAGGGGAACCCGTTGGCACAGGTTTGTACAACGTAACAGTACAATATGAATTACTTCTCTTTCCCGCGCCCGTGCATTTCCTGAAACAATTTACCGACCTCAACAAAATAATCCGTCAGTGAGTTGATCACGACCTGTACCTTCAGCGGCAGCTTATCTTTTTCGGTATACAACGCATAAACCGGGCGTGGATCTGACTGGTAACGCGGCAGCAGGATCTCGAGTTCCCCGCGATTGATCTCGTTGATCACCCACATCAGTGGCACGTAGGCAATCCCGGCACCTGCCGTCAGCCAGCGCACCAGCGTCATCGGATCATTAGTCACAAATCTCCCTTGCGGGATCAGGCGAGTCGAGATCCCTTCCGGTGCGATCAGTTCAAATTCATTGTCGGGCCGCACGCTGTATTCAAGCCATGAATGGCTACTTAAATCGGCGGGTTTTTCCGGTATGCCGTATTGTGTGAGATAGCTTTTTGCGGCGCACACCACCATTGGCATCGCGCCCAGACGGCGGGAAAACAGGCTGGAATCTTGCAACGCGCCGACGCGGATCACCACATCCAGACCGTCGGCAATCAGGTCGGGGGCAGGAATTCCGGTAACCAGATTAACGCTCAAACCTGGGTATTCTTTCAGCATTTTGGCTGTTAGCCCGGCGAGAACATTTTGTGCCATAGTTGAAGAACAGCCAATGCGCAGCGTCCCGATGGGGGTGTTATTGAAGGCATACAGTTGCTCATGAACATCCTGCACTTCATGAAGCATCCGACGGCAGCCCTGGTAGTAAATTCTACCGGCTTCGGTCAGGCCAATGCTGCGTGTGCTACGGTTTAACAGCTTTACCTGCAACTCATCTTCCAGTTTTGACACCGTCTGACTGATGGACGAAACGCTCATCTGTAGCTGTCTGGCGGCGGCGGTAAAAGAGCCAAATTCAACTACTTTGGCAAACACCGACATGCGTTTTAGTCGTTCCATTATTCACTCTGACTTAAAAGTGATTTAGATCACATAATATAGATAACAGCATAACAGTTACGTTAATATATTAAATATCAATCTACAGCAATGTTGCTCTCGCCCGGCTTTCCATGCCCTTCTCTGCGGCGACAGATGCTGAAAATAATAACGCCTGCTCTCTCTATACAACCAAGGTCAACATGAGTCTGTTTCCCGTTATCGTGGTGTTTGGGCTGTCCTTCCCACCGATATTTTTCGAATTGCTTTTATCACTGGCGATTTTCTGGCTGGTGCGCCGGGTACTTGTGCCAACAGGTATCTACGACTTTGTCTGGCATCCGGCGTTGTTCAACACCGCGCTCTATTGCTGCTTGTTTTATTTGATATCGCGACTGTTCGTTTGAGGTTGAAGTGAAAACACTAATAAGAAAATTCTCCCGTACGGCCATCACGGTCGTATTAGTCATTCTGGCCTTCATCGCAATTTTTAATGCCTGGGTCTATTACACCGAATCCCCGTGGACGCGTGACGCGCGCTTTAGCGCTGACGTCGTTGCGATCGCGCCGGACGTTTCTGGACTCATTACCCAGGTGAATGTTCATGATAACCAGCTGGTGAAAAAAGGACAGGTACTGTTCACCATCGACCAGCCGCGCTATCAAAAGGCGCTTGAGGAAGCGCAAGCCGATGTTGCTTATTATCAGGTACTGGCACAGGAGAAACGCCAGGAGGCCGGACGTCGTAACCGTCTCGGTGTGCAGGCTATGTCTCGCGAAGAGATCGATCAGGCCAACAACGTACTACAAACGGTTCTGCATCAGTTAGCGAAAGCGCAGGCGACCCGCGATCTGGCAAAACTGGATCTTGAACGCACGGTGATCCGCGCGCCAGCAGATGGCTGGGTGACCAACCTCAACGTCTATACCGGTGAGTTTATTACCCGTGGATCAACGGCGGTTGCGCTGGTGAAACAGAACTCCTTCTATGTACTGGCCTATATGGAAGAAACTAAGCTGGAAGGGGTGCGCCCTGGGTATCGTGCAGAGATCACGCCGCTTGGCAGTAACAAAGTGCTGAAAGGGACTGTTGATAGTGTTGCCGCAGGGGTCACCAATGCCAGCAGCACGCGTGACGACAAAGGGATGGCGACCATCGATTCTAACCTTGAATGGGTACGTTTGGCGCAACGTGTTCCGGTACGTATTCGTCTCGACAACCAGCAAGAGAACATCTGGCCTGCGGGCACCACTGCTACGGTGGTAGTCACTGGCAAACAAGATCGCGACGAAAGCCAGGATTCGTTCTTCCGTAAAATGGCCCATCGCCTGCGTGAGTTTGGTTAATCACGATGGGTATTTTCTCCATTGCTAACCAACATATTCGCTTTGCGGTAAAACTGGCGACCGCCATTGTACTGGCGCTGTTTGTTGGCTTTCACTTCCAGCTGGAAACGCCACGCTGGGCGGTACTGACAGCGGCGATTGTTGCCGCCGGTCCGGCCTTTGCTGCGGGAGGTGAACCGTATTCTGGCGCTATTCGCTATCGTGGCTTTTTGCGCATCATCGGCACATTTATTGGCTGTATTGCCGGACTGGTGATCATCATTGCGATGATCCGCGCACCATTATTGATGATTCTGGTGTGCTGTATCTGGGCCGGTTTTTGTACCTGGATATCCTCGCTGGTACGAATAGAAAACTCGTATGCGTGGGGGCTGGCCGGTTATACCGCGCTGATCATTGTGATCACCATTCAGCCGGAACCATTGCTTACGCCGCAGTTTGCCGTCGAACGTTGTAGCGAGATCGTTATCGGTATTGTGTGTGCAATTATGGCGGATTTGCTCTTTTCTCCGCGATCGATCAAACAAGAAGTGGATCGAGAGCTGGAAAGTTTGCTGGTCGCGCAATATCAATTAATGCAACTCTGTATCAAGCATGGCGATGGTGAAGTTGTCGATAAAGCCTGGGGCGATCTGGTGCGACGCACCACGGCGTTACAAGGTATGCGCAGCAACCTGAATATGGAATCTTCCCGCTGGGCGCGGGCCAATCGACGTTTAAAAGCGATCAATACGCTATCGCTGACGCTGATTACCCAATCCTGCGAAACTTATCTTATTCAGAATACGCGCCCGGAATTGATCACTGATACTTTCCGCGAATTTTTTGACACGCCGGTAGAAACCGCGCAGGACGTCCACAAGCAGCTCAAACGCCTGCGGAGAGTTATCGCCTGGACCGGGGAACGGGAAACGCCTGTCACCATTTATAGCTGGGTCGCGGCGGCAACGCGTTATCAGCTTCTCAAGCGCGGCGTTATCAGTAACACAAAAATCAACGCTACTGAAGAAGAGATCCTGCAAGGCGAACCGGAAGTCAAAGTAGAGTCAGCCGAACGTCATCATGCGATGGTTAACTTCTGGCGAACCACACTTTCCTGCATTCTGGGGACGCTTTTCTGGCTGTGGACGGGCTGGACTTCCGGCAGTGGTGCAATGGTGATGATTGCGGTAGTGACGTCACTGGCAATGCGTTTGCCGAATCCACGCATGGTGGCGATCGACTTTATTTATGGGACGCTGGCGGCGCTGCCGTTAGGGCTACTCTACTTTTTGGTGATTATCCCTAATACCCAACAAAGCATGTTATTGCTGTGTATTAGCCTGGCAGTGCTGGGATTCTTCCTTGGCATTGAAGTACAGAAACGGCGATTGGGCTCGATGGGGGCGCTGGCCAGCACCATAAACATTATCGTGCTGGATAACCCGATGACTTTCCATTTCAGTCAGTTTCTCGACAGCGCATTAGGGCAAATCGTCGGCTGTGTGCTCGCGTTCACCGTTATTTTGCTGGTGCGGGATAAATCGCGCGACAGGACTGGACGTGTACTGCTTAATCAGTTTGTTTCTGCCGCTGTTTCCGCGATGACTACCAATGTGGCACGTCGTAAAGAGAATCACCTCCCGGCACTTTATCAGCAGCTGTTTTTGCTGATGAATAAGTTCCCAGGGGATTTGCCGAAATTTCGCCTGGCACTGACGATGATTATCGCGCACCAGCGCCTGCGTGATGCGCCGATCCCGGTTAACGAGGATTTATCGGCGTTTCACCGGCAAATGCGCCGCACAGCAGACCATGTGATATCTGCCCGTAGCGATGATAAACGTCGTCGGTACTTTGGCCAGTTGCTGGAAGAACTGGAAATCTACCAGGAAAAGCTACGCATCTGGCAAGCACCACCGCAGGTGACGGAACCAGTACATCGGCTTACGGGTATGCTCCATAAGTATCAACATGCGTTGACCGATAGTTAAGTCAAAACCGACGCCAAAAGCGTCGGTTTTTTCATGGCTATACTTAGCAATGAACGGCAGAACTCGCCGCGAAACGTGACGGTGGCAACAGATGAATATTTATACCTTTGATTTTGATGAGATTGAGAGTCAGGAGGATTTTTATCGCGACTTTAGCCAAACCTTTGGTCTGGCAAAAGATAAAGTACGCGATCTCGACTCTCTATGGGATGTGTTAATGAACGATGTCCTGCCGCTACCACTTGAGATTGAATTTGTTCATCTGGGAGAGAAAACGCGTCGCCGTTTTGGCGCATTAATATTGCTGTTTGATGAGGCAGAGGAAGAGCTGGAAGGGCATTTGCGTTTTAATGTTCGTCATTAGCGCAAAAAAAAGCCCCCGAACCGGGGGCAATATCGTCGGACAAGACGATGAGGGTTTATTTGTACAGTTCAGCCGTAGCGTGCCAGGTGTCACCGCTACGAGCTTCAGTAATCTGGTAGGCCGTTGCGCCTTTCTCTTCCGCTTTTTTGTTCAGCATTTCACGCATATCCATTGGCGAAGACGCCACACCACTTACGGATACGGTCCCGATTGCTTCACGATTTTGTGCTTGTGCAGCATCAATGGAGTCGGCAGCGAATGCACCGAAAGAGAGAACAGAAAGTACGCTTAATGCAGCAACAGTGGTTTTGATTTTCATGATTTTTACCTCGACATAATCTTTTAGCTGGGCCTTTGTTTCGTGACCCATATCACAAAATCAAGTATACACTAATTATTGAACTAATTAATACCACGCTAACTGTTTCAGTTGATACTAAGTGTTAAAAGTGTGAGTTTTAATAACAAAAAAGAATTAAAAACACGGTTATTTATTATTAATTCTATTATTTTCAATTAGATAATGAATTTTGCATAATGTGCTTTTTTTAACTCATGTATTCATTATGTGAATGATGTGTCGCGCTAAAACGCACTATTCGTTAAATTAATCGTAGGAGAAAGCAGGGGGATGAGAGGGAAAAGCAACATTTTCCCCGCCGCCAGAAGCGACGGGGCAGAGATTAAAGCTCCTGGTCGAACAGCTCTAAAATCGCTTCGTACAGGTCTTTGACGGTGAAACCGTTAGCAGGGGTAGTAAAGATGGTGTCATCGCCAGCGATGGTGCCCAGAATACCTTCTGCTTTGCCCAGTGAGTCCAGCAGGCGAGCAATTAACTGCGCCGCGCCAGGGCTGGTATGAATCACGACAACTGCATCGTTGTAGTCTATATCCAGCACCAGATTCTTCAATGGACTGGAGGTAGTTGGTACACCCAGTTCAGCTGGCAGGCAGTAAACCATTTCCATTTTGGCATTGCGTGTACGTACAGCACCAAACTTGGTCAACATCCGCGAGACTTTAGACTGATTAATATTGTCAAAGCCTTGCTCCTGCAACGCGGCGACGATTTCGCCCTGGGAGCTAAATTTCTCTTCTTTAAGTAATGCTTTAAATGCTTTAACTAGTTCTTCTTGCTTAGCCGAGCTTCGCATAAGTCACCCGATATGGTGGTTGATACAACATTATTGTGCATACAGATGAATTTTTATGCAAACAGTCAGCCCTGAAGAAGGCTGAAATAATGTTATGAAAGAGCGGGATTTTATCAAATTTCGTTATTGAGAAACATGCCTGCGTCACGGCATGCAAATTCTGCTTAAAAGTAAATTAATTGTTATCAAATTGATGTTGTTTTGGCTGAACGGTAGGGTATATTGTCACCACCTGTTGGAATGTTGCGCTAATGCATAAGCGACTGTTAATTACGTAAGTTAGGTTCCTGATTACGGCAATTAAATGCATAAACGCTAAACTTGCGTGACTACACATTCTTGAGATGTGGTCATTGTAAACGGCAATTTTGTGGATTAAGGTCGCGGCAGCGGAGCAACATATCTTAGTTTATCAATATAATAAGGAGTTTAGGATGAAAGTCGCAGTCCTCGGCGCTGCTGGCGGTATTGGCCAGGCGCTTGCACTACTGTTAAAAACCCAACTGCCTTCAGGTTCAGAACTCTCTCTGTATGATATCGCTCCAGTGACTCCCGGTGTGGCTGTCGATTTGAGCCATATCCCTACTGCTGTGAAAATCAAAGGTTTTTCTGGTGAAGATGCGACTCCGGCGCTGGAAGGCGCAGATGTCGTTCTTATCTCTGCAGGTGTAGCGCGTAAACCGGGTATGGATCGTTCCGACCTGTTTAACGTTAACGCCGGCATCGTGAAAAATCTGGTACAGCAAGTTGCGAAAACCTGCCCAAAAGCGTGCATTGGTATTATCACTAACCCGGTTAACACCACAGTTGCGATTGCTGCTGAAGTGCTGAAAAAAGCCGGTGTTTATGACAAAAACAAACTGTTCGGCGTTACCACGCTGGATATCATTCGTTCCAACACCTTTGTTGCGGAACTGAAAGGCAAACAGCCGGGCGAAGTTGAAGTGCCGGTAATTGGCGGTCACTCTGGTGTTACCATTCTGCCGCTGCTGTCACAGGTTCCTGGTGTTAGCTTTACCGAGCAGGAAGTGGCTGAACTGACCAAACGTATCCAGAACGCGGGTACTGAGGTGGTTGAAGCGAAAGCCGGTGGCGGGTCTGCAACCCTGTCTATGGGCCAGGCAGCTGCACGTTTTGGTCTGTCTCTGGTTCGCGCACTACAGGGCGAACAAGGCGTTGTCGAATGTGCCTACGTTGAAGGCGACGGTCAGTACGCACGTTTCTTCTCTCAACCGCTGCTGCTGGGTAAAAACGGCGTGGAAGAGCGTAAATCTATCGGCACCCTGAGCGCATTTGAACAGAACGCGCTGGAAGGTATGCTGGATACGCTGAAGAAAGATATCGCCCTGGGCGAAGAGTTCGTTAATAAGTAATTGATTAGCGGATAATAAAAAACCGGAGCACAGACTCCGGTTTTTTGTTTTGAGCGCACGACTTAATTGGTTGCCGGATATTCCTGAATGGTGACCTGCAGCGTTAACTGCTTATCATCACGCATCACTACAACCGGGATCACCGAGCCAGGGCGAATTTCCGCCACCTGATCCATCGTCTCCAGAGCAGAGATGGCCGGTTTGTTATCCACCGAAATAATCAAATCATTGACCTGAATACCCGCATTCGCCGCCGGGCCGTCAGGTGACACTTCATTAACCACGATCCCTTGCAGTTGATCTATACCACCGCCCTGCGCGTGCAGTGGTGCGATCTCACGTCCGCCGATACCAATGTAGCCGCGGATCACGCGACCATCGCGGATCAGCTTATCCATAATTTTGGTTGCTAACTGGAAAGGAATCGCAAAGCCGATACCTTCCGGCGTTTCGCCATCGTTACTCTTATCAAACGACAGCGTGTTAATGCCCATCAGTTCGCCCAGCGAGTTCACCAGCGCGCCGCCAGAGTTACCGTGGTTAATGGAAGCATCGGTTTGCAGGAAGTTTTGCCGCCCGGTCGGATTAAGACCGATTCGACCCGTGGCACTAATAATCCCCTGGGTAATGGTCTGCCCGAGGTTGTACGGGTTACCGATCGCCAGTACTACATCGCCGATGTGCGGTACGCGACGTGCATTGATTGGAATGGTAGGTAAACCGCCAGTGGCATTAATTTTAAGTACCGCCAGATCGGTTAGAGAGTCAGATCCCACCAGCAATGCTTCAAATACACGTCCATCTTGTAAGGCGACGATGATCTGATCGGCGTCGTTGATGACGTGTTTATTGGTGATGATATAACCGCGTTGATCCATGATTACACCGGATCCCAGGGTGCGGATCTCAAGCTGGTTGTGAGAGTTGGTGTTCAAACCACGGTTGTAAACGTTAACCACCGCTGGCGCGGCGCGGCGAACCGCCAGATTATAGCTGGCAGGCGTCTCATCGGTACTGTCAAATTGCGGAGTGGAAAGCGGGTTAAGGCTGCGCAGCGAAGGCATGGCAACCAGCAGAATAGCGCCGACAATTAATCCAATCGCAACGGAACGTAAGAGCTTCACAAACATGATGGAGGCGTCATTAAAAAAGGGAACGGCAGCAGCATACCACGAGTTAACCGGACATCACACGTCAGCCTGATGCCCGGTTTACCACATTAACGCATCAGCAAATAGATGCTTTCATTGCCGCGTACAATTTGCAGGGCGATGATGGCCGGTTTTGCCGCCAGCACTTTACGCATTTCAGCAATTGAGTTCACCCGATCGCGGTTGACGCCAATGATCACATCGTCTTTTTGCAAGCCTGCCTGAGCAGCTGGGCTTCCTTTGACAACCTCATCGATCTTAATACCTTTGCCGCCATCTTTTAGCTGACCATCGCTCAACGTTGCACCTTCAAGCGCTGGCGTGATCATTTCAGCGCTGGCCGACGAAGAGGTGCTGGTATCGAGCGTCACTTCTACTTCCAGTGGTTTGCCGTTACGCAGCAGGCCAAGCTTCACTTTCGTGCCCGGCTCGGTGGTTGCGATACGAGAGCGCAACTCAGCAAAGCTATTCAGTGGTTTGCCGTTGAGGCTGGTAATAATATCGCCCGCTTTGACGCCCGCTTTTGCCGAGCCAGAACCTGGCAGCACTTCGCTGACAAACGCGCCACGCTGTACGTCAAGGTTGAAGGCTTTGGCGATATCGGCACTCATCTCTGTGCCTTTGATGCCTAACAGACCGCGTTTGATTTCACCAAAGTCGATAAGCTGCTGCGCCAGTGTTCGCGCCATATTACTGGGGATGGCAAATCCAATCCCGACGCTCCCACCGCCAGGCGCAAGGATTGCAGTGTTGATGCCAATTAACTCACCGTTAAGGTTTAACAGTGCACCGCCGGAGTTACCGCGGTTAATGGAAGCATCTGTCTGGATAAAGTTTTCAAGACCTTCAAGATTCAACCCGCTGCGGCCTAATGCGGAAACAATGCCAGAGGTGGCGGTTTGCCCAAGGCCAAATGGGTTACCGACCGCCACGGCAAAATCACCGACGCGCAATTTATCGGAGTCGGCAATAGCGATTTGCGTTAATTTGCTCGGGTTTTGAATTTGCAACAGGGCGATATCGCTCTGGTCATCGCTACCAATCAGTTTTGCATCAAACTCGCGCCCATCATTGAGCTGAATACTGATTTTCTGTGCCTGATTAATCACATGGTTGTTAGTCAGCACATAGCCTTTACTGGCGTTGATGATGACACCGGAGCCTAAACCTTCGAAGGGTTGTGCAGGTTGATCCGGTAAATCATCACCAAAAAACTTTTTGAATTCTTCCGGGATTTTCTGTCCCTGACTGGCCGTTCCTTCCACCCGTACGCTCACCACTGCCGGAAGCACTTTTTCCAGCATTGGGGCCAGACTGGGGAGAGGGGCCTGATCGGCAACCTGGCCTGGAATCGACGCAACGGCCTGAAATGACGCCGAGAGAGTTAACCCGACACTTAACGCTAATGCACTCAACAGCTGGGTTTGTTTTTTCATTATTCCTGCTCTCGTACCTGAATGATAAGAAAAGAGATTCAAAACAGTTTGATGTTATTGAATTTTCAGACGGCTAACAATGAGACACCAGATTAAATGATAGTCGGGGAGGGAAAGAAGAGGAGGGCGCAATGGCTGCGCCCGAAAAATAAATTAGTCGCGCTTCGCGCCAGTACGCAGCAGGCCTGACGCGCCTTCAGAATAGTCGCGAGGCATCTGCACCGGTGCCTGATCGTTGCTGGCTTCAGACTCTGCCAGACGATTACGGAACGGGTTTGCTTCAGCAGACAGTTCCGGCAGCAGGCTGCTGGAGCTTTTCGCCATGTGTTGATACAGCTGGCGATAGTCGTGCGCCATGGTATCCAGTAATTCCGCGCTGCGGGCAAAGTGGCTAACCAGCTCTTCGCGATACTCGTCCAGTTCAGCTTTATTCTTTTCCAGTTCGTACTGCAACGCCTGTTGCTGGCGTAGTTTACGATTACCAAAACGCATGGCCACAGCACCAATAATGATGCCGACGACTAACCCAATTAGCGCATATTCCCAGGTCATGAACATCTCCCGTTGTCTTTTGTTTCCGTAGGGTGTTGGCTTCAGGCTCCATGCCTGCGGCTGATTATGCCACTATAACCGTTAATTCCACAGAAGTGGAATCCCGACTGCATATCGCGTAGTGTAGAACGGCCTTTTTTTCGTCAACCGTGAACAACGGCGCACCGATTATTCAAGGAATAACAATAAGATCATGCAAAGCGTTACCCCAACATCGCAATACCTGAAGGCGCTCAATGAAGGCAGCCATCAACCCGACGACGTTCAAAAAGAGGCCGTCAGCCGCCTGGAAATTATTTATCAGGAACTCATCAATAGCACGCCTCCAGCCCCCAGGACGAGTGGGCTAATGGCGCGGGTCGGTAAGCTGTGGGGTAAACGCGAAGACACACAGCATACGCCAGTGCGTGGCTTATATATGTGGGGCGGGGTAGGACGCGGGAAAACCTGGCTGATGGACCTTTTCTATCAAAGCCTGCCGGGAGAGCGGAAACAGCGTCTGCACTTTCACCGTTTTATGCTGCGGGTACATGAAGAGCTAACTGCTTTGCAGGGGCAGACCGATCCGCTGGAAATTATTGCCGATCGCTTTAAAGCAGAAACTGACGTGCTCTGTTTTGACGAATTTTTTGTTTCTGATATTACCGATGCCATGCTACTTGGCGGCCTGATGAAAGCCCTGTTCGCCCGCGGTATTACCCTGGTAGCGACGTCAAATATTCCGCCGGACGAACTTTATCGAAATGGCCTGCAACGTGCGCGTTTTTTGCCTGCAATCGATGCCATTAAACAGCATTGTGATGTAATGAACGTGGACGCCGGTGTTGATTATCGACTGCGTACGCTCACTCAGGCGCACCTGTGGCTTTCGCCACTCAACGATGAAACCCGGACGCAAATGGACAAACTATGGTTGGCGCTGGCGGGGGCGAAACGAGAAAATTCACCGACGTTAGAAATCAACCATCGGCCATTGGCGACAATGGGCGTCGAGAACCAGACGCTGGCGGTCTCTTTTACTACGCTGTGCGTCGACGCCCGCAGTCAGCATGACTATATTGCGCTCTCACGTCTCTTTCACACGGTCATGTTGTTTGATGTGCCGGTCATGACGCGGTTGATGGAGAGCGAGGCGCGGCGCTTTATTGCGCTGGTGGATGAGTTTTACGAGCGCCATGTCAAATTAGTGGTGAGTGCAGAAGTGCCGCTGTATGAAATTTATCAGGGCGATCGGCTGAAGTTTGAGTTCCAGCGTTGCCTGTCACGTCTGCAAGAGATGCAAAGCGAAGAGTATCTGAAGCGCGAGCATTTAGCGGGTTAAAACCTACCACAAATCACAAAAAGGGGTCGATCTTTGACCCCGACTTCTCTATAATCCTGCGACCCCACGTTACAAGAAAGTTTTTTTCCCAAAACTTTTTGTGTGCTGGCATAGGCTATTCGAAGGGGTAGGTTTGCCGGACTTTGTCGTGTGAACCTCAACAATTGAAGACGTTTGGGTGTTCACCAACGTGTAACTATTTATTGGGTAAGCTTTTAATGAAAACTTTTACAGCTAAACCAGAAACCGTAAAACGCGACTGGTATGTTGTTGACGCGACCGGTAAAACTCTGGGCCGTCTGGCTACTGAACTGGCTCGTCGCCTGCGCGGTAAGCACAAAGCGGAATACACTCCGCACGTAGATACCGGTGATTACATCATCGTTCTGAACGCTGACAAAGTTGCTGTAACCGGCAACAAGCGTACTGACAAAGTGTACTATCACCACACCGGCCACATCGGTGGTATCAAACAAGCGACCTTTGAAGAGATGATTGCTCGCCGTCCTGAGCGTGTGATTGAAATCGCGGTTAAAGGCATGTTGCCAAAAGGCCCGCTGGGTCGTGCTATGTTCCGTAAACTGAAAGTTTACGCGGGTAACGAGCACAACCACGCGGCACAGCAACCGCAAGTTCTTGACATCTAATCGGGATTATAGGCAATGGCTGAAAATCAATACTACGGCACTGGTCGCCGCAAAAGTTCCGCAGCTCGCGTTTTCATCAAACCGGGCAACGGTAAAATCGTAATCAACCAACGTTCTCTGGAACAGTACTTCGGTCGTGAAACTGCCCGCATGGTAGTTCGTCAGCCGCTGGAACTGGTCGACATGGTTGAGAAACTGGACCTGTACATCACCGTTAAAGGTGGTGGTATCTCTGGTCAGGCTGGTGCGATCCGTCACGGTATCACCCGCGCTCTGATGGAATACGACGAGTCCCTGCGTTCTGAACTGCGTAAAGCTGGCTTCGTTACTCGTGACGCTCGTCAGGTTGAACGTAAGAAAGTCGGTCTGCGTAAAGCACGTCGTCGTCCGCAGTTCTCCAAACGTTAATTGGCTTCTGCTCCGGCAGAAAACAATTTGCGAAAAAACCCGCTTCGGCGGGTTTTTTTATGGCTAAAATCTGAATCAGCGTAAAAAAAGGAATGTTGATTTTTGCGGTCGCCTGACAGACAGAAAACAAAAACCACATCGCCGATAAGGGACTAAGTCAACCATTTCAGACTAAAGCGCATCTCTTTTTCCCCATTTCCGGCATCGACTCACCACAAAGGTCGCAAAATCTGGTAAACTATCATCCAATTTTCTGCCCAAATGTCGGGTATTGCTCATTTTTTGTTTGATTTTCGAACAAAGAGAGTCGTTCCTTACTGGGTAACACAACTTCTGACTGGCCACCTGGTGGCTGGTAGCAGTAAAAATTCTGACTATACCTGGAGGTTTTCATGGCTGTCGCTGCCAACAAACGTTCGGTAATGACGCTGTTTTCCGGTCCTACTGACATCTATAGCCATCAGGTCCGCATTGTGCTGGCTGAGAAAGGTGTAAGTTTCGAGATCGAACACGTGGAAAAGGACAATCCGCCTCAGGATCTGATTGACCTCAACCCGAATCAGAGCGTTCCGACCCTGGTGGATCGTGAGCTGACCCTGTGGGAATCTCGCATCATTATGGAATATCTGGATGAGCGTTTCCCGCATCCGCCACTGATGCCTGTTTACCCGGTAGCTCGCGGTGAAAGCCGTCTGTACATGCATCGCATCGAAAAAGACTGGTACACGCTGATGAACACCATCATCAACGGTTCAGCTTCTGAAGCAGATGCCGCACGTAAGCAACTGCGCGAAGAACTGCTGGCGATTGCGCCGGTCTTCGGTCAGAAGCCGTACTTCCTGAGCGATGAGTTCAGCCTGGTCGATTGCTACCTTGCTCCGCTGCTGTGGCGTCTGCCGCAACTGGGCATCGAGTTCAGCGGTCCGGGTGCGAAAGAGCTGAAAGGCTATATGACCCGCGTCTTTGAACGTGACTCTTTCCTTGCTTCTTTAACTGAAGCAGAACGTGAAATGCGTCTGGGCCGGAGTTAATCTGTATGGATTTGTCACAGCTAACACCACGTCGTCCCTATCTGCTGCGTGCATTCTATGAGTGGTTGCTGGATAACCAGCTCACGCCGCACCTGGTGGTGGATGTGACGCTCCCTGGCGTGCAGGTTCCTATGGAATATGCGCGTGACGGGCAAATCGTACTCAACATTGCGCCGCGTGCTGTCGGCAATCTGGAACTGGCGAATGATGAGGTGCGCTTTAACGCGCGCTTTGGTGGCATTCCGCGTCAGGTTTCTGTGCCGCTGGCTGCCGTGCTGGCTATCTACGCCCGTGAAAATGGCGCAGGCACGATGTTTGAGCCTGAAGCTGCCTACGATGAAGATGCCAGCATCATGAATGATGAAGAGGCATCGGCAGACAACGAAACCGTTATGTCGGTTATCGATGGTGACAAGCCAGATCACGATGATGAAACGCATCCTGACGATGAACCTCCGCAGCCACCACGCGGTGGTCGGCCGGCATTACGCGTTGTGAAGTAAAATGAAAACAGGCCCTGGCGGCCTGTTTTGTCTTCTTTATCGCTTAATAAAATAGCGTGATTGTGGCAATCATATTCACCACGAAACCGACTGCCATGGGGATCGCTGTCCGCTTCACCACTGCAAAAGGCGAAACACCTGCAATTCCTGATGTAACGACCACCACCGCAGTAATCGGCGAAACAGCGCGCGCTAGCGTCGTGGCAAAATGCATCGGCATAATCATTACAACCGCTGGTACATGTAGTCCGGCTGCGATATTCGGAATAAGACTGGCAAATGACATAAACGGCGCATTGCCTGAGCCCATCACAATGGCACAAATGGCAATGACCAGCGCCATAATAATCATCACGCCAATACCGCCCAGACCAGAATGCTCCGCACCCCTGATAACCGCATCGACAGTGCCAATCGTCGTTAAGCCTTTCGCAAATATTTCACCCGCGACCACCAGCGTTACCACGTTGGCAAACTGCGTACCCATGCCGTCAAAAAACGCCTGCACATCGTCCATTGTTTCGCGCAAGTTATGCTTGCGGAAGAACTCAACAAACATCGTCACCGTCAAACTCAGTAACATCACCACCACCAGATGCAGTTCTGACTGCATCAGCCCGACGTGGGCGAGGAACAGCGAGCCGAGCATCAGGATTAACGGCATCACCGGTAAAATGGCGTAATAGAGTGGCGGGACATTATCGAGAGCTTTTTGCTCTGCCTGTTCGTGATTGATATTTTTATCTTTTTTGTCGAAAGCGCGTTGCACGAAAAAGTGGGAGATCGCCACCGAGATAATGACGCAAGAGGCGACCGGAAGCTGGTAGTGGAAGAAGTAAGTGGCAATTTTCATTCCTGCTACCTGGGCAGCAAAAATGGAGTTCGTTTCCAGAATCCCCCACTCAATGGACATCGTGGTTGCGATAACCGCCACCGCAGAGAGACGACTTACTCCCAGACTCACCAGTGTCGGAAATAAGGTGACCATCAGCAACATACCCAGACCGGAGGCGCTGGTAATAAACTGCGCCATGATTTGGCCGATGACGTAAGTTGCCGACAGAATAATATACGGCGAGCGAATGAGTTTTAACGGGCGGCTTAACAAGCTCACCATCGCGCGACTTGCCCCTATGCGCTCCATGTAGCGGGCATACCCGCCCACCGCCATAATCGACAACCCTAACCCGGCAATGCGGTTGGACAGCATGCGCAGGATTTCATTATAAATATCGACGATCAAGTAGCCGCTGCTTTTGGCGGGATCGAGTACTCCACCGAATCCTAACCAGACACCGCACATCATCAGGAAGATACCTGCGGCAGCCAGCACCACTTGAGGTTTGTAGTTTTTCAGGATCAAATAGCCCATCGTCATTAATACGATGACAGATATAATTATGCCGAACATTGTTGAACTCCGTGTCAAAAGAAAACGGTCAATCCCATAAACGGCAGATTGAAAACAATGATGTTATATTTTTTGCAAGGCTATTTATGGTGCGGATGTCGTGTTTTTAATTGTAGGTGAGGTGATTTTTCATTAAAAAATATGCGCTTATGATTATTTTGTAAGAACACATTCATAATATTCATAATACTTGTTAATAGTCTTATGAATAATTCAATCGTGATGTTTTTATCTGCGTTACATTAATTTTTCGCAATAGTTAATTATTCAGTTAATTATAGTAATGATGAGGCACAAAGAGAAAATCCCGCCATTTCCCCCTACTTTCAATCCTGTGATAGGATGTCACTGATGATGTTAATCACACTGACCTTACAGAATGGGCCTTATGAACGCATTTGATTCGCAAACCGAAGATTCTTCACCTGCAATTGGTCGCAACTTGCGTAGCCGCCCGCTGGCGCGTAAGAAACTCTCCGAAATGGTGGAAGAAGAGCTGGAACAGATGATCCGCCGCCGTGAATTTGGCGAAGGTGAACAATTACCGTCTGAACGCGAACTGATGGCGTTCTTTAACGTCGGGCGTCCTTCTGTGCGCGAAGCGCTGGCAGCGTTAAAACGCAAAGGTCTGGTGCAAATAAACAACGGCGAACGTGCCCGCGTCTCGCGTCCTTCAGCGGACACCATCATCGGCGAGCTTTCCGGCATGGCGAAAGATTTCCTTTCTCATCCTGGCGGAATTGCCCATTTCGAACAATTACGTCTGTTCTTTGAATCCAGCCTGGTGCGCTATGCGGCTGAACACGCCACCGATGAGCAAATCGATTTGCTGGCAAAAGCACTGGAAATCAACAGTCAGTCGCTTGATAACAACGCGGCATTCATTCGTTCAGACGTTGATTTCCACCGCGTGCTGGCGGAGATCCCCGGTAACCCAATCTTCATGGCGATCCATGTTGCCCTGCTCGATTGGCTGATCGCCGCGCGCCCAACCGTAGCTGATCAGGCTCTGCACGAGCATAACAACGTTAGCTATCAACAGCATATTGCGATCGTTGACGCGATACGTCGTCATGATCCTGACGAAGCCGATCGCGCGTTGCAATCGCATCTCAACAGCGTCTCTGCTACCTGGCACGCCTTCGGTCAGACCACCAACAAAAAGAAATAATGCCACTTTAGTGAAGCAGATCGCATTATAAGCTTTCTGTATGGGGTGTTGCTTAATTGATCTGGTATAACAGGTATAAAGGTATATCGTTTATCAGACAAGCATCACTTCAGAGGTATTTATGGCAACGAATTTACGTGGCGTAATGGCCGCACTCCTGACTCCTTTTGATCAACAACAAGCACTGGATAAAGCGAGTCTGCGTCGCCTGGTTCAGTTCAATATTCAGCAGGGCATCGACGGTTTATACGTGGGTGGTTCTACCGGCGAAGCCTTTGTACAAAGCCTTTCCGAGCGTGAACAGGTACTGGAAATCGTCGCCGAAGAGGCGAAAGGCAAGATTAAACTCATCGCTCATGTAGGTTGCGTCAGCACTGCTGAAAGCCAACAGCTTGCATCTTCAGCCAAACGTTATGGCTTCGATGCCGTCTCCGCCGTCACGCCGTTCTACTACCCTTTCAGCTTTGAAGAACACTGCGATCACTATCGGGCAATTATTGATTCGGCGGATGGGTTGCCGATGGTGGTGTACAACATTCCGGCGTTAAGCGGCGTTAAACTGACCCTGGATCAGATTAACACTCTGGTTACGTTGCCTGGTGTCGGCGCGCTGAAACAGACCTCTGGCGATCTCTATCAGATGGAGCAGATCCGTCGTGAACATCCGGATCTGGTGCTCTATAACGGTTACGACGAAATCTTTGCTTCTGGTTTGTTGGCGGGCGCTGATGGTGGTATCGGTAGTACTTACAACATTATGGGCTGGCGTTATCAGGGTATCGTGAAGGCGCTGAAAGAAGGCGATATCCAGACCGCGCAGAAGCTGCAAACCGAATGTAATAAAGTCATTGATTTACTGATCAAAACGGGCGTATTCCGCGGCCTGAAAACGGTCCTGCACTATATGGATGTCGTTTCTGTGCCGCTGTGCCGCAAACCGTTTGGTCCGGTCGATGAAAAATATCTGCCAGAACTGAAGGCGCTAGCCCAGCAGTTGATGCAAGAGCGCGGGTGAGTTGTTTCCCCTCGCTCGCCCCTACCGGGTGAGGGGAAATAAACGCATCTGTACCCTACAATTTTTATACCAAAGCGTGTGGGCATCGCCCACCGCGGGAGACTCACAATGAGTACTACAACCCAGAATATCCCGTGGTATCGCCATCTCAACCGCGCACAATGGCGCGCATTTTCCGCTGCCTGGTTGGGATATCTGCTTGACGGTTTTGATTTCGTTTTAATCGCCCTGGTACTCACCGAAGTACAAGGTGAATTCGGGCTGACGACGGTACAGGCGGCAAGTCTGATCTCCGCAGCCTTTATCTCTCGCTGGTTCGGCGGCCTGATGCTTGGCGCTATGGGCGACCGCTACGGGCGTCGTCTGGCAATGGTTACCAGTATCGTTCTCTTCTCGGCCGGGACGCTGGCCTGCGGCTTTGCGCCAGGCTACATCACCATGTTTATTGCTCGTCTGGTCATCGGCATGGGGATGGCGGGAGAATACGGCTCCAGCGCCACCTATGTCATTGAAAGCTGGCCAAAACATCTGCGTAACAAAGCCAGTGGCTTTCTGATTTCCGGCTTCTCGGTGGGTGCCGTCGTTGCCGCTCAGGTCTACAGCCTGGTGGTTCCGGTCTGGGGCTGGCGAGCGCTGTTCTTTATCGGCATTTTGCCAATCATCTTTGCTCTCTGGCTGCGTAAAAACATTCCGGAAGCGGAAGACTGGAAAGAGAAACACGCAGGTAAAGCACCAGTACGCACGATGGTAGACATTCTTTACCGTGGTGAACATCGCATTGCCAATATCGTAATGACGCTGGCGGCGGCTACTGCGCTGTGGTTCTGCTTCGCTGGTAACCTGCAAAATGCCGCAATCGTCGCTGTTCTCGGGCTGTTATGTGCCGCAATCTTTATCAGCTTTATGGTTCAGAGTACGGGCAAACGCTGGCCAACGGGCGTAATGCTGATGGTGGTTGTGTTATTTGCTTTCCTCTACTCATGGCCGATTCAGGCACTGCTGCCAACGTATCTGAAAACCGATCTTGCTTATGACCCGCATACTGTCGCCAATGTGCTGTTCTTTAGTGGCTTTGGGGCGGCTGTGGGTTGCTGTGTCGGCGGCTTCCTCGGTGACTGGCTGGGAACCCGCAAAGCGTACGTTTGTAGCCTGCTGGCCTCGCAACTGCTGATTATTCCGGTATTTGCGATTGGTGGCGCAAACGTCTGGGTGCTCGGTTTGTTACTGTTCTTCCAGCAAATGCTTGGACAAGGGATCGCCGGGATCTTACCGAAACTGATTGGCGGTTATTTCGATACCGACCAGCGTGCAGCGGGCCTGGGCTTTACCTACAACGTTGGCGCATTGGGCGGCGCACTGGCCCCAATCATCGGCGCGTTGATCGCTCAACGTCTGGATCTGGGTACTGCGCTGGCATCGCTTTCGTTTAGCCTGACGTTCGTGGTGATCCTGCTGATTGGGCTGGATATGCCTTCTCGCGTTCAGCGTTGGTTGCGCCCGGAAGCGTTGCGTACTCATGACGCTATCGACGGCAAACCATTTAGCGGTGCCGTGCCGTTTGGCAGCGCTAAAAACGATTTAGTCAAAACCAAAAGTTAATCCTGTTGCCCGGTCTTCTACCGGGCCTTTCGCTAAGGGAAGATGTATGTCGTTACTTGCACAACTGGATCAAAAAATCGCTGCTAACGGTGGCCTGATTGTCTCCTGCCAGCCGGTTCCGGACAGCCCACTCGATAAACCTGAAATCGTCGCCGCCATGGCATTAGCGGCAGAGCAGGCGGGAGCGGTTGCCATTCGTATTGAAGGTGTGGCAAATCTGCAAGCCACGCGTGCGGTGGTGAGTGTGCCGATTATCGGGATTGTGAAACGCGATCTGGAGGATTCTCCGGTACGCATCACGGCATATATTGAAGATGTCGATGCGCTGGCGCAGGCAGGCGCGGATATCATCGCGATTGACGGCACCGACCGACCGCGTCCGGTGCCTGTTGAAACGCTACTGGCACGTATCCACCATCACGGTTTACTGGCGATGACCGACTGCTCAACGCCGGAAGACGGCCTGGCATGCCAAAAGCTGGGAGCCGAAATTATTGGCACTACGCTTTCTGGCTATACCACACCTGAAACGCCAGAAGAGCCGGATCTGGCGCTGGTGAAAACGTTGAGCGACGCCGGATGTCGGGTGATTGCCGAAGGGCGTTACAACACGCCTGCTCAGGCGGCGGATGCGATGTGCCACGGCGCATGGGCGGTGACGGTCGGTTCTGCTATCACACGTCTTGAACACATTTGCCAGTGGTACAACACAGCGATGAAAAAGGCGGTGCTATGACCACACTGGCGATTGATATCGGCGGTACTAAACTTGCCGCCGCGCTGATTGGCGCTGACGGGCAGATCCGCGATCGTCGTGAACTTCCTACGCCAGCCAGCCAGACACCAGAAGCCTTGCGTGATGCCTTATCCGCATTAGTCTCTCCGTTGCAAGCTCATGCGCAGAGGGTTGCTATCGCTTCAACCGGAATTATTCGCGACGGCAGCTTATTGGCGCTAAATCCGCATAATCTCGGTGGATTGCTACACTTTCCGTTAGTCAAAACACTGGAGCAGCTTACCGATTTGCCGACCATTGCCATTAACGACGCGCAGGCCGCAGCATGGGCAGAGTATCAGGCGCTGGAAGGCGATATAACTGAGATGGTGTTTATCACTGTTTCCACTGGCGTCGGCGGCGGTGTAGTGAGCGGCGGCAAACTGCTTACCGGCCCTGGAGGTCTGGCGGGGCACATCGGGCATACGCTTGCCGATCCGCATGGTCCAGTCTGCGGCTGTGGACGCACAGGTTGCGTGGAGGCGATTGCTTCTGGTCGCGGCATTGCGGCGGCAGCGCAAGGGGAGTTGGCTGGTGCGAATGCGAAAACTATTTTCACGCACGCCGGGCAGGGCGATGAGCAGGCGCAGCAACTGATTCACCGCTCCGCACATGTGCTGGCAAGGCTGATCGCTGATATTAAAGCCACAACTGATTGTCAGTGCGTAGTGGTCGGTGGCAGCGTTGGTCTGGCAGAAGGGTATCTGGCGTTGGTGGAAACGTATCTGGCGCAGGAGCCAGCGGCATTTCATGTTGATTTACTGGCGGCGCACTACCGCCACGATGCAGGTTTACTTGGGGCTGCGCTGTTGGCCCAGGGAGAAAAATTATGATGATGGGTGAAGTACAGTCATTACCGTCTGCCGGATTGCATCCTGCGTTACAGGACGCGTTAACACTAGCCTTAGCCGCCAGGCCGCAAGAAAAAGCACCGGGTCGTTACGAATTACAGGGCGACAATATCTTTATGAATGTCATGACGTTTAACACTCAATCGCCCGTTGAGAAAAAAGCGGAGCTGCACGAGCAATACATTGATATCCAGCTGTTATTAAACGGTGAGGAACGGATCCTGTTTGGCATGGCAGGCACTGCGCGTCAGTGTGAAGAGTTCCACCATGAAGATGATTACCAGCTTTGCAGCGCCATTGAGAATGAGCAAACCATCATCCTGAAACCGGGAATGTTCGCCGTGTTTATGCCTGGAGAACCGCATAAGCCGGGATGCGTTGTCGGCGAGCCGGGTGAGATTAAAAAGGTGGTAGTGAAGGTTAAGGCTGATTTAATGGCTTAAAACTTAGTTCGTTTTAAAGATTCTGCAGACACTGTCTGCAGAATTCGAAACCGCTGAAATTAACGGCGTCTATAGCCTTCCTCTAGCACCGCCTGTGTTCGAACGAGTTCATCTGCGAGTCGTTTCTCATCAGGTAGTTGCATCTTATATTCGCTTGCCAGAACGGTGTTAGGCAAACCAGCCAGTGCATAATGCGCTTCTCCGACTCCTTTTTCTGCACAGAGAACCAGACCGATGGGCGGATTTTCATCCGGTAGCGTCCAGTGCTCTTTGGCGTAGTTGAGATACATATTCATCTGTCCGGCATCGCTATAGCTGAATTTGCCCACTTTTAGATCGACGATTAGCAGGCAGCGTAAACGGCGGTGGAAAAACAGCAGATCGACACGAAACCAGTTGTCATCAATGCGTAACCTTCGCTGCCGACCAACAAAGGCAAAATCATCCCCAAGTTCCAGCATGAAATCCATCAGGTGGTTGATCAGCGCCTCCTCAAAATCGGATTCTGAGTATTCATCTTTCAATTCCAAAAATTCGAGCACAAAGGGATCGCGTATCGCCTGTTGCGGAAGAATATGCGTCTCGGCAGGGGCGTGTTGTTGCAGCATGGCTGATTTGTCATATGACAGTAGTGTCCGCTCATAAAATTGGGTCGCAATTTGCCGCTCTAGCTGGCGGACAGACCAACCACAGCGGAGCGCCTCTTTTTCATAAAAGCTGCGGGCGTCAGCGTTTTTAACGGAAAGTAGACGGACGTAGGTGGACCAGGGCAGTGGGAAGGATTTGGCAGACAGCGTCTGCCAAATCTTTGCCGATGGGAATTCTGCAGACGGTGTCTGCGGAATTCCCAATGGTGTTAATTCGCCAGACACTGTCTGGCGAATTTCAACATGTTGAAAAAAGAGGTAAAAAAGCCTCATTTGGCGTAAGTTTTTTGCAGAGAACCCACGCTTATACCTTAGACTTAAATCCTTTGATAGTCGCTTGATTAGCTGCGCACCATACGCAGCTCTGGCCTCACCACCTTGTTCAAATTCGACAATCCGTCGGCCAATTTCCCAGTATGTCGCGGTCATCAGCGCGTTAACGCTACGTACCGTTTCCGTTCGGGCGCTATCGACCAGATGAATAATGCCGTCGTGGATTTGCTGGTAGCCTGCTGTGGTTCCTTCTGAGAGCGATTCCATTATCTTTCCCTTTATATGGCGCAGTGTTGAATAATGGAATCAGCTATACGCCGGGCATCTGCCGGTAACAATCCAGATGTGCGTATTACATTGGTTTTCTTAAGATTATGCGAGGCGCTTTCCAGAAAGAAAGGAGAATTTCAGCGCCGACTCTTTTCTGAGGAGGCGGCGCTGGGACAGAGCTTAAACTTCCAACCAGTTCATAATCCCATCTGCCGCTTTACGACCTTCGGCAATAGCGGTCACCACCAGATCGGAACCACGGACAATATCGCCACCAGCAAAGATTTTCGGGTTACTGGTCTGGAAGGCATTGTCGTTGCCTTCTGGGGCGATGATGCGACCTTGCGAATCCAGCTCGACGCTGTGTTTCGCCAGCCATTCCATGCTGTGTGGGCGGAAACCAAACGCCATGATCACCGCATCTGCCGGAACGATATGTTCGGATCCTGCCACGATCTCTGCGCGGCGACGGCCTTTGGCATCCGGTTCGCCCATTTCTGTGCGCACCATTTTCACGCCGCTGACTTTGCCGTTGCCGTTCACTTCAATACCCAGTGGCTGGACGTTGAATTTGAACTCAACACCTTCTTCCCGCGCGTTTTTCACTTCGCGGCGGGAACCCGGCATGTTCTCTTCATCACGACGATAGGCACAGGTAACGTGCTTTGCCCCCTGGCGCACGGAAGTACGCACGCAGTCCATCGCGGTATCGCCACCGCCAAGTACCACCACGCGTTTGCCTTCCATGCTGACGAACGGTTCTTCGCGAGTTTCACCAAAGCCCATTAACTGTTTGGTGTTGGCGATAAGGAACGGCAGCGCTGCGTACACGCCATCGGCGTCTTCGTTTTCCAGTCCGCCGCGCATTGACTGATAAGTCCCGACGCCAAGGAACACCGCATCGTAATCACTCAGCAGATCGTCCAGCTGCACGTCGCGGCCCACTTCGGTATTGAGTTTGAATTCAATACCCATGCCGGTGAAGATTTCACGGCGGCGCGTCATTACCTCTTTTTCCAGCTTGAAAGCCGGAATACCGAAGGTCAGCAGGCCGCCAATTTCCGGGTGACGGTCGAAGACGACCGCTTTTACGCCGTTGCGCGTCAGGACATCCGCACACGCCAGACCCGCCGGGCCTGCACCGATAATCGCCACTTTTTTACCGGTCTGTTTCACGCCAGACATATCCGGACGCCAGCCCATTTCGAACGCTTTATCATTGATATAACGCTCAATGTTGCCGATGGTCACCGCGCCAAACTCATCGTTCAGCGTGCAGGAACCTTCGCACAGACGGTCCTGCGGGCAGACACGTCCGCATACTTCTGGCAGAGTGTTGGTCTGGTGCGACAGTTCCGCCGCTTCAAAAATACGCCCCTCGTTGGCGAGCTTCAGCCAGTTCGGGATGTAGTTGTGTACCGGGCATTTCCACTCGCAGTATGGGTTGCCGCACGATAGGCAGCGGTCAGCCTGCGCTTTGGCCTGGCCTTCGGAAAACGGCTCGTAAATTTCAACAAACTCAATTTTGCGGATCTTCAGCGGTTTCTTTGGCGGATCAACGCGCTGCAGGTCGATAAATTGATAAACATTCTGACTCATTGTTGCTACCCCTTACTGCGCCTGCACGCGCAACTCTGCTGCGCTACGACTACGGTGACCCAGCAGTGCTTTTACATCACTGGACTTCGGTTTAACCAGCGCAAATTTCGTGGCGAAGGTTGACCAGTTAGCCAGAATCTCTTCACCACGCTGGGAACCGGTATGCTGAACATGCTCGGTGATAAGACCACGCAGATGCTCTTCATGGATCGCCAGGGAGTCAACGCTTAAGACCTCGACCAGTTCCGGGTTAACGCGTTTGCGGAAATCGCCGCTTTCATCGAGAACGTAAGCGAAGCCGCCGGTCATGCCCGCGCCGAAGTTAACGCCGGTTTTACCCAGAATACAGACAATACCGCCCGTCATATATTCACAGCCGTTGTCGCCAATGCCTTCTACCACGGTGATAGCACCGGAATTACGCACGCCGAAACGTTCACCCGCGCGGCCTGCGGCATACAGACGACCACCGGTCGCGCCATACAGGCAGGTGTTGCCGATAATACTTGCTTCATGGCTGCGGAAGGCTGAGCCAACCGGAGGGCGAATGGCGATTAAGCCGCCCGCCATGCCTTTACCGACATAGTCGTTGGCATCGCCCGTCAGATACAGTTCCACGCCGCCAGCGTTCCACACGCCGAAGCTCTGGCCTGCGGTGCCGTTGAAGTACGCTTTGATCGGATCGGCTGCCAGACCCTGATCGCCGTGCGTCTGAGCGATATAGCCTGAAAGCGACGCGCCGACAGAACGGTCGGTGTTGCGAATATCGAACCAGAAGGTTTTGCTCTGACGCTCATCGACAAACGGTTTTGCCTGTTGCAGCAACTGCGCGTTCAGCAGGCCATTATCAAACGGCGGGTTGTTTTCGGTACAGTAGAGCGCCTTACCAGCCTTAGGCTCGGCAGTCTCCAGCAGCTTCGACAGCGCCAGTTTCTGCTGTTTGGCGGTGAAACCGTCCAGCTCTTTGAGCAGGTCGGTACGGCCAATCAGATCCACCAGGCGCGTTACGCCCAGTTGCGCCATCAGCTCGCGGGTTTCACGGGCGATAAACTCAAAGTAATTGGTCACTTTGAACGGCAGGCCGTGATAGTGATTCTTACGCAGCTTGTCATCCTGAGTTGCTACACCGGTGGCGCAGTTGTTCAGATGGCAGATTCGCAGGTATTTACAGCCGAGCGCCACCATCGGGCCAGTGCCGAAGCCGAAGCTTTCTGCGCCGAGAATCGCCGCTTTGATGATATCGACACCTGTTTTCAGGCCGCCATCGACCTGCAAACGGATCTTATGACGCAAGCCGTTGGCAACCAGCGCCTGTTGTGTTTCAACAAGCCCCAGTTCCCACGGGCAGCCTGCGTATTTCACCGATGAAAGCGGACTTGCGCCGGTGCCGCCGTCATAGCCTGCGATGGTGATCAAGTCCGCATAAGCTTTCGCCACGCCAGTCGCGATGGTGCCAACGCCCGGTTCAGAAACCAGCTTCACGGAGATCATCGCTTTCGGGTTAACCTGCTTGAGGTCGAAAATGAGCTGCGCTAAGTCCTCGATAGAGTAGATATCGTGGTGCGGCGGCGGGGAGATCAGCGTCACTCCGGGCACCGAATAGCGCAGTTTGGCAATGTAAGGAGTGACTTTATCACCCGGCAACTGACCGCCTTCGCCCGGCTTCGCGCCCTGGGCGACTTTAATCTGAATGACGTCAGCATTGACCAGGTACGCCGGAGTAACGCCGAAGCGACCAGAAGCCACCTGCTTGATGCGCGACACTTTGTTAGTGCCGTAGCGCGCCGGATCTTCACCACCTTCACCGGAGTTCGAGTTACCGCCGATGCTATTCATCGCTTCCGCCAGCGCCTCGTGGGCTTCCGGGCTTAATGCGCCGATAGACATCGCGGCGGTATCGAAGCGTTTAAACAGTTCGCTTGCCGGTTCAACATCGGCAATGTTGACTGCGTTTTCACCCGGCGTAATTGCCAGCAGATCGCGCAGCGTGGTTGCCGGACGCTCATTAACCAGCTTCGCGTATTCCTGATAGTCGCTGTACTCGCCGCTTTGTACCGCCTGTTGCAGTGTGCGCACGACGTCCGGGTTGTAGGCGTGGTATTCGCCACCGTGCACGTATTTCAGCAAGCCGCCCTGGCTGATGGGCTTACGCGCCAGCCAGGCACGTTTCGACAGATTCAGCAGATCCTGCTGGAAGTCTTCAAAGCTTGCCCCACCAATGCGGCTAACCGCGCCCTGGAAGCACAGGCCCACTACATCATCGTGCAGACCGACCGCTTCAAACAGTTTCGAGCAGCGGTAAGACGCGATGGTGGAGATGCCCATTTTGGACATGATTTTGTACAAGCCTTTGTTGATGCCGTTACGGTAGTTGAGCATCACGGTACGATAATCTTTGGCAATCGCGTGGGTGTCTACCAGGCGGCCCAGCGTTTCATAGGCAAGGTATGGATAAATAGCCGTCGCGCCGAAGCCCAGCAACACGGCGAAGTGGTGCGGATCGCGGGCGCTGGCGGTTTCGACGATAATGTTGGCATCGCAACGCAGGCTTTGATCGACCAGACGGGTCTGGATCGCGCCAACCGCCATTGGGGCCGGAACCGGCAGGCGATCTTTAGCGATATTCCGGTCAGAAAGCACCAGCAGCACGGTGCCGCTACGCACCATCTGTTCTGCTTTGTCGCACAGCTCTTTGACCGTCGCTTCGAGCGTGGTTTTAGTGACGTCAAAGGTGATATCCAGCGTATTTGCGCGGTAGTGCTCCTCTTTCATCGTCGTGAGCTGTTTGAAATCGGAGTAGAGCAGAATCGGCGATTTAAAGCTTAAACGGTGCGCCTGGCCTTCTGCTTCACAGAAGACGTTCATTTCACGCCCGATGCTGGTGGCGAGCGACATAACATGCGCTTCACGTAGCGGGTCGATTGGCGGGTTAGTGACCTGCGCAAACTGCTGGCGGAAGTAGTCGTAAATAATGCGCGGCTGGCTGGAGAGCACGGCGAATGGGGTATCATCGCCCATCGAACCGACGGCTTCCTGGCCGTTTTCGCCCAGCACGCGGATCACAGAGTCCAGCTCTTCCGCGCTGTAATTAAACTGCTTCTGGTAGCTGGCAAGCGTGTCGTCGTCCAGTTCGCGGCTACCCACTTCTTCATCAGGCAGATCTTCAAACGGCACCAGGCGGCGGACGTTTTTCTCCATCCACTCTTTATAAGGGTGGCGGCTTTTCAGATCGTCATCGGTTTCTGCCGAGTGCAGAATGCGCCCACCGCGGGTGTCGATCACCATCAGTTCGCCAGGGCCAACGCGGCCTTTTTCCACCACTTCGTCAGGTTGGTAATCCCAGATACCCACTTCAGAGGCGCAGGTGATGAGCTTATCTTTGGTGATGACATAGCGCGCCGGACGCAGACCGTTACGGTCGAGGTTACAGGCGGCGAAGCGACCATCGGACATCACGATGCCCGCCGGACCATCCCACGGCTCCATATGCATGGAGTTAAAGTCGAAGAACGCGCGCAGTTCCGGGTCCATATCCGGGTTGTTCTGCCAGGCGGGTGGCACTAACAGACGCATGGCGCGGATGATATCCATCCCGCCAGCCAGCAGCAGTTCCAGCATGTTATCCATCGAACTGGAGTCAGAGCCGGTTTCGTTGACGAACGGTGCGGCGTCGTGCAGGTCAGGGATTAGCGGTGTCTGGAATTTATAGGTACGCGCACGCGCCCATTGGCGGTTACCGGTGATGGTGTTGATTTCACCGTTATGCGCCAGGTAGCGGAACGGTTGCGCCAGCGGCCAGCGCGGCACGGTGTTAGTGGAGAAGCGCTGGTGGAACAGGCAAATGGCCGATTCCAGACGCAGGTCCGCAAGATCCAGGTAGAAGCGCGGCAGATCCGCCGGCATACACAGACCTTTATAGATGTTCACCAGATTCGACAGGCTACAGACGTAGAAGTCTTTGTCAGCTTCGAGACGCTTTTCAATGCGGCGGCGGGCGATAAACAGACGGCGCTCCATATCGCGCGGACGCCAACCTGCCGGGGCGTTCACAAAAATTTGCTCAATGCGTGGCAGAGAGGAGAGGGCGATTTCACCCAGCACGCCTTCGTTAGTGGGGACATCACGCCAGCCGACAATCGACAACGTTTCGCGTTGCAGCTCTTCTTCAACGATGCGGCGTGCGGTCGCGGCGAGTTCAGGATCTTTATTCAGGAAAAGCATCCCGACGGCGTAGTTTTTCGCTAAACGCCAGCCTCGCTCCTGCGCAACAATGCGAAAAAAGCGATCCGGTTTTTGTAACAGCAAGCCGCAACCGTCACCGGTTTTACCATCGGCGAGAATCGCGCCACGGTGCTGCATGCGGGCCAGTGCGTGTATTGCAGTACGCACTACCTTGTGGCTAGGTTCGCCTTCTATGTGGGCGATCAGGCCGAAACCACAGTTATCCCTCTCAAGGGATTTATCGTACAACATATCGTGAACCTCCCCCAGGCTCTGCGGGAACCCCACTTCCGAACCGCTGCGCACGGGCACAGAAAGAGCGTGGCGACGGGGTTTGCGTTTCATACGCGCGCCTCGCATTCGCCCCCTTGTTGTCCTTTTCGCATCGATTAATACGGTGAAGAGGGGATCTCAATTACTGCATAAATATGATGAGCAGGCTGCTCATCCAGAAAGCTTCCAGCGGATTTCCAACTTATCGGGAAAGCTGATACAGGTCAAATGGCAAGCTTATTGGTACAGAAATGTGCTTTAGCGCAAAATTCTTTATTAATTTATTGAAATTAAAAAGGATTTGTTAATTAAGTTGAAAAGAGGCGTCGTTAGGGAAACAGTCAATTCCTGACTGTCATAAAGGCGTGTTAACCCTTATCCTGCCTTGAACTGACGAGAAAGGCAGTATTTTATACTGCATTAATTGGTAATGACGTTTCATGCTACTGTTTTTGCCTAAAATCCATAACCTGATAAAAAAATCTGACACAAGATAAGCAAAAGTGATTTATGTGATTATGAATGAAATTTCGGTAATTTTGATTGATTATGCAGTTGATAAAGGCAGGCCGGGACGATTGATCCAGGTCATCGCCGAATTGAGCTAAAAATGGCAGGCTTTGGCCTCTTTTCAAGGCGCGGTCTATCAGATTATGCAGTTACAGAAATTAGTCAATATGTTTGGTGGTGATCTCACCCGTCGTTATGGGCAAAAGGTGCATAAGCTGACGCTGCACGGCGGTTTTAGCTGCCCTAACCGTGACGGTACCATCGGGCGTGGTGGCTGCACATTCTGTAATGTTGCCTCGTTTGCCGATGAAGCGCAGCAGCATCATTCCATTGCCGAGCAACTGGCGCACCAGGCGAATTTAGTTAACCGCGCTAAACGCTATCTGGCCTACTTTCAGGCGTATACCAGCACCTTTGCGGAAGTTCAGGTGCTGCGTTCTATGTATCAGCAGGCGGTGAGCCAGGCCAATATTGTCGGTTTGTGTGTTGGTACCCGCCCGGACTGCGTGCCGGATGCGGTGCTGGATCTGCTTTGCGAATATAAGGACCAGGGCTACGAAGTGTGGCTGGAGCTGGGGCTACAAACCGCCCACGACAAAACGCTGCATCGCATCAATCGCGGTCATGATTTTGCCTGCTATCAGCGCACGACGCAGTTGGCGCGTGAGCGCGGGCTGAAGGTGTGTTCTCACTTAATTGTCGGCCTGCCTGGCGAAGGGCAGACTGAATGTTTGCAAACGCTGGAGCGAGTGGTTGAAACCGGCGTGGACGGCATAAAGCTGCATCCGCTACATATAGTAAAAGGCAGCATTATGGCGAAAGCCTGGGAAGCGGGGCGTTTGAACGGTATTGAACTGGACGATTACACGCTCACTGCCGGAGAAATGATTCGCCATACGCCACCGGAAGTGATCTACCACCGCATTTCCGCCAGCGCCCGTCGCCCGACGCTGCTTGCTCCGCTGTGGTGCGAAAATCGATGGACGGGAATGGTCGAGCTGGATCGCTATCTGAATGAACATGGCGTACAGGGATCGGCGCTGGGACGTCCGTGGCTACCTCCAACGGCGTAGGCCATTGAGGGGAATTCCGCATTTCTCACACAATTTATAACGTAACTGTCAGAATTGGGTATTATTGGGGCAGGTTGTCGTGAAGGAATTCCCTAATGAAGCAAATTCGTCTGCTGGCGCAGTATTATGTTGACCTGATGATGAAGTTAGGTCTGGTGCGCTTCTCAATGTTGCTGGCGCTGGCCCTCGTCGTTCTTGCCATTGTGGTACAAATGGCAGTGACCATGGTGCTGCATGGTCAGGTCGAAAGCATTGATGTTATTCGTTCTATCTTCTTTGGTTTGCTGATTACGCCGTGGGCGGTCTACTTTCTATCGGTGGTCGTCGAGCAACTGGAGGAGTCACGACAACGTCTGTCACGGCTGGTGCAAAAACTGGAGGAGATGCGCGAGCGCGATTTGAGCCTCAACGTTCAGTTAAAAGATAATATTGCCCAGCTAAATCAGGAAATTGCCGTTCGTGAAAAAGCGGAAGCAGAACTGCAGGAAACCTTCGGCCAACTGAAAATTGAAATTAAAGAGCGCGAAGAGACACAAATTCAGCTCGAGCAGCAATCCTCATTCTTACGTTCCTTCCTTGATGCTTCACCCGACCTGGTTTTTTATCGTAACGAAGATAAAGAGTTTTCCGGCTGTAACCGCGCGATGGAGCTGCTGACCGGAAAAAGCGAAAAACAACTGGTTCACCTGAAACCTGCTGATGTTTACTCACCGGAAGCCGCTGCGAAAGTCATTGAAACCGATGAAAAAGTGTTCCGTCATAATGTGTCACTGACCTATGAGCAGTGGCTGGATTATCCCGACGGACGCAAAGCCTGCTTTGAAATCCGTAAAGTGCCGTACTACGACCGCGTGGGTAAACGTCACGGTTTGATGGGCTTTGGTCGCGACATTACCGAGCGTAAGCGGTATCAGGATGCACTTGAACGCGCCAGCCGCGACAAAACGACGTTTATTTCCACCATCAGTCACGAATTGCGTACACCGCTGAACGGTATCGTCGGCCTGAGCCGCATTCTGCTGGATACCGAACTCACCGCCGAGCAGGAAAAATATCTCAAAACCATCCATGTTTCTGCCGTCACGCTGGGGAATATCTTCAACGATATTATCGACATGGATAAGATGGAACGGCGCAAGGTCCAGCTTGATAATCAGCCGGTTGATTTCACCAGCTTCCTTGCCGATCTGGAAAATCTCTCCGCATTGCAGGCGCAACAGAAAGGATTGCGCTTTAATCTGGAGCCGACGCTGCCATTACCGCATCAGGTCATTACCGACGGGACGCGTTTACGGCAGATCCTGTGGAACCTCATCAGTAACGCCGTCAAATTTACCCAGCAAGGCCAGGTTACCGTGCGCGTGCGCTACGATGAAGGCGATATGCTGCATTTTGAAGTGGAAGACTCTGGTATCGGCATTCCGCAGGATGAGCTGGATAAAATCTTCGCCATGTATTACCAGGTGAAAGACAGTCACGGCGGTAAGCCCGCCACTGGCACCGGTATTGGTCTGGCCGTTTCTCGTCGTCTGGCGAAAAATATGGGCGGCGATATTACGGTTACCAGCGAACAGGGCAAAGGTTCCACCTTTACGTTGACGATCCACGCACCGTCGGTAGCAGAAGAGGTTGATGATGCGTTTGATGAAGACGATATGCCTTTACCGGCGCTGAATGTGCTGCTGGTGGAAGACATTGAACTGAACGTGATTGTCGCACGCTCTGTGCTGGAAAAATTAGGTAACAGCGTTGATGTCGCCATGACCGGCAAGACGGCGCTGGAGATGTTTAAACCGGGCGAATACGACCTGGTGTTGCTGGATATTCAGTTGCCAGATATGACCGGGCTGGATATCTCTCGTGAACTGACGAAGCGATATCCGCGCGAGGATTTACCACCGCTGGTAGCCTTAACCGCTAACGTGCTGAAAGACAAACAAGAGTACCTCAATGCTGGAATGGATGATGTGCTGAGTAAGCCGCTTTCTGTTCCAGCGCTAACCGCGATGATCAAGAAATTCTGGGATACCCAGGATGATGAGGAGAGCACGGTGACGACAGAAGAGAACAGTAAATCAGAAGCATTGCTCGATATTCCCATGCTGGAACAGTATCTCGAACTTGTAGGACCGAAGCTGATTACCGACGGGTTAGCGGTGTTTGAGAAGATGATGCCGGGCTATGTGAGTGTACTGGAGTCGAACCTGACGGCGCAGGATAAAAAAGGCATCGTCGAGGAAGGGCATAAAATTAAAGGCGCGGCGGGTTCAGTGGGGTTACGCCATCTGCAACAGCTGGGTCAGCAAATTCAGTCTCCTGACCTTCCTGCGTGGGAAGATAACGTCGGTGAATGGATTGAAGAGATGAAAGAAGAGTGGCGTCACGACGTAGACGTGTTGAAAGCGTGGGTGGCAAAAGCCACAAAAAAATGACCCCGGCTAGACCGGGGTGCGCGAATACTGCGCCAACACCAGGGAAATCTTGGCTGCGCCGTAAATTTTTATGATGAGTTACAAGGGCACAGCACTTTTTTTCAGGCCGCACGCAGTTAAGATAGCAAAACTTAAATGATTTGTTACATGAATCAGTTAAATGTGTGATGCGTAGCATTTTTATTAAAAAAATTAATGTGTTTCAGTCAATTGCGAAAGGATGATCACAATGAAGAAAATTGGCGTAATTCTGAGCGGATGCGGCGTCTATGACGGTTCTGAAATTCATGAAGCGGTGTTGACGTTGTTAGCTATTTCACGCAGCGGTGCGCAGGCGGTCTGCTTTGCACCGGATAAGCAGCAGGTTGATGTTATCAACCATTTAACTGGCGAAGCGATGACGGAAACGCGCAATGTGCTGATTGAAGCGGCACGAATAACGCGCGGTGAAATCCGTCCTCTGGCTCAGGCCGATGCCGCTGAACTGGATGCGTTGATTGTGCCGGGGGGGTTTGGCGCGGCGAAGAATTTAAGCAATTTTGCCAGTCTTGGTAGCGAATGCACCGTTGACCGTGAATTAAAGGCGCTGGCACAAGCGATGCATCAGGCCGGAAAACCGCTTGGTTTTATGTGTATTGCCCCGGCGATGCTGCCGAAAATTTTCGATTTCCCGCTGCGTTTGACCATTGGTACTGATATCGATACCGCAGAAGTGCTGGAAGAGATGGGCGCGGAGCATGTGCCGTGTCCTGTCGATGATATCGTGATTGATGAAGACAATAAGATTGTCACCACCCCGGCATATATGCTGGCGCAGAACATTGCAGAAGCGGCGAGCGGCATTGATAAGCTGGTTTCCCGCGTGCTGGTTCTGACTGAATGAGTAAAAGCCGCTTAACGGTGTTTAGTTTCGTTCGCCGTTTTCTTCTACGGTTAATGGTTGTCCTCGCCGTTTTCTGGGGCGGGGGCATCGCGTTGTTTAGCGTTGCGCCTGTTCCTTTCTCAGCGGTAATGGCCGAGCGACAAGTCAGCGCCTGGCTGCATGGCAATTTTCGTTACGTGGCACATTCTGACTGGGTCAGTATGGATCAAATCTCGCCGTGGATGGGACTGGCGGTGATTGCCGCAGAAGATCAGAAGTTTCCTGAGCACTGGGGCTTTGATGTCGCTTCCATTGAGCAAGCCCTGGCGCACAACGAGCGCAATGAAAACCGTATTCGCGGTGCTTCAACGATTTCTCAGCAGACAGCCAAAAATCTCTTTTTATGGGATGGGCGTAGCTGGGTTCGAAAAGGGCTGGAAGCTGGATTAACGCTGGGGATAGAAACAGTCTGGAGCAAAAAGCGTATCCTGACGGTTTATCTGAATATCGCCGAATTTGGCGACGGTGTGTTTGGCGTCGAAGCTGCGGCACAACGTTATTTCCACAAACCCGCGAGCAAACTTACCCGGTCGGAAGCTGCGTTACTGGCTGCCGTATTACCTAATCCACTGCGTTTCAAAGTCTCCGCGCCATCGGGCTATGTGCGTAGCCGTCAGGCGTGGATTTTACGGCAGATGTATCAGTTAGGCGGTGAGTCGTTTATGCAACAACACCAGCTGAATTAAGCTTCGCGCGAAGTGAGGGCCAGCGTTTTGCTCTCACGTGGTTGCAGATCTTTCTGTAGGGCAATAGCCAGTGCCGGCTGGGCGATAAACCGTTTCCATAACCGCTCTTGCTTTCGCTGACAACACCACTTTGACCAGGTCGCCAGTGGAATCAACGTGCTTTCACCAATGTTGTCGCAGACGACGGGGATAACCTCTGACTCACTGATGCGGTGACAGAGGATATTCTGCGGCTTCAACGACATCGTCACGATATGGTTATCCTGCAAATAACGTTTCAGCTGTTTCAGTAACTGGCGCAGCTGTGCAACGTCTTCTTCGTAACGGCATTGTTCTGCAAATTCGGTCAGCGTAACGGAGGGCTTACCGTCGAAATCGGCAATCACATCGTAGACATAACCCGTTCCGCAATCCGTCTCCACGGTACCGTGATAGCGCGGTATTCCACTCCAGTCTTTTAACCGGCGACCAAGATGCGCGTAATACTTTAACTCACGGCGGATCTCTTTATCACCACCATCACCACGGTGGTAGACAATCTTGATACAGCGTTGGGCATCTTCCGGATGCGCATAACATTTCCGATGTCTTCCGGTGCCCAGGGGATTTTTTTCAGATAAGCGAATCATACCATCTCCTGGAAATATTTTCTGACGATCTCCAGTATGGTCGAATAACTTAAACAAAACCTAAACAATGCCTCTTAAGGTTTTCTTAAGGTTCTTCTGAAAGTGAAAAGCGCACAAAATGTACAATTTCCGTCATTAATAACGATTTCAGTACGCGCTTTTTTTATTGTCGGGGGGAGCTTGAAGGGATTTGTATGTCAAAGTGATGAAAATTAATCTTCATCAAAACCAGAGTTAAAGAGAGCGATAACGGCGGCCAGTGCTTCCTCTTCCTGTGGACCGGTCGCTTCGACTTCAATCTGCCGTCCTTTGGCAGAATCCAGCATCAGCAGCGCAATAACGCTGTTGGCTTCAGCTTCAGTGCCTTCATCGTTACGTAACAGCACTTCAGCGTCAAAACCCTGCATTAATTCAAACAGCTTCATTGCAGGCCGGGCATGCATGCCCAGCTTGTTTGTGATTTCAACAGTTTGCTTGACGGTCATGGTTTACGTTTTTCCAGCGTACGATGGCGTGACTGGACGTTTTTACCGCGTGAACGGAAGTAGTCTGCCAACTGCTCTGCAATATACACCGAACGGTGCTTCCCGCCAGTACAACCAATGGCGACCGTCAGGTAGCTACGGTTGTTGGTTTCCAGCATAGGTAACCATAGCTCAAGATAGCTTCGCGTCTGGTAAATAAAATTGTGTACTTCTGTGTGGCGGTCGAGGAACGCGGCGACAGGCTTATCAAGACCTGTCATCGGACGCAGTTTTGGATCCCAGTGCGGGTTCGGCAAGAAGCGCACGTCAAAGACGTAATCTGCATCGATAGGGATACCGTGTTTGAAGCCGAAAGACTCAAAGACCATGGTCAGTTCGCGTTCACGTTTACCCAGTAAACGGGTACGCAACATTTCTGCCAGCTCGTGAACGGACATTTCTGAGGTATCGACAATCAGATCCGCTCGCGAACGCAGTGGTTCCAGTAGATCGCTTTCTTTGTCGATAGCACTTTCCAGCGACAGGTTTTTGCTGGAAAGCGGATGCAGGCGGCGCGTGTCACTGTAACGACGAATTAAGGTATTACGGTCGGCATCCAGGAACAGGAGTTGCGGTGAGAAAGCGTCAGGTAGGTTACTCATCGCCTGTTCGAATATTTCTGGTGACTCCGGCATATTACGAACATCAATGCTGACGGCGGCAGAAATCTCGCGATCGGCCAGAGTTCGAGCCAGATCGGGTAACAACACTACGGGGAGGTTATCCACGCAGTAAAAACCCATATCTTCCAGCGCACGAAGGGCGACAGATTTACCTGAACCTGAACGTCCGCTGACGATCATCAGTACCATGTACTGTTTCTCCTCACAACGTCTAAAAGAGACATTACCGAATAACTACGCTTCATCCGGAGTACCTTCGGTATCCGTAATGATTTGATACAGCTCTTCATCGCTCTGGGCTGCGCGTAAACGGCGGCAGATGGTTTTATCCGCCAGACGTTTCGCCACCAGCGACAGAGTATGCAGGTGCGTTTTGGTTTGGTCAGCCGGAACCAGCAACGCAAACAGTAAATCTACTGGTTGGTTGTCAATGGCATCGAAAGCTATGGGCGTTTCGAGCTGAACGAAAACGCCAACGGCGCGCAGAGTATCTTCTTCCAGTTTGCCATGCGGAATGGCTATACCATTGCCGATACCGGTACTGCCCATTTTTTCCCGCGTCAGGATAGCTTCAAAAACCACCTGAGGCGGCAGGCTAAGTTGTTTCGCCGCCAGCTCGCTGATGATTTCCAGGGCGCGTTTTTTGCTCTGACAGTGGACGCGGCTTCGCGTACATTCCCTGTTAAGAACAGTGCTAAGCTGTAGAGTTGTATCATTATTTGTCATAATTTCACCTAAGAACCTGCTCACTCAAACGGTGGAACAGGTTCGGAGCATTAACTGTACAAATGGCCCGTTGTGCCGCACAACAGGCCGCCATGCACATGCTAATTGCCCGGACAATTAGTGTTGTTTCAGTTTATCTTTATGTTTGGTCAACTGGCGTGCCAGCTTATCAATTAAGCCATCAATGGCAGCGTACATGTCCTGACCTTCCGCGCTGGCATGAATTTCACCACCGTTTACATGCAGTGTTGCATCTGAGGTATGGGTGACTTTCTCCACTTTCAGAACAACATAGACCTGGTTGATTCGGTCAAAATATTGCTCAAGTTTGGCAAATTTAGCAGTAACAAATTCGCGCAGTGCCTCGGTGATCTCGACGTTATTTCCGGTAATGTTGAGCTGCATAGTGTCTTCCTTATCGGTTGGGTCAAACGAGCTGTTTACGCTGGTTTGACGGCGGAATGGATAAAGACTCTCGGTACTTCGCAACAGTGCGGCGTGCCACCATGATACCTTGTTCTGACAGCAAAGAGGTTAACTTGCTGTCGCTTAGCGGTTTCGCTGGGTTTTCCGCCGCGATTAATTTCTTCACCAGCGCACGAATTGCCGTTGAGGAAGCTTCGCCGCCGCCCTCGGTATTGACGTGACTGGAAAAGAAATACTTCAGTTCAAAAATGCCTCGTGGACTATGCAGGTATTTTTGCGTGGTCACGCGAGATATCGTCGATTCATGCATTTCGACAGCCTGGGCGATATCGGCCAGTACCATCGGTTTCATATATTCTTCGCCTTGCTCAAAGAAGGCTTGCTGCTGTTCAACGATACAGCGACTCACGCGTAGTAGCGTATCGTTACGGCTTTCCAGACTCTTGATCAACCATTTGGCATCCTGCAGATTGCTGCGGATAAACTGGCTGTCACCGTCGTTGCGCGCGTTATTGCACATCGAAGCGTAGTGTTGGTTAATTTGCAGACGCGGAATGCTGTCGCTGTTGAGTTCTACCGTCCAGTGACCGTTATGCTTACGCACCAGTACATCTGGAATAACATACTCCGGTTCACCAGTCTGGATCGACTGTCCGGGGCGTGGATCGAGCGACTGGATCAGATTGACGGCTTCTTTCAGCACATCTTCTTTCAGTCGCGTGACGCGCATTAAGGTGCGGAAGTCGTGATTGGCTAACAGATCGAGATGATCGCTAATGATCAGTCTCGCCTCTTCCAGCCACGGCGTAGTTTTGTCGAATTGGGAGAGTTGGATCAGCAGGCAGTCACGCAGATCTTTCGCCGCTACGCCGACCGGATCAAACCGTTGGATCCGCTTCAGGACGGCTTCAACTTCATCGATGTCGATTTCTTCATCGCCCATACTTTCGAGAATATCTTCCAGCGGAACAGTCAGATAACCGGTGTCATCAACGGCATCGACGATAGAGGTAGCAATAGCGCGGTCTGTGTCGGAAAACGGTGTCAGCTCGACTTGCCACATCAGGTAATCTTGCAAGGTCTGCGTTGTTTCGCCCTGATAGACCGGCAGCTCGTCGTCAATGTAGTCACCGCTGGTGCCGGAGGGTGTACCAGCGGTGTAAATGGTGTCCCAACTGGCATCGAGCGGCAGCTCTTCCGGCATCTCTTTTTGTTCGAGTGCGTCGGCGGTGTCCAGTGTTTCACTGTCTTGCGTTTCGCGGGTGTCGATTTCTTCATGAGTGTCGATTTGCTCAAGCAGCGGATTACTCTCCAGCGCCTGCTGTAGCTCCTGCTGAAGTTCCAGCGTCGACAACTGCAACAGACGAATAGCCTGTTGGAGCTGTGGCGTCATCGCCAGTTGTTGGCTAAGCCTGAGTTGCAAACCTTGCTTCATGTTCAGAATCGTACTCTCCTGATAAAACGTCGCAAACTTCTACCCTATCAGAGTCTGAAGTCTTCCCCAAGGTATACACGCTTAACATGTTCGTCTTGTAAGATTTCTGTAGGCGTGCCGTGGGCGATCAAATGCCCCTGACTGACGATATAAGCGCGTTCACAAACCGCCAGCGTTTCACGCACGTTATGGTCGGTGATCAGCACGCCCAGGCCGCTGTCGCGCAAGTGCTCAATGATGCGTTTGATGTCGATAACCGAGATCGGGTCAACCCCGGCAAACGGTTCATCAAGCAGAATAAATTTCGGATTCGCAGCCAGTGCACGGGCAATTTCTACACGGCGACGTTCACCCCCGGAGAGTGACTGCCCCATGCTGTCACGCAGGTGTTCGATGTGAAACTCTTCCATCAGCTCGTTCGCGCGGTCTTCACGTTGTTCAGCAGACAAGTCGTCACGAATTTGCAGTACCGCCATCAGGTTATCGTAAACGCTGAGGCGACGAAAAATGGAGGCTTCCTGCGGCAGATAGCCGATACCGCGGCGCGCGCGCGCATGCAGAGGCAGCAGACTGATATCGTCATCATCAATAATGATATTGCCCGCATCGCGCGGCACAATGCCAACAACCATGTAGAAAGTGGTGGTCTTACCGGCACCGTTTGGCCCCAGCAGACCGACAATTTCCCCGGAGTTGACGGTCAGGCTGACGTCTTCTACCACGCGGCGGCCTTTATAGGCTTTTGCAAGGTTCTTTGCAGTTAATGTTGCCATAACGAATTAATTACCCTTCTTCTGTGCCGGGGTCTGGCCTTTGTTGTTTTTGTCCTGCAGCTGCGACGGCACCAGAACGGTAGTTACGCGCTTGCCTTTGTCGCTGAACGCCTGCATTTTCTGCTCTTTCACCAGGTAAGTGATCTTATCACCCTTAATGTTGCTATCGACCTGCTGCAGATAAGCATTACCCGTCAGAACGACAAAATCTTTTGCCAGTTCGTAGTGCATCTGGGAAGCGTGACCTTCAACGGGTTTACCGTTGTCCTGCATCTGGTAGAACGTTGCCGGTTTACCGTAGCCGTCAATCACTTCTTTACCTTGTTCGCCGCCCGGACGGGTAACGACCACTTTGTCGGCATTAATTTTGATGGTGCCCTGGGTGACGATGACATTACCGGTAAAGGTCACCACGTTGCCTTGCATATCAAGAGATTGCTGGTCCGATTCAATGTGGATCGGCTGATCAGTGTCTCCGGTTACGGCAAATGCCGGAATGCTGGCGGCCAGAAGTGAGCTGGCAAGCACAAGATTAAGGCTGAGTTTGTTTGTTTTGAATTTCATAGGATGTTCTAACCTTTTCAATCAGCTCGGCGTTCTTGCTGCGTAAGTTGCCGCGCATTTTCAGACCGCTGGAGTTAAATGTTGTTCCGTATAACGTGACAAGGTCTTCAGAGGTAACATCCTGCGTCACCAGATTGATCTGCGCGTTATCCGTCGTGATTCTGCGAAGTTGAGAGTCCGGCACGAGTGCGTTGACTTCAACGTGTCCATATAAATAGAGCATCCGGTCATTGGTCAGCTTGGCTTTATCTGCTTTTACGGACCATGTCGGGATTTTATCCTTATCAAACGTGGTAAGTACCGGCTGCGTAAACCACGAAACGGCCTGATCGGAATAATATTCAACGTGTTGAGCAATCAATCGATAGCTTAGTGCCCCTTCTGGGTTATAGACGAGCGTGTCCGTATGCTCGCTTTTATAGGTGGGATCATTGTTGTTGACGACCACCTGGGCGGTATCGTCTTTTTCGGCCATATTAATGCCGATCATCACCAGAACCGCCAGTGATAGCACAATGATAACCCAACGTCTGGCTTTACTCATATCGATTGCCCTTTGGCTTCATCCAGTTTGCCCTGCGCCAGGAGTAATAAGTCGCAAACTTCTCGCACTGCGCCACGACCGCCAGCAATGCGCGTTACGTAATCGGCGCGCGGGATCAACAGTGGATGCGCATCGGCCACGGCGACGCCTAAACCCACTTTTTCCATTACCGGCCAGTCGATGAGATCATCGCCGACATAAGCCACATTTTCCGGGGCAATCGCCAGTTTTTCCAGCAGATCGCTAAAGGCGATCAGTTTGTTTGACTGCCCCTGATACAAGTGAGTGATCCCCAATGTGGCACAACGATCTTCTACCAGTTTAGCCTTTCGCCCGGTAATGATAGCGACTTCAATATCAGAGGTGAGCGCACAACGAATGCCATAACCGTCACGAACGTTGAACGCTTTCAGCTCTTCGCCGTTATTACCCATATAAATCAGGCCATCTGACAGTACGCCATCAACGTCGAGGATCAGCAGACGAATGTTCTCTGCTTTTGCCATAACGTCGGCGCTGACAGGGCCGTAACAGGTCGCAAGCGACGCACCTGCTTTGCTCATTGTTGTTTATCCTTGAATCTTTACACTACGCCTGCACGCAGTAAATCATGCATATGTAACACACCGAGTAAATGGTCGCCATCGGCAACCATCACGGAGGTGATATGGCGGGACTGCATTAAGTTCAGTGCCTCAACGGCCAGAATGCCAGGGCGTACACGTATTCCCCCCGGCGTCATCACATCGGCAATACTTAACTGACGAACATCCACACCCATATCGAAGACACGGCGTAAATCACCGTCGGTAAAGATGCCTTCAATCATCATATTGTCATCGCAAATGACCGTCATACCAAGATTTTTGCGGGTAACTTCCAGCAACGCGTCGCGCAGGCTGGCCGTTTTCTTAACATGCGGGATCTCATCGCCCGTATGCATAATATCGTTTACGCGCAGCAGAAGTTTACGACCCAGTGCGCCGCCGGGGTGTGAGAGCGCAAAATCTTCAGCAGTAAAGCCGCGTGCTTTTAACAGCGCGACAGCGAGGGCATCGCCCATAACCAGCGTGGCGGTCGTGCTGCTGGTCGGTGCCAGCCCTAACGGACAGGCTTCTTTCGCTACTTTAACACACAGATGCACATCTGCGGCGCGCGCCATGCTGCTCTCCGGGCGACCGGTGATGCAGATTAACGGCACGTGAAGACGCTTAAGCACTGGAATTAAGGCCGTGATTTCGCTGGATTCACCGGAGTTAGAGATAGCAATCACCACGTCCTGCGGGGTGACCATACCCAAATCACCATGAGCAGCTTCACCTGGATGGACGAAAAATGAAGGTGTACCAGTGCTGGCAAACGTTGCCGCCATTTTGCGCCCAATATGCCCCGATTTCCCCATCCCCATGACGACAACTTTCCCTTTACACCAGAACATCTTTTCACAGGCAAGCGTGAAATTCTGATTGATGTATTGATCAAGCTCCGCCAGGCAGTCACGTTCAATCGCCAGGACTTCTTTACCTGCTTGCTGAAAGTCAAAACCCGGTTGTAACTCTACGTGCGACATAATGCGTTTCCAGTTATTCAACGAGTATTGGCGATAACCAGTACAACATCGCCAGCCATACGATAAATCCGCCAGTTAATAATACCCCTACACCACGGCCCGGTTGCGGGGAGCGCCGCCAGCACAGCAACGCAAAAATAATGCTCACCAACAACATCACGCTGTAGTCACGGCTGTACGCCAGTGGATCAATCTCTCCAGGCGTTATCAGCGCGGGTAAACCCAACACGATGACAATATTAAAAATGTTTGCGCCAATGATATTCCCGACAGCAATGTCGTTTTCACCTTTGCGAACCCCCGCGATTGCGGTTGCCAGCTCTGGCAGACTGGTTCCGATAGCGATTGCCGTCAGACCCATCGTCAACTCGCTGATGGCAAAGTAATTCGCCAGCACCGTGGCGTTATCAACCACCATCCGCGTGGCCACTGGCATGATGATCAGCGCAATGCCGAGCCATAAAAACGCGACGGGCAATCCGCCTTCACGCGGCAGCTCTGCAAGCTGCTCTCTGGTCAGGCTGTCAGTCCCCTGACGTTCAGCCAGACGTGCAAGTTTAACAATGAACAGCAGCCATAGCACAGCCAGAAAGAGGAGAAAGATACCATCGCTGCGACTAAGTTGTCCGTCATAGAGTACGGAACCGGCCACCACACTGACCAACAACATTAAGGGTAATTCGCGGCGCAGAACATCGGAATGGACGGTAAAAGGACGTACCAGCGCAGCCAGACCGAGGATCAGCAAAATATTGATAATGTTTGATCCGAGGGCTACACCAACGGCTAAATCGCGTTGTTCGTGCAGTGATGCGGCAAGCGAAACGATGATTTCTGGTAACGATGTGCCAATACTGACCACCGTCATGCCGATGATCAGTGGCGGTATGCCAAAGGATCGGCAAAGAATGGACGCGGCAAATACCAGGCGGTCGGCACTGTAAACGACCAAAAGTAAACCAACAATTAACAGTGCCGTAGCTAAAAGCATCTAACGTCCTTTCTTCAGGTATACTCGCCGGTCCGCTGAAGATTTTCAGAAAGCCGTAACGGATTCTTAATTTTGACTTTATGCGGCTAAAAAGTAAAACAAATGCCAGCTTTCGCTAACCACGGCGGGTAATATTCTGTAAATATGTTGGGTTCAAGGTTAAATTGAGCGCCATGCTTAGAAAATCAACGCAAGACGAAGGGTGAATTATGGAGCAGTCTGTGGCGAATTTAGTCGATATGCGCGATGTCAGTTTTACGCGTGGCAATCGCTGCATCTTCGATAATATTTCCCTGACCGTGCCGCGAGGGAAGATCACGGCGATCATGGGACCATCGGGCATCGGTAAAACGACGCTACTCCGTCTGATTGGCGGGCAAATCGCACCAGATCATGGTGAGATCCTTTTCGATGGTGAGAATATTCCGGCGATGTCTCGTTCGCGCCTGTATACAGTGCGCAAACGGATGAGCATGTTATTTCAGTCCGGGGCGTTGTTCACTGATATGAACGTATTTGACAACGTTGCCTATCCACTGCGCGAACATACTCAACTTCCCGCGCCATTGTTGCATAGTACGGTGATGATGAAGCTGGAGGCCGTGGGGCTGCGTGGAGCGGCTAAACTAATGCCTTCTGAACTTTCCGGTGGGATGGCGCGGCGTGCAGCGCTGGCGCGAGCAATTGCGCTGGAGCCGGATCTCATCATGTTTGATGAACCCTTTGTTGGGCAAGATCCTATCACCATGGGCGTACTGGTGAAGCTGATTTCTGAGCTGAACAGCGCGCTGGGCGTGACCTGCGTGGTGGTTTCTCACGATGTGCCGGAAGTGTTAAGTATTGCGGATCACGCCTGGATCCTGGCGGACAAAAAAATTGTCGCTCATGGCAGCGCCCAGGCGTTGCAGGCGAATCCTGATCCGCGCGTACGTCAGTTTCTGGACGGGATAGCTGACGGGCCTGTTCCGTTCCGCTATCCTGCCGGCGATTATCACGCTGATCTTTTACCAGGGAGTTAAGCCACTCATGCTGTTAAATGCGCTGGCGTCGCTCGGACATAAAGGGATTAAAACCCTGAGAACGTTCGGGCGGGCCGGGTTAATGTTATTCAATGCGCTGGTCGGCAAACCGGAATTTCGCAAACATGCGCCGCTGCTGGTGCGCCAGCTCTATAATGTCGGCGTCCTGTCGATGCTGATTATTGTGGTTTCTGGCGTGTTCATCGGAATGGTGCTGGGGCTGCAAGGTTATCTGGTTCTGACCACTTATAGTGCGGAAACCAGTCTGGGTATGCTGGTGGCGTTATCGCTACTGCGTGAACTGGGGCCGGTGGTTGCCGCGTTGTTGTTTGCCGGGCGTGCTGGTTCGGCGCTAACCGCAGAAATCGGCCTGATGCGCGCTACAGAGCAACTCTCCAGTATGGAGATGATGGCGGTGGATCCGTTGCGTCGGGTTATTTCTCCCCGTTTCTGGGCTGGGGTTATTTCATTACCACTGTTGACGGTTATCTTCGTCGCCGTGGGGATCTGGGGCGGATCTCTGGTCGGCGTCAGTTGGAAAGGCATTGATAGCGGGTTCTTCTGGTCGGCAATGCAAAATGCCGTCGACTGGCGTATGGATCTGGTCAATTGTCTGATTAAGAGCGTGGTGTTCGCCATCACGGTGACGTGGATTTCGTTGTTTAACGGCTACGACGCCATCCCGACGTCTGCCGGGATTAGCCGGGCAACCACTCGCACCGTTGTCCACTCGTCTCTGGCTGTTCTGGGGCTGGATTTTGTGCTGACCGCATTGATGTTTGGGAATTGAGTTCATGCAAACGAAAAAAAATGAAATTTGGGTGGGTATCTTTTTATTAGCAGCACTGCTGGCGGCGCTGTTTGTTTGCCTGAAGGCGGCGAACGTGACGTCCATACGTACTGAACCGACCTATACGCTTTATGCGACGTTCGATAACATTGGCGGCCTGAAAGCGCGCTCTCCGGTCAGCATTGGTGGCGTTGTTGTGGGCCGGGTGGCGGATATTACGCTGGACCCGAAAACCTATCTGCCACGCGTAACGCTGGAAATTGAACAACGTTATAACCACATTCCTGATACCAGTTCGCTGAGCATCCGTACTTCCGGCCTGCTGGGGGAACAATATCTGGCATTAAACGTCGGTTTTGAAGACCCGGAACTGGGGACTGCTATCCTGAAGGATGGCGATACAATCCAGGACACTAAGTCTGCGATGGTGCTGGAAGATCTCATTGGTCAGTTCCTTTACGGTAGTAAAGGCGATGACAATAAGAATAGTGGCGATGCGCCAGCTGCTGCGCCAGGTAATAATGAAACCACTGAACCTGTGGGTACAACGAAATAATTTCAGGAGAACCGACGCATGTTTAAACGTTTAATGATGGTCGCTTTGCTGGTGATTGCACCGCTGAGTGCGGCAACCGCGGCAGACCAGACCAATCCGTATAAGCTGATGGACGAGGCGGCGCAGAAAACGTTCGATCGCCTGAAGAATGAGCAACCGCAAATTCGGGCCAACCCGGATTATCTGCGTACCATTGTTGATCAGGAACTGCTGCCATACGTACAGGTGAAATACGCCGGGGCTCTGGTTCTGGGCCAGTATTACAAGAGTGCGACTCCCGCCCAGCGTGATGCTTACTTTGCCGCTTTCCGTGAGTATCTGAAGCAGGCTTACGGTCAGGCATTGGCGATGTATCATGGTCAGACTTATCAGATCGCGCCAGAACAGCCTCTGGGTGATAAAACCATTGTGCCTATTCGCGTGACCATTATTGACCCGAATGGCCGCCCGCCGGTGCGTCTGGACTTCCAATGGCGTAAAAACTCCCAGACGGGCAACTGGCAGGCTTACGACATGATTGCAGAGGGTGTCAGCATGATCACCACCAAACAAAATGAGTGGGGGACGCTGCTGCGTACCAAAGGTATCGACGGCCTGACTGCGCAACTGAAATCGATTTCTCAACAGAAAATCACTCTGGAAGAGAAAAAGTAATGAGCGAGTCACTGAGCTGGATGCAGACGGGTGACACGCTGGCGTTATCCGGAGAGCTGGATCAGGACGTTCTGCTACCGCTTTGGGAAATGCGTGAGGAGGCGGTGAAGGGGATTACCTGCATCGATCTTAGCCGTGTATCCCGCGTTGATACAGGTGGACTGGCGCTGCTGCTCCATCTTATCGATCTGGCGAAAAAGCAGGGCAACAATGTGACGCTTCAGGGGGTAAACGACAAAGTGTATACCCTGGCGAAATTGTATAATTTGCCTGCTGATGTTCTGCCTCGTTAAATTTTTTCAGGCCGGATAAGGCGTTAACCGCCTGTCCGGCAAACCTGCCTGCAAGTTGAGCCTTGTCTGATTTATCAGCGAGGCTTTTTGCTTATTTATGCCAGCGCAACTTTGCTCTAAGATGTTTCGCTGGTTTATTAACTGATGATTGAAGATCCCATGGAAAATAATGAAATTCAGAGCGTGTTGATGAACGCTCTCTCCCTCCAGGAAGTCCACGTTTCCGGCGATGGCAGCCACTTTCAGGTTATTGCCGTGGGTGAGTTGTTTGACGGCATGAGTCGGGTTAAAAAACAGCAGACGGTCTATGGCCCGCTGATGGAATATATTGCGGATAACCGCATTCATGCTGTGTCGATCAAAGCGTATACCCCTGCGGAGTGGGCGCGCGATCGCAAACTGAACGGCTTTTGAGCTATGGGCGATTCGCCGGTAGCGGATATGAATTGTTAACTGAGAACAAACTAAATGGATAAATTTCGTGTTCAGGGGCCAACGAAGCTCCAGGGCGAAGTCACAATTTCCGGCGCTAAAAATGCTGCTCTGCCTATTCTTTTTGCCGCACTACTGGCGGAAGAACCGGTAGAGATCCAGAACGTCCCGAAACTGAAAGACGTTGATACATCAATGAAGCTGCTAAGCCAGCTGGGTGCGAAAGTAGAGCGTAATGGTTCTGTGCATATTGATGCCCGCGAGGTTAATGTATTCTGCGCACCTTACGATCTGGTTAAAACCATGCGTGCTTCTATCTGGGCACTGGGGCCGCTGGTAGCGCGCTTTGGGCAGGGGCAAGTTTCACTGCCTGGCGGTTGTACGATCGGTGCGCGTCCGGTTGATCTACACATTTCTGGCCTCGAACAATTAGGCGCGACCATCAAACTGGAAGAAGGTTACGTTAAAGCTTCCGTCGACGGTCGTCTGAAAGGCGCACATATCGTGATGGATAAAGTCAGCGTTGGCGCAACGGTGACCATCATGTGTGCTGCAACCCTGGCGGAAGGCACCACGATTATTGAAAACGCAGCGCGTGAACCGGAAATCGTCGATACCGCGAACTTCCTGATTACGCTGGGTGCGAAAATTAGCGGTCAGGGCACCGATCGTATCATCATCGAAGGTGTGGAACGTTTAGGCGGCGGTGTCTATCGCGTGCTGCCGGATCGTATCGAAACCGGTACTTTCCTTGTGGCTGCGGCGATCTCTCGCGGCAAAATTATCTGCCGTAACGCACAGCCAGATACTCTTGACGCTGTGCTGGCGAAATTGCGTGACGCTGGAGCGGACATTGAAGTCGGCGAAGACTGGATTAGCCTGGATATGCATGGCAAACGGCCGAAAGCTGTTAACGTACGTACCGCGCCGCATCCGGCATTCCCGACCGATATGCAGGCCCAGTTCACACTGCTGAACCTGGTGGCAGAAGGCACCGGATTCATCACCGAAACGGTCTTTGAAAACCGCTTTATGCACGTACCAGAGCTGAGTCGTATGGGCGCGCATGCTGAAATTGAAAGTAATACCGTTATTTGTCACGGTGTTGAAAAACTTTCTGGCGCACAGGTTATGGCAACCGATCTACGTGCTTCAGCAAGCCTGGTGCTGGCTGGTTGTATTGCGGAAGGGACAACGGTGGTTGATCGTATTTATCACATCGATCGTGGCTACGAACGTATTGAAGACAAACTGCGCGCTTTAGGTGCAAATATTGAGCGTGTGAAAGGCGAGTAATCGTCCGAGAGCTGGCAGCCCCGTTCGCGGGGCTACCGCCAGACCACTCATTTTTTCGGTTTAGTGTAGCTACGCATCAACTGCGTTCTGTCGATAAACTCATGGGTCTGCGGATCATGGTAGCGTGATGGCCAGATAACCCAGGGGTCAGTTCCCAGGGCTTTCGCAATAATCATCTCTCCTTTCGGCCATGGGCGCGATAATGCGTTCGCCAGCGTTGAGGAACTCAAACCATTTCTACGAGATTCCGCCGCCATTGACGTTCCTTTCTTGCGTAAACCCGCAATGATGTCAGCGGGATGCCAGTCAATGAAATTACTTTCCATCTTTCCTCACTCCTTAAGTTAGTCGCTTTCATTCAGAACACTTCTTCTGTCGAGCATCACTGTACTCCTGATGGCCTATTGCTCTAAAAAGTTCCTGTAAAGAGTGTGAATATTCAGAATATATAAAGATACATACACTGGTTTTTCAGGCGTTATTACGCTGAATAAGTGTTTTTATGGAACTTATTGGAATCATCCCGCGCACTGCGCGGGATGAGGGGGAGGGGATTAACGATCGCGTTGAACAGCGATGTGCGCGAGGCCGATGAGTGCCTCTCGCCACGGGGTGTCCGGGAGCACCTGTAACGCTGCGATGGCTTTGTCTGCTTCTTCCTCGGCACGCTGACGCGTCCATTCAAGAGAGCCACAAGCGTTCATTGCTTCCAGAACCGGTTCCAGAAGATGACGACCGTTACCCTGTTCGATGGCGGTACGAATCATCTGTGCCTGTTCTGGTGTGCCATGATGCATTGCATGCAGCAGCGGCAGCGTCGGTTTACCTTCGTTCAGATCGTCGCCGACGTTTTTACCTAACTGTTCGCCATCGGCATTGTAATCGAGCAAATCGTCGATCAACTGGAAAGCGGTGCCGAGATAACGCCCATAATCTTGCAGGCCTTTCTCCTCCTCCGGCGAACAACCTGCCAGAATCCCGGAACACTGCGCGGCAGCCTCAAACAGACGCGCGGTCTTGCTGTAGATAACGCGCATGTAGTTTTCTTCGGTGATGTCCGGGTCGTTAACGTTCATCAGTTGCAGAACTTCACCTTCTGCGATGACGTTTACGGCTTCAGACATCACTTCCAGCACTTTGAGCGAACCGAGGCTGGTCATCATCTGGAACGCGCGGGTATAAATAAAATCGCCTACCAGCACGCTGGCGGCATTGCCAAATGCGGCGTTGGCGGTAGCTTTACCCCTGCGCATATCTGATTCATCCACAACGTCGTCGTGCAGCAGAGTCGCCGTGTGGATAAACTCGATCAGGGCAGCAATGGTGACATGCGCATTTCCCTCATAGCCAACAGCTCGTGCAGCCAGTACAGCAATCATCGGACGAATACGTTTACCGCCGCCGCTGACGATGTAATAGCCTAACTGATTGATCAGTTGGACGTCGGAATTAAGCTGCTCAAGGATTGCCGCATTAACACCCGCCATATCTTGCGCGGTTAACTCATTGATTTTTTCTAAATTCATCGCAAAAGCCGGGCTTTTCGCCCCGATTACCTTACTGTGAACAAAGGCAACTTAGGGTTTATGGTTAGGAATATAGGGTGATTGTACTGAAAAAATGGCACAGATAAACGTTACCGTACAAGTTGTGTTTTTTTTCTTCGTGTATTGACTGTAGCACTTGTCAAAGGCGTGCGTTTTGCGTAATATTCGCGCCCTATTGTGAATATTTATAGCGCACTCTGAATCATTGAAAAGGTGTGCGCGGAAGCGGAGTTTTATATGTACGCGGTTTTCCAAAGTGGTGGTAAACAACACCGAGTAAGCGAAGGTCAGACCGTTCGCCTGGAAAAGCTGGACATCGCAACTGGCGAAACTGTTGAGTTCGCTGAAGTGCTGATGATCGCAAACGGTGAAGAAGTCAAAATCGGCGTTCCTTTCGTTGATGGCGGCGTAATCAAAGCTGAAGTTGTTGCTCACGGTCGTGGCGAGAAAGTTAAAATCGTTAAGTTTCGTCGTCGTAAACACTATCGTAAGCAGCAGGGCCATCGTCAGTGGTTCACTGATGTGAAAATTACTGGCATCAGCGCCTAAGACCTGAGGAGAGATTTCAAATGGCACATAAAAAGGCTGGCGGCTCCACACGTAACGGTCGCGATTCAGAAGCTAAACGCCTGGGCGTTAAGCGTTTCGGTGGCGAATCCGTTCTGGCGGGTAGCATCATCGTTCGTCAACGTGGTACCAAATTCCACGCAGGCGCTAACGTAGGTTGCGGTCGTGACCACACTCTGTTTGCTAAAGCAGACGGTAAAGTGAAATTCGAAGTTAAAGGCCCGAAAAACCGTAAATTTATCAGCATCGAAGCTGAATAAGTTTTTCGCGTCCCGGTAACGGATGAAAGCCCCGCAACACGTTGCGGGGCTTTTTACATTCGATAACCGGTAAAAATTCGCATCGTGCGGCGTTAACTCGCAAATGCGTTTTGTAGGGAATACGGTATGAAGCAGCAGGCAGGCATTGGCATTCTTTTGGCGCTCACCACAGCAATTTGCTGGGGGGCGTTGCCAATTGCAATGAAGCAGGTGCTGGAGGTGATGGAACCTCCGACAATCGTGTTTTACCGTTTCTTGATGGCGAGTATTGGCCTTGGTGCCATTCTTGCGGTGAAGAAGAAGTTGCCGCCATTACGCGTGTTTCGTAAGCCACGCTGGTTGATTTTGTTGGCAGTGGCGACCGCCGGGCTGTTTGGGAACTTCATCCTGTTCAGCTCATCCTTGCAATACCTGAGTCCGACCGCTTCGCAGGTGATTGGGCAACTCTCGCCAGTTGGCATGATGGTTGCCAGCGTATTTATCCTGAAAGAGAAAATGCGCAGCACCCAGGTAGTGGGGGCATTGATGCTCCTGAGCGGCCTGGTGATGTTTTTTAACACCAGTCTGGTTGAGATATTTACAAAGCTCACCGATTACACCTGGGGAGTTATCTTTGGGGTCGGTGCGGCGACGGTTTGGGTGAGTTATGGCGTAGCGCAGAAGGTTTTATTGCGTCGGCTGGCCTCACCGCAGATCCTGTTTTTGCTGTACACTTTATGTACAATTGCGCTCTTCCCTCTGGCAAATCCTGGAGTGATAGCGCAGCTTAGCCACTGGCAGCTCGCATGTTTAATTTTTTGCGGACTGAATACATTGGTAGGATATGGCGCCCTGGCGGAAGCGATGGCTCGCTGGCAGGCAGCGCAGGTGAGCGCGATCATCACGCTCACCCCACTGTTTACGCTGTTTTTTTCAGATCTTTTATCACTGGCCTGGCCCGATTTCTTCGCCAGACCGATGTTAAACCTTTTAGGTTATCTCGGTGCGTTTGTCGTGGTTGCGGGCGCGATGTATTCCGCCATTGGTCATCGTATTTGGGGCGGATTACGTAAGCATACAACGGTGGTATCGCAACCCCGCGCAGGCGAATGATTTACGGAGAATAAAATGAAGTTTGTTGATGAAGCATCGATTCTGGTCGTTGCAGGTGATGGCGGTAATGGTTGCGTGAGTTTCCGCCGCGAAAAATATATTCCGAAAGGCGGCCCGGATGGCGGCGACGGCGGTGACGGTGGTGACGTCTGGATGGAAGCCGACGAGAACCTGAACACGCTGATCGATTATCGTTTTGAAAAATCTTTCCGTGCAGAACGCGGTCAGAACGGCGCAAGCCGCGATTGTACCGGTAAGCGCGGTAAAGACGTCACGATTAAAGTGCCGGTAGGTACGCGTGTTATCGATCAGGGTACCGGTGAAACCATGGGCGATATGACCAAACACGGTCAGCGTCTGCTGGTTGCCAAGGGCGGCTGGCACGGTCTGGGCAATACCCGCTTCAAATCGTCCGTTAACCGTACGCCACGGCAGAAAACCAACGGTACGCCGGGCGATAAGCGCGAGCTGCTGCTGGAGCTGATGCTGCTGGCTGACGTCGGTATGCTGGGAATGCCGAATGCGGGTAAATCGACCTTTATCCGCGCGGTCTCGGCGGCTAAACCGAAAGTGGCGGATTATCCGTTTACCACTCTGGTACCGAGCTTGGGTGTGGTACGAATGGACAACGAAAAGAGCTTCGTTGTTGCCGATATTCCAGGGCTAATTGAAGGCGCTGCGGAAGGTGCAGGACTGGGGATTCGCTTCCTGAAACACCTGGAACGTTGCCGCGTCTTGTTGCACCTCATCGATATCGATCCGATTGACGGTACCGATCCGGTTGAAAACGCGCGTATTATTATCAGCGAGCTGGAAAAATACAGCCAGGATTTGGCGGCAAAACCACGTTGGTTAGTCTTCAACAAGATCGACCTGCTGGATAAGGCAGAAGCTGAAGAGAAAGCCAAAGCGATCGCGGAGGCGCTGGGCTGGGAAGATAAATATTATCTGATCTCTGCGGCGAGCGGACTGGGCGTGAAAGATCTCTGCTGGGATGTGATGACTTTTATCATTGAAAACCCAGTTGTGCAGGCCGAAGAAGCGAAACAGCCAGAGAAAGTCGAATTCATGTGGGATGATTATCACCGTCAGCAGCTTGAAGAGATTGCTGAAGAGGATGATGAAGACTGGGATGACGACTGGGACGAAGACGACGAAGAAGGCGTTGAGTTCATTTACAAGCGTTAATCACTGATGATAAACGCCAAATAAGCCTGATGCGCTACGCTTATCAGGCCTACAAGAGAATTGCAATATGTTGAATTTGCACGATTTTGTAGGCCGGATAAGGCGTTCACGCCGCATCCGGCATAAACAAAGCGCACTTTGTCAATAATCTGAAGCCCCGGCCATGTGCCGGGGTTTCTTTTTGACTAATTGTTCTGATAAATATCTTTATACAAACGGCTTTCAAAACGCACTAACGGAATGCGGCGATTACGCTGATCCGCGGGTTCTACCGCATAGCCAGAAAGATATTGTACAAACGCCATTCGTTGCCCGCTCGCTGTGGTAATGAATCCCGCCAGGTTATATACCCCCTGCAAAGAGCCGGTTTTTGCTGAGACTTTTCCGTCCACGCCAGCCTGATGCAGGCCCGCACGGTACTGCAAAGAGCCGTCATAGCCTGCCAGCGGCAGCATAGAGATAAAGTTAAGTTCATTGTCATGTTGGGCAATGTATTGCAGCACCTGCATCATGGTGGCAGGTGCAATCAGGTTATGCCGCGAAAGCCCTGAACCATCGGCAATAATCGTGTTACCAATATCGATACCAGCTTGCTGACGCAGGATCTGACGTACGGCGTCCGACCCGGCCCGCCATGTTCCGGGCACATTGAAGCGCGCATGGCCTATCATGCGGAAAACCGTATCGGCAATCATGTTGTCTGACTTTTTCAGCATAATCTTAAGCAGATCGTGCAACGGGGCCGACTGTTTACTGGCAACTACCGTTCCGGGTTCATTAACCTGAGTCTGGCGCAGCAGTGTTCCGCTCCAGGTGATACCTGCCTGTTTTAACTCATCTTTCAGAATTGCACCGGCATAGCTGGCTCCATCCTGTATGGCAAAAGCCAACGGGAGCGGCTCAGAACGTTGTGGCAGGCATCCGGTCAGCGTAAAGCGGTTCAGGTCGCCTGGCACCACATCCAGCTCGCAATATTGCGCTTCGGCAGAACCACGGGGGAGGGTGCGTACCTGGCTGAACATCGTAACGGGGTAATAAGATGCCACGCGTATAAAGGCCATATCACCGGGTTTTTGGGCACTGTAGAGCGAGACGGAGAAACAGTTGCGGTCAACTATGGCGGCGGCAGGCGGAGCGCTAAAGCATTGTGTCATGTCATTCCACGGCCAGCCGGGGGCTTTATCGTGGCTGGCAAAAATGGAGGTGTCTATCAACACATTACCATCAATTTGGTTGACGCCAGATTTTTTCAAAGTCGTGACCATATTGCGAATATCCTGACGTTTTAATGTCGGATCGGCACCAAATCGCGCCACTAAGTCACCCTTGAGTACGCCGTTTTCCACATTGCCTTTGGTTTCAAGCGTAGTAGTAAAACGAAAATCGGGGCCGAGTTGAATCAACGCCGCTAGCGCAGTAATCACTTTCTGCGTACTGGCGGGCAGCGCCATCTGCTGGCTGTGGTAATCAATAGCGGGGGCCGATGCGCCGACTTTTTGCACCATCAGGGCAAGGTTGGCACCAGCGGGGAGTTGAGTAATGTACTCATCAACATTCGCGGCCTGAACACTGAACGCTATACAGCTGGTCAATCCGATGATAAATCTGGAAAATCGCATAATCTCGCGCTAACAACCTGGAATCGAGCCGTCATACTACGGCGCAACGCCCTATAAAGTAAACGATGACCCTTCGGGAACTTCAGGGTAAAATGACTATCAAAATGTGAATTGTAGCTGACCTGGGACTTGTACCCGGGTCGGTATTTTTTTGCTTCTGGTCCCGGTGAGGAGTTTTGCCGGGCAGGCCGAACAGCCGGGGTGGGTGAAGACTTGCCCCATCAGGAATATTCAAGAGGTATAACAAATGCAAGCTATTCCGATGACCTTACGCGGCGCTGAAAAATTACGCGAAGAGCTGGATTTTCTGAAATCTGTGCGCCGTCCTGAAATCATTGCTGCTATCGCGGAAGCGCGTGAGCATGGCGACCTGAAAGAAAACGCCGAATACCACGCAGCTCGTGAACAGCAGGGTTTCTGCGAAGGTCGTATCAAAGATATTGAAGCCAAACTGTCGAACGCGCAGGTGATTGATGTCACCAAAATGCCTAACAATGGGCGCGTTATTTTTGGTGCTACCGTAACGGTGTTGAATCTGGATTCTGACGAAGAGCAGACTTATCGCATCGTTGGCGATGATGAGGCTGACTTTAAACAGAACCTGATTTCTGTAAACTCGCCTATTGCTCGTGGCCTGATCGGCAAAGAAGAAGATGATGTTGTGGTCATCAAAACGCCGGGCGGCGAAGTAGAATTTGAAGTAATTAAGGTGGAATACCTGTAAGAATTACCCAATACTCAAGATGTTGATGTATTGTAAAGAAAGGAAAAAGGCCGCTATGCGGCCTTTTATCAACGAACAGAGCGTGGCATTTTGCTCTCCTGCCTGCGGAAAACCCCTCGTTTTACACAGCAAATGTGTGTAACTTTAGGATAATCTTAGCGCGGCAGCGAGATTTTACGTTCTTTAGTTGGGCGATAAAGCACCAGCGTTTTACCGATGACCTGTACATTACAGGCGCCGGTTTCGCGCACGATAGCTTCCACGATCAAGGTTTTAGTTTCGCGATCTTCGGTGGCGATTTTCACCTTGATGAGTTCATGGTGCTCTAACGCTTGTTCAATCTCGGCCAGCACCCCTTCGGTCAAACCATTACTGCCAAGCAGAACAACTGGCTTGAGCGGATGTGCCAGACCTTTCAGGTGCTGTTTTTGTTTAGTACTCAGATTCATCGTATTTTTTGCTTACGTTGGGATTGAAAACGGGTCATTCTACCGCCATCTCCCATATATCACCAAATAGGCGCGTAAAAATTTACGCAATTGGTTACGATGAGTTATCCCCATGGGAAAGTTAAATGACAGGTAAGAAGCGTTCTGCCAGCTCCAGCCGCTGGCTTCAGGAACACTTTAGCGATAAATATGTTCAACAGGCACAGAAAAAGGGGTTACGTTCCCGTGCCTGGTTTAAACTTGATGAAATACAGCAAAGTGACAAACTCTTTAAACCGGGAATGACGGTTGTCGACCTTGGTGCTGCTCCGGGTGGTTGGTCACAATATGTGGTCACCCAAATTGGCGGCAAAGGCCGCATCATCGCTTGCGATCTTTTACCTATGGATCCTATCGTTGGTGTGGACTTTCTTCAGGGCGATTTTCGTGATGAACTGGTGATGAAAGCACTGCTGGAGCGCGTTGGCGACAGCAAAGTCCAGGTTGTCATGTCCGATATGGCACCAAACATGAGCGGAACACCGGCGGTGGATATCCCCCGTGCCATGTATCTGGTGGAACTGGCGTTAGAAATGTGTCGTGATGTATTAGCGCCAGGTGGCAGTTTTGTAGTGAAGGTGTTCCAGGGCGAAGGTTTCGATGAGTATCTAAGGGAAATTCGCTCCCTGTTTACGAAGGTCAAAGTTCGTAAGCCGGACTCTTCTCGTGCACGTTCGCGGGAAGTGTATATTGTAGCGACCGGGCGTAAACCCTAACCGGGAGATTTCAGACGAAAGTTTGAAAGATGCTGGATATAGAGTATCCTGACGCTGTTTTTAACACAGTTGTAATAAGAGGTTAATCCCTTGAGTGACATGGCGAAAAACCTAATTCTCTGGCTGGTCATTGCCGTTGTGCTGATGTCAGTATTCCAGAGCTTTGGGCCCAGCGAGTCTAATGGCCGTAAGGTGGATTACTCTACCTTCCTACAAGAGGTCAATAACGACCAGGTTCGTGAAGCGCGTATCAACGGACGTGAAATCAACGTTACCAAGAAAGATAGTAACCGTTATACCACTTACATTCCGGTTCAGGATCCGAAATTACTGGATAACCTGTTGACCAAGAACGTCAAGGTTGTCGGTGAACCGCCTGAAGAACCAAGCCTGCTGGCTTCTATCTTCATCTCCTGGTTCCCGATGCTGTTGCTGATTGGTGTCTGGATCTTCTTCATGCGTCAAATGCAGGGCGGCGGTGGCAAAGGTGCCATGTCGTTCGGTAAGAGCAAAGCGCGCATGCTGACGGAAGATCAGATCAAAACGACCTTTGCTGACGTTGCGGGCTGCGACGAAGCAAAAGAAGAAGTTGCTGAACTGGTTGAGTATCTGCGCGAGCCGAGCCGCTTCCAGAAACTCGGCGGTAAGATCCCGAAAGGCGTCCTGATGGTCGGTCCTCCGGGTACCGGTAAAACGCTGCTGGCGAAAGCGATTGCAGGCGAAGCGAAAGTTCCGTTCTTTACTATCTCCGGTTCTGACTTCGTAGAAATGTTCGTCGGTGTGGGTGCATCCCGTGTTCGTGACATGTTCGAACAGGCGAAGAAAGCGGCTCCGTGCATCATCTTTATCGATGAAATCGACGCCGTAGGCCGCCAGCGTGGCGCAGGTCTGGGCGGTGGTCACGATGAACGTGAACAGACTCTGAACCAGATGCTGGTTGAGATGGATGGCTTCGAAGGTAACGAAGGTATCATCGTTATCGCTGCGACTAACCGTCCGGACGTTCTCGACCCGGCGCTGCTGCGTCCTGGCCGTTTCGACCGTCAGGTTGTGGTTGGCTTGCCAGATGTTCGCGGTCGTGAGCAGATTCTGAAAGTTCACATGCGTCGCGTACCATTGGCACCCGATATCGACGCGGCAATCATTGCCCGTGGTACTCCTGGTTTCTCCGGTGCTGACCTGGCGAACCTGGTGAACGAAGCGGCACTGTTCGCTGCTCGTGGCAACAAACGTGTTGTGTCGATGGTTGAGTTCGAGAAAGCGAAAGACAAAATCATGATGGGTGCGGAACGTCGCTCCATGGTGATGACGGAAGCGCAGAAAGAATCGACTGCTTACCACGAAGCAGGTCACGCGATTATCGGTCGCCTGGTGCCGGAACACGATCCGGTGCACAAAGTAACGATTATCCCGCGCGGTCGTGCGCTGGGTGTGACCTTCTTTTTGCCTGAGGGCGACGCAATCAGCGCCAGCCGTCAGAAACTGGAAAGCCAGATTTCTACACTGTACGGCGGTCGTCTGGCAGAAGAGATCATCTACGGGCCAGAACATGTTTCTACCGGGGCGTCCAACGATATTAAAGTTGCGACCAACCTGGCGCGTAACATGGTTACCCAGTGGGGCTTCTCTGAGAAACTCGGTCCGCTGCTGTATGCGGAAGAAGAAGGTGAAGTGTTCCTCGGTCGTAGCGTAGCGAAAGCGAAACATATGTCCGATGAAACGGCACGCATCATCGACCAGGAAGTGAAAGCACTGATCGAGCGTAACTATAATCGTGCGCGTCAGCTTCTGACCGACAACATGGATATTCTGCATGCGATGAAAGATGCTCTCATGAAATATGAGACTATCGACGCACCGCAGATTGATGACCTGATGGCACGCCGTGATGTACGTCCGCCAGCGGGCTGGGAAGAACCAGGCGCTTCTAACAATTCTGGCGACAATGGTAGTCCAAAGGCTCCGCGTCCGGTTGATGAACCGCGTACGCCGAACCCGGGTAACACCATGTCAGAGCAGTTAGGCGACAAGTAAGTTCCCGCATTAGATGACTGTATTTGTACCGAAAACCCCGGGGCGTGCTCCGGGGTTTTTTCTTATCAATTCATACCAGGGATAACATCATGAAACTCTTTGCCCAGGGCACTTCACTGGATCTTAGCCATCCTCACGTAATGGGGATCCTCAACGTTACGCCTGATTCCTTTTCGGATGGCGGCACGCATAACTCGCTGATAGATGCGGTGAAACATGCGAATCTGATGATTAACGCTGGCGCGACGATCATTGACGTTGGTGGCGAGTCCACGCGCCCAGGGGCGGCGGAAGTTAGCGTTGAAGAAGAGTTGCAGCGTGTTATTCCTGTGGTTGAGGCAATTGCTCAACGCTTCGAAGTCTGGATCTCGGTAGATACTTCCAAACCAGAAGTCATCCGTGAGTCAGCGAAAGTTGGTGCTCACATTATTAACGATATTCGCTCCCTTTCCGAACCTGGCGCTCTGGAAGCTGCTGCAGAAACCGGTTTGCCAGTTTGCCTGATGCATATGCAGGGAAATCCAAAAACCATGCAGGAAGCCCCGAAGTATGACGATGTCTTTGCGGAAGTGAATCGCTACTTTATTGAGCAAATAGCACGTTGCGAGCAGGCGGGTATCGCAAAAGAGAAATTGTTGCTCGACCCCGGATTCGGTTTCGGTAAAAATCTCTCCCATAACTATTCATTACTGGCGCGCCTGGCTGAATTTCACCATTTCAACCTGCCGCTGTTGGTGGGTATGTCACGAAAATCGATGATTGGGCAATTGCTGAACGTGGGGCCGTCCGAGCGCCTGAGCGGTAGTTTGGCCTGTGCGGTCATTGCCGCAATGCAAGGTGCGCACATCATTCGTGTTCATGACGTCAAAGAAACCGTAGAAGCGATGCGGGTGGTGGAAGCCACTCTGTCTGCAAAGGAAAACAAACGCTATGAGTAATCGTAAATATTTCGGTACCGATGGGATTCGTGGTCGTGTAGGGGATGCGCCGATCACCCCTGATTTTGTGCTTAAGTTGGGTTGGGCCGCGGGTAAAGTGCTGGCGCGCCACGGTTCTCGTAAGATCATTATTGGTAAAGACACGCGTATTTCTGGCTATATGCTGGAGTCAGCACTGGAAGCGGGTCTGGCGGCTGCGGGCCTTTCCGCACTCTTTACAGGCCCGATGCCTACACCTGCCGTGGCTTATCTGACGCGTACCTTCCGCGCAGAGGCCGGGATTGTAATTTCTGCATCGCATAACCCATTCTACGATAACGGCATTAAATTCTTTTCTATTGACGGTACTAAGCTGCCGGATGCAGTTGAAGAAGCCATCGAAGCGGAAATGGAAAAAGAGATCAGCTGTGTTGATTCGGCAGAACTGGGTAAAGCCAGCCGTATCGTTGATGCTGCGGGTCGCTATATCGAGTTTTGCAAAGCCACGTTCCCGAACGAACTTAGCCTCAGTGAACTGAAGATTGTGGTGGATTGCGCAAATGGCGCGACTTATCACATCGCGCCGAACGTGCTGCGTGAACTGGGGGCGAACGTTATCGCTATCGGTTGTGAGCCGAACGGCGTAAACATCAATGCCGAAGTGGGGGCAACTGATGTTCGTGCGTTACAGGCGCGCGTACTGGCTGAAAAAGCAGATCTTGGTATCGCCTTTGACGGTGACGGCGACCGTGTGATTATGGTTGACCATGAAGGCAATAAAGTCGATGGCGACCAGATTATGTATATCATCGCGCGCGAAGGTCTGCGTCAGGGCCAACTGCGTGGTGGCGCGGTGGGTACATTGATGAGCAACATGGGGCTGGAACTCGCCCTGAAACAGCTAGGAATTCCGTTTGCTCGTGCGAAAGTGGGCGATCGCTACGTACTGGAAAAAATGCAGGAGAAAGGCTGGCGTATCGGTGCAGAGAATTCTGGTCATGTGATCCTGCTGGATAAAACCACAACCGGTGACGGCATCGTTGCTGGTTTGCAGGTGCTGGCGGCGATGGCGCGTAACCATATGAGCCTGCACGATCTTTGCAGCGGCATGAAAATGTTCCCGCAGATTCTGGTTAACGTGCGTTACACCGCAGGTAGTGGCGATCCGCTGGAGCATGAATCAGTCAAAGCTGTAACCGCAGAAGTTGAAGCGGCGCTGGGTAGCCGTGGACGTGTGCTGTTGCGTAAATCCGGCACCGAACCATTAATTCGCGTGATGGTGGAAGGCGAAGACGAAGCGCAGGTGACTGAATTTGCACACCGCATCGCCGATGCAGTAAAAGCCGTTTAACGCGTTATATAACTGGCTAAAAAGGCGGCGATTGTCGCCTTTTTTCTCGGTGAACATATCGGTTTTGCTGTTTTTTTCCGCAGTTGATACAATGCGATAAAATTGCCCTTGCGAAGGTCATTCGCTTTGGTTAGTATTCACACCCGCTTCAGTGGGAAAGATTAGAAATTCCCGCTTTATTGGTTGAAGCATTGGTACGCGGCAACTCCGCAAGGAACAGGTTGATTATGTACGAAGCTCTTTTAGTAGTTTTCCTTATTGTGGCAATTGGCCTTGTTGGTCTGATCATGCTGCAGCAAGGTAAAGGCGCTGATATGGGAGCCTCCTTCGGAGCAGGCGCTTCCGCTACGCTGTTTGGTTCAAGTGGTTCTGGTAACTTCATGACCCGCATGACGGCGCTGCTGGCAACGTTATTCTTCATCATCAGTCTGGTGCTGGGTAACATCAATAGCAACAAAACCAATAAAGGTAGTGAATGGGAAAACCTGAGTGCACCGGCCAAAACCGAACAAACTCAGCCAGCTGCTCCGGCTAAGCCGACCAGCGATATCCCGAACTAAAAAGTAGTATCCGTGCCGAGGTGGTGGAATTGGTAGACACGCTACCTTGAGGTGGTAGTGCCCAATAGGGCTTACGGGTTCAAGTCCCGTCCTCGGTACCAAATTCCAGAAAAGAGACGCTGAAAAGCGTCTTTTTTCGTTTTGGTTCTGGTCTGAGGAATGGTTGTCAGGTATCTGTATCTCGTCCAGTTGCTTTACTCGTAGCTGGTACTTTGAAACGATGGTGCCGGTACGCCTTAGTTATAAACTTTTCCCTACTGCTGACATAATTGGCACTTTATTGTGTCAACTCCAGTTCCGGTACGAATACGGATATGTTTACTTCTCGATAAACCATCCTGCTCCTGTCAGTATAACTACTGATGGCTACGTTCTGCGTAATGTTTAGAGACGCATTGATAATGTTATTTAATTACTGAGAACAATGGCCGCATCATTTAAAAAGAAAAAACTAACAGTGTTTCGGTCTGATATAGCTCAGCGTTGAAAAACATGTCTGATATAAAATTGAACATTGTTGATAATTGTTTATATTGGTTGTGAACTTGGATTTCTGGATGACAGTATTCAACAAATTTGTTAGAAGTTTTAAATCTCATTGGTTGTTGTATCTTTGTGTTATTGTTTTTGGTATTACGAACTTAGTCGCCTCTTCCGGAGCGCATATGGTTCAGCGATTGCTGTTCTTCGTTCTGACCATCCTGGTTGTTAAACGTATATCATCCCTTCCGCTTCGCCTGCTTGTTGCCGCACCATTTGTGTTACTGACAGCGGCAGACATGAGTATTAGCCTCTATTCATGGTGTACCTTTGGTACAACTTTCAATGATGGATTTGCGATTAGTGTGCTGCAGAGTGATCCAGATGAAGTTGTCAAAATGCTGGGGATGTATATCCCTTATCTATGTGCTTTTGCCTTTTTATCCCTTCTTTTTTGGGCAGTAATAATAAAATATGATGTTTCCTTGCCGACGAAAAAAGTGACAGGAATATTATTGCTGATTGTCATTTCGGGCAGTTTATTTTCCGCTTGTCAATTTGCTTATAAAGATGCAAAAAATAAAAAAGCGTTCAGTCCATATATACTAGCGTCGCGATTTGCTACCTATACACCGTTTTTCAATCTCAATTATTTTGCTTTAGCAGCGAAAGAGCATCAAAGATTACTATCAATTGCAAACACGGTGCCGTATTTTCAATTATCAGTCAGGGATACAGGTATTGATACCTACGTGTTGATTGTGGGGGAGTCTGTACGTGTCGACAATATGTCTTTGTATGGATATACACGCTCTACGACACCGCAAGTCGAAGCACAAAGAAAACAGATCAAACTGTTTAATCAAGCAATAAGCGGTGCACCTTACACTGCGCTGTCGGTTCCCCTTTCTTTAACTGCTGATTCTGTTTTGAGTCATGACATTCATAATTACCCGGACAACATTATTAATATGGCTAATCAAGCAGGATTTCAGACTTTCTGGCTAAGCTCGCAATCCGCTTTTCGGCAGAATGGTACAGCAGTTACCAGTATCGCCATGCGCGCCATGGAAACAGTCTATGTCAGAGGATTTGATGAATTGTTGTTGCCGCATTTATCGCAAGCGTTACAGCAAAAGACGCAGCAAAAGAAACTGATTGTTCTTCATTTAAATGGAAGCCATGAACCGGCTTGTAGCGCCTATCCGCAATCCAGCGCCGTGTTTCAACCACAGGACGATCAGGATGCCTGCTATGACAACTCCATTCATTACACAGATAGTTTGCTAGGTCAGGTTTTTGAATTATTAAAAGATCGCCGAGCCTCGGTCATGTATTTTGCCGACCATGGCCTGGAACGCGACCCGACGAAGAAGAACATTTATTTTCATGGAGGCAGGGAGGCCAGCCAGCAGGCATATCATGTTCCGATGTTTATCTGGTATAGCCCCGTTCTTGGGGATGGCGTGGATCGCACAACGGAAAACGATATCTTTTCCACTGCTTACAATAATTACCTTATTAATGCGTGGATGGGGGTAACAAAGCCGGAACAGCCGCAAACGCTGGAGGAAGTGATTGCACACTATAAAGGAGACTCACGGGTTGTAGATGCAAACCATGATGTTTTCGATTTTGTGATGCTAAGAAAGGAGTTTACTGAGGATAAGCAAGGTAACCCCACCCCTGAAGGGCAGGGTTGATGTCGAATTACTGGCCTTTATTTTCCAGATTCTCCACCTGCGGCACGCCCGAAGCGGCAGAGGAGGAGAGCAGGCCAGTTTTGGCATAACCGAAAAGTTTCTCGCGGGTATCGGTGATATCCAGGTTGCGCATGGTCAGTTGACCGATACGATCATCTGGCGAGAACACCGAGTCGCCTTTTTCCATCGTCAGACGCTCTGGCTTGTAGGTCAGATTCTCTGAGACGGTATTAAGGATGGAGTAATCGTTCCCGCGGCGCAGTTCCAGGGTAACTTCACCAGTGATCTGGCTGGCAACCCAGCGTTGCAGGGAGTCACGCAGCATCAGCGCCTGGGAATCAAACCAACGTCCCTGGTACAGCAGACGGCCCAACTGACGACCATGTGCATGATACTGCTCAATCGTGTCTTCATTGTGAATACCAGTAAGCAGACGTTCATACGCAATGTGCAGCAGCGCCATCCCCGGAGCCTCGTAAATACCACGGCTCTTCGCTTCGATGATACGGTTTTCAATCTGGTCGCTCATGCCCAGGCCGTGACGACCGCCGATGCGGTTAGCTTCCAGCATCATTTCTACGTCGTCGCTAAAGGTTTTACCGTTCAGCGCCACTGGATGACCTTGCTCAAAGCGTACTGTGACTTCTTCTGCCGGGATCTTCACGCTCTCATCCCAGAACTTCACGCCCATAATCGGGTTGACGATTTTGACGCTGGAGTTGAGGTATTCCAGATCCTTCGCTTCGTGTGTAGCACCAAGCATGTTGGAGTCTGTGGAGTAGGCTTTTTCGACAGACATTTTGTAGTCGAAACCGCAGGCAATCATAAATTCAGACATTTCATGACGGCCGCCCAGTTCATCAATAAAATCAGTATCAAGCCACGGTTTGTAAATCTGAAGTTCAGCATTGGTCAGCAGACCGTAACGATAGAAACGTTCGATATCGTTTCCTTTATAGGTACTGCCGTCCCCCCAGATATTCACGCCATCTTCTTTCATGGCAGCAACCAGCATGGTGCCAGTCACGGCGCGGCCCAGCGGCGTCGTATTGAAATAGGTCAGGCCGCCGGTGGTGTTATGAAATGCGCCACACTGAATAGCGGCAATACCTTCGGCAACCAGTTGTTTGCGGCAGTCGATCAGACGTGCGTTCTCCGCGCCGTATTCCATGGCACGACGAGGGATCGCATCATAATCCTCTTCGTCTGGCTGGCCCAGGTTTGCAGTATATGCATAAGGAACCGCTCCCTTTTGTCGCATCCACAGCAGTGCGGCACTGGTGTCCAGACCGCCGGAAAAAGCGATACCAATACGTTGACCTACCGGGAGATGCTTGAGAATCGTCGTCATAAAATAACACCCTGCTTAATTAACTGATGATGAGCCTGGATTTCCGCTCTCACTGAATTTTTATGCAAAATAAATGAGTTTTCATTTAATCACCTTTTATCGATGACAGGAAGAGTTTAGTGTGTTTTTTGTAAAATAATGCGCTTAAGGAGGAGCAGTAGAGGGCAAAAGTATTCGACAAACGAAAGTGAACTGGATATTCATTCACGCGATTAGCAATAAATGTTGACAAAATGTGGCGTGGATCACTATAATGCCTGCAGATTTTACGTCCCGTCTCGGTACACCAAATCCCAGCAGTATTTGCATTTTTTACCCAAAACGAGTAGAATTTGCCACGTTTCAGGCGCGGGGTGGAGCAGCCTGGTAGCTCGTCGGGCTCATAACCCGAAGGTCGTCGGTTCAAATCCGGCCCCCGCAACCACTTTCCCTTAGAGTCCTTTTTCAAATATACTGTGAAGACTTCGGCCTTCGTAGTGGGATTTGAAAAAATCCTTCTGGAAAGTGCTCCAGACCGCAGTTGCGGTTATAGGGTTCAGTTATATAAAGCCCCGATTTATCGGGGTTTTTTGTTATCTGACTACAGAATAACTGGGCTTTAGGCCCTTTTTTTATGTCTTGGGGGTGGGCTTGTCCACATTAGAGCAAAAATTAACAGAGATGATTACTGCGCCAGTTGAGGCCCTGGGTTTTGAACTGGTTGGCATCGAGTTTATTCGCGGTCGCACATCCACACTGCGCATCTATATTGATAGTGAAGATGGCATCAATGTTGATGATTGTGCTGATGTGAGCCACCAGGTAAGTGCTGTGCTGGATGTCGAAGATCCCATCACCGTTGCTTATAACCTGGAAGTCTCCTCACCGGGTCTCGATCGCCCACTGTTCACGGCTGAACACTACGCCCGTTTCGTCGGAGAAGAGGTGACTCTGGTTCTCCGTATGGCGGTACAAAACCGTCGTAAATGGCAGGGCGTTATCAAAGCGGTAGACGGTGAAATGATCACAGTTACCGTCGAAGGTAAAGATGAAGTGTTCGCGCTGAGTAATATCCAGAAGGCGAACCTGGTTCCCCACTTTTAATAGTCTGGATGAGGTGAAAAGCCCGCGATGAACAAAGAAATTTTGGCTGTAGTTGAAGCCGTCTCCAATGAAAAGGCGCTGCCTCGCGAGAAAATTTTCGAAGCGTTGGAAAGCGCGCTGGCTACAGCAACCAAGAAAAAATACGAACAAGAGATCGACGTTCGCGTACAAATCGATCGCAAAAGCGGTGATTTTGACACCTTCCGTCGCTGGCTGGTAGTTGATGAAGTCACCCAGCCAACGAAAGAAATCACTCTTGAAGCTGCGCGCTTTGAAGATGAAAGCCTGAATCTGGGCGATTACGTTGAAGATCAGATTGAGTCTGTTACCTTTGACCGTATCACCACCCAGACGGCAAAACAGGTTATTGTGCAGAAAGTGCGTGAAGCCGAACGTGCGATGGTGGTTGATCAGTTCCGTGAACACGAAGGTGAAATCATCACCGGCGTGGTGAAAAAAGTGAACCGCGACAACATCTCTCTGGATCTGGGCAACAACGCTGAAGCCGTGATCCTGCGTGAAGATATGCTGCCGCGTGAAAACTTCCGCCCTGGCGACCGCGTTCGTGGCGTGCTCTATTCTGTTCGCCCGGAAGCGCGTGGCGCGCAACTGTTCGTCACCCGTTCCAAGCCGGAAATGCTGATCGAACTGTTCCGCATTGAAGTGCCGGAAATCGGCGAAGAAGTGATTGAAATTAAAGCAGCGGCTCGCGACCCGGGTTCTCGTGCGAAAATCGCGGTGAAAACCAACGATAAACGTATCGATCCGGTAGGTGCTTGCGTAGGTATGCGTGGCGCGCGTGTTCAGGCGGTTTCTACTGAACTGGGCGGCGAACGTATCGATATCGTCCTGTGGGATGATAACCCGGCGCAGTTCGTGATTAACGCAATGGCACCGGCAGATGTTGCTTCTATCGTGGTGGATGAAGATAAACACACCATGGATATCGCCGTTGAAGCCGGTAATCTGGCGCAGGCGATTGGCCGTAACGGTCAGAACGTGCGTCTGGCTTCGCAGCTGAGCGGTTGGGAACTCAACGTGATGACCGTTGACGACCTGCAGGCTAAGCATCAGGCAGAAGCGCACGCAGCGATCGACACCTTCACCAAATATCTCGACATCGACGAAGACTTTGCGACTGTCCTGGTAGAAGAAGGCTTCTCGACGCTGGAAGAACTGGCCTATGTGCCGATGAAAGAGCTGTTGGAAATCGAAGGCCTTGATGAGCCGACCGTTGAAGCACTGCGCGAGCGTGCTAAAAATGCACTGGCCACCATTGCACAGGCCCAGGAAGAAAGCCTCGGTGATAACAAACCGGCTGACGATCTGCTGAACCTTGAAGGGATAGATCGTGATTTGGCATTCAAACTGGCCGCCCGTGGCGTTTGTACGCTGGAAGATCTCGCCGAACAGGGCATTGATGATCTGGCTGATATCGAAGGGTTGACCGACGAAAAAGCCGGAGCACTGATTATGGCTGCCCGTAATATTTGCTGGTTCGGTGACGAAGCGTAATAAACTGTAGCAGGAAGGAACAGCATGACAGATGTAACGATTAAAACGCTGGCCGCAGAGCGACAGACCTCCGTGGAACGCCTGGTACAGCAATTTGCTGATGCAGGTATCCGGAAGTCTGCTGACGACTCTGTGTCCGCACAAGAGAAACAGACTTTAATTGACCACCTGAATCAGAAAAATTCAGGCCCGGACAAATTAACGCTGCAACGTAAAACCCGCAGCACCCTTAACATTCCTGGTACCGGTGGAAAAAGCAAATCGGTACAAATCGAAGTCCGCAAGAAACGCACCTTTGTGAAACGCGATCCGCAAGAGGCTGAACGCCTTGCTGCGGAAGAGCAGGCGCAGCGTGAAGCGGAAGAGCAAGCCCGTCGTGAGGCAGAAGAATCGGCCAAACGCGAGGCGCAACAAAAAGCTGAACGTGAGGCCGCAGAACAAGCTAAGCGTGAAGCCGCTGAACAAGCGAAACGTGAAGCTGCGGAAAAAGACAAAGTGAGCAATCAACAAGACGATATGACTAAAAACGCCCAGGCTGAAAAAGCCCGCCGTGAGCAGGAAGCTGCAGAGCTCAAGCGTAAAGCTGAAGAAGAAGCGCGTCGTAAACTCGAAGAAGAAGCACGTCGCGTTGCTGAAGAAGCACGTCGTATGGCGGAAGAAAACAAATGGACTGATAACGCGGAACCGACTGAAGATTCCAGCGATTATCACGTTACTACTTCTCAACATGCTCGCCAGGCAGAAGACGAAAGCGATCGTGAAGTCGAAGGCGGCCGTGGCCGTGGTCGTAACGCGAAAGCAGCGCGTCCGAAGAAAGGCAACAAACACTCTGAATCAAAAGCTGATCGTGAAGAAGCACGCGCAGCAGTACGTGGCGGTAAAGGCGGGAAACGTAAAGGTTCTTCGCTGCAGCAAGGCTTCCAGAAGCCAGCTCAGGCCGTTAACCGTGACGTTGTGATTGGCGAAACCATCACCGTTGGCGAACTGGCGAACAAGATGGCAGTTAAAGGTTCTCAGGTCATCAAAGCGATGATGAAACTGGGCGCAATGGCAACCATCAACCAGGTTATCGATCAGGAAACCGCACAGCTGGTTGCTGAAGAGATGGGCCACAAAGTTATCCTGCGTCGTGAAAACGAGCTGGAAGAAGCGGTAATGAGCGACCGTGACACGGGTGCTGCGGCTGAACCGCGCGCGCCGGTTGTGACCATCATGGGTCACGTTGACCACGGTAAAACCTCTTTGCTGGACTACATTCGTTCAACGAAAGTGGCCTCTGGCGAAGCAGGCGGCATTACCCAGCACATTGGTGCATACCACGTTGAAACTGAAAACGGCATGATCACCTTCCTGGACACCCCGGGGCACGCCGCGTTTACTTCAATGCGTGCACGTGGTGCGCAGGCAACGGACATCGTAGTCCTGGTTGTTGCTGCCGACGACGGCGTAATGCCGCAGACCATCGAAGCAATTCAGCACGCGAAAGCGGCAGGCGTGCCGGTCGTGGTTGCAGTGAACAAGATCGACAAACCAGAAGCCGATCCAGATCGCGTTAAGAACGAACTCTCTCAGTACGGCATCCTGCCGGAAGAGTGGGGCGGTGAAAGCCAGTTCGTACACGTGTCTGCGAAAGCAGGTACCGGTATCGATGAACTGCTGGACGCTATCCTGTTGCAGGCAGAAGTTCTGGAACTGAAAGCGGTACGTAAAGGTATGGCGAGCGGTGCGGTTATCGAATCCTTCCTCGATAAAGGTCGTGGTCCGGTTGCTACCGTTCTGGTACGTGAAGGTACTCTGCACAAGGGCGACATCGTTCTGTGTGGTTTCGAATACGGTCGTGTTCGCGCAATGCGTAACGAAATGGGTCAGGAAGTGCTGGAAGCAGGTCCGTCCATTCCAGTTGAAATCCTTGGCTTGTCCGGTGTTCCGGCAGCGGGTGACGAAGTTACCGTAGTGCGTGACGAGAAGAAAGCACGTGAAGTTGCACTGTATCGTCAGGGCAAATTCCGTGAAGTTAAACTGGCACGTCAGCAGAAATCGAAACTCGAGAACATGTTTGCCAACATGACTGAAGGCGAAGTTCACGAAGTGAACATCGTTCTGAAGGCAGACGTTCAGGGTTCCGTGGAAGCGATCTCCGACTCCTTGCTGAAACTGTCTACTGACGAAGTTAAAGTGAAGATCATCGGTTCTGGCGTAGGTGGTATCACCGAAACCGACGCTACCCTGGCTGCGGCGTCCAACGCCATCCTGGTTGGCTTCAACGTACGTGCTGATGCCTCTGCACGTAAAGTGATTGAAGCGGAAAGCCTGGATCTGCGTTACTACTCCGTCATCTATAACCTGATCGACGAAGTGAAAGCGGCGATGAGCGGTATGCTGTCTCCGGAACTGAAACAGCAGATTATCGGTCTGGCGGAAGTTCGTGATGTGTTCAAATCACCGAAATTTGGTGCCATCGCAGGTTGTATGGTTACTGAAGGTGTGGTTAAACGTCACAATCCGATCCGCGTTCTGCGCGACAACGTGGTTATCTACGAAGGCGAGCTGGAGTCCCTGCGCCGCTTCAAAGATGACGTTAACGAAGTCCGTAACGGTATGGAATGTGGTATCGGCGTTAAGAACTACAACGACGTCCGCACTGGCGATGTGATCGAAGTATTCGAAATCATCGAGATCCAACGTACCATCGCTTAAGGTTTTAGGGTTCTATGCGGGATAAGGCGTTTACGCCGCATCCGGCATGGATTGCCTGATGCGACGCTGGCGCGTCTTATCAGGCTACGTGAACAGCCCTTCCACCTGAAATTAATTTTAAAAAGGGGCTAACAGCCCCTTTTTTGTCAGGAGAATTTATTATGGCGAAAGAATTTGGTCGCCCGCAGCGCGTAGCGCAGGAAATGCAAAAAGAGATCGCTCTCATCCTGCAACGCGAAATTAAAGATCCTCGTCTGGGCATGATGACCACCGTTTCCGGTGTCGAAATGTCTCGTGACCTGGCGTATGCAAAAGTATATGTGACGTTCCTTAACGACAAAGATGAAGACGCGGTTAAAGCGGGCATCAAAGCGTTGCAGGAAGCCTCTGGTTTCATCCGCAGCCTGCTGGGGAAAGCGATGCGCCTGCGTATCGTGCCGGAACTGACCTTCTTCTACGACAACTCGCTGGTTGAAGGGATGCGTATGTCAAACCTGGTGACCAGCGTGGTCAAACATGACGAAGAACGTCGTGTTAATCCGGACGACAGCAAGGAGGACTAATGAGTCGTCCTCGTCGTCGCGGTCGCGACATTAACGGCGTTTTGTTGCTGGATAAACCACAGGGTATGTCCAGCAACGATGCACTGCAAAAAGTGAAACGGATTTATAACGCTAATCGTGCCGGGCATACCGGTGCGCTGGACCCGCTGGCGACCGGCATGTTGCCGATTTGCCTCGGGGAAGCGACGAAGTTTTCCCAGTATCTGCTGGACTCCGACAAACGCTATCGGGTGATTGCGCGTCTTGGACAGCGTACTGATACTTCTGACGCTGACGGACAAATCGTTGAAGAACGTCCGGTAACCTTTAGTGCAGAGCAACTGGCGGCGGCACTGGATACTTTCCGTGGTGATATCGAACAGATCCCTTCGATGTATTCAGCACTGAAATACCAGGGCAAAAAACTGTACGAATATGCGCGTCAGGGAATTGAAGTCCCGCGTGAAGCACGCCCGATTACCGTTTATGAATTGTTGTTTATTCGCCACGAAGGCAATGAACTGGAGCTGGAAATTCACTGCTCAAAAGGCACCTATATCCGCACTATCATTGACGATCTCGGCGAAAAACTCGGCTGTGGCGCGCATGTTATTTACCTGCGTCGTCTGGCTGTAAGTAAATATCCGGTTGAACGGATGGTGACTCTGGAACATCTGCGTGAACGGGTTGAGCAAGCCGAACAGCAGGATATTCCGGCAGCGGAGTTACTTGATCCATTACTGATGCCAATGGACAGTCCAGCTTCGGACTATCCGGTGGTGAATCTTCCGTTAACGTCTTCTGTTTACTTCAAAAATGGTAACCCGGTTCGTACATCCGGTGCGCCGCTGGAAGGACTGGTTCGCGTTACAGAAGGTGAGAACGGCAAGTTTATCGGTATGGGCGAAATTGACGATGAAGGCCGCGTTGCGCCTCGTCGCCTGGTGGTTGAATACCCGGCGTAATGTTAACCGTCTTGCGATAACAAGTCGCTACGAGTAGAATACTGCCGCTTAACGTCGCGTAAATTGTTTAACACTTTGCGTAACGTACACTGGGATCGCTGAATTAGAGATCGGCGTCCTTTCATTCTATATACTTTGGAGTTTTAAAATGTCTCTAAGTACTGAAGCAACAGCTAAAATCGTTTCTGAGTTTGGTCGTGACGCAAACGACACCGGTTCTACTGAAGTTCAGGTAGCACTGCTGACTGCACAGATCAACCACCTGCAGGGCCACTTTGCAGAGCACAAAAAAGATCACCACAGCCGTCGTGGTCTGCTGCGCATGGTTTCTCAGCGTCGTAAACTGCTCGACTACCTGAAACGTAAAGACGTAGCACGTTACACCCAGCTCATCGAGCGCCTGGGTCTGCGTCGCTAATTCTTGCGAGTTTCAGAAAAGGGGCCTGAGTGGCCCCTTTTTTCAAACTGACGGCAGCAATTCACTGGAAACTAATGTATTGTTGCTATGAATGATCTTCCGTTGCAGAGGTTCGCGCGGCTAATGAGAGGCTTTACCCACATTGGGCTGGGTTAGGGTTGTCATTAGTCGCGAGGATGCGCAGAAGATCGGGTATTAACACCAGTGCCGTAAGGTGCTGTCTAAGAAAGAGAAAGGATATTACATTGCTTAATCCGATCGTTCGTAAATTCCAGTACGGCCAACACACCGTGACTCTGGAAACCGGCATGATGGCTCGTCAGGCTACTGCCGCTGTTATGGTTAGCATGGATGACACCGCGGTATTCGTTACCGTTGTTGGTCAGAAAAAAGCCAAACCAGGTCAGGACTTCTTCCCGCTGACCGTTAACTATCAGGAGCGTACCTACGCTGCTGGTCGTATCCCAGGTAGCTTCTTCCGTCGTGAAGGCCGCCCAAGCGAAGGCGAAACGCTGATCGCGCGTCTGATTGACCGCCCGATTCGCCCGCTGTTCCCGGAAGGCTTCGTCAACGAAGTTCAGGTTATCGCCACCGTGGTTTCTGTTAACCCGCAGGTTAACCCGGATATCGTTGCGATGATTGGTGCTTCCGCAGCACTTTCTCTGTCTGGTATTCCGTTCAATGGTCCGATTGGTGCTGCCCGCGTAGGTTACATCAATGACCAGTACGTACTGAACCCGACTCAGGACGAACTGAAAGAGAGCAAACTGGATCTGGTTGTTGCCGGTACAGAAGCTGCCGTGCTGATGGTTGAATCTGAAGCTGAACTGCTGAGCGAAGACCAGATGCTGGGCGCAGTGGTGTTCGGTCATGAACAACAGCAAGTTGTTATTCAGAACATCAATGAACTGGTGAAAGAAGCCGGTAAACCGCGTTGGGATTGGCAGCCGGAGCCGGTAAACGAAGCGCTGAACGCGCGCGTTGCTGCGCTGGCTGAAGCTCGTCTGAGCGATGCTTATCGCATCACCGACAAACAAGAGCGTTATGCGCAGGTTGATGTCATCAAATCTGAAACCATCGCGACGCTGCTTGCTGAAGACGAAACCCTGGACGAAAACGAACTGGGTGAAATTCTGCACGCTATCGAGAAAAATGTTGTTCGTAGCCGCGTACTGGCAGGCGAACCGCGTATCGACGGTCGTGAAAAAGATATGATCCGTGGTCTGGATGTGCGTACTGGCGTGCTGCCGCGTACTCACGGTTCTGCGTTGTTCACCCGTGGTGAAACGCAGGCACTGGTTACCGCAACGCTGGGTACTGCACGTGACGCACAGGTTCTTGATGAACTGATGGGCGAACGTACTGACACCTTCCTGTTCCACTACAACTTCCCTCCGTATTCCGTAGGTGAAACTGGCATGGTCGGTTCTCCGAAGCGTCGTGAAATTGGTCACGGTCGTCTGGCGAAGCGCGGCGTGCTGGCAGTAATGCCGGATATGGACAAATTCCCGTACACCGTACGTGTAGTGTCTGAAATTACCGAATCCAACGGTTCTTCTTCTATGGCTTCCGTGTGCGGTGCGT
>NZ_PTRX01000017.1:0-117102 GCF_002966045.1 Escherichia sp. MOD1-EC5189 | reverse complement strand
AAGAAGTAGCCGTTGTGCGGGGAGTAATCCCCGCATATCCGGTTGTCAGGTCAGGATGGTAAGGCACCTGCTTTACACTTTCGCCCGTGGTCAGTGATGGCTGCGGGCGAATCGTACCAGATGTTGTCAATTAATCGTGTTGGCACAGCGTTATGACTATTTTTTCTTTTATCTGCCAGTGCACAGCAAACTGCTCATCCTCTAGTCGAATGATGATCTGCTGTTTATTCCAGCTAATTATCTGATAACCCAGAAAACCTTGAGCGGCCTGTATCTTGCTTGCCTTAAATGCGCTCTCTTTGGCGGAAAATGCCAGTGTCAGCGCCAGAGAAAAGGTTAAACCGCATTCTGCGAGTCGCTCGTGTTCTGCTGGTGTAATAATGTTGTCTGTCAATTCTCTTGCGGTTTGTACAGAGAAAATCTCTTCGATATCAATGCCAATCGGTTGACGAGATACCACGGCTAATGCTGTAGTCCCGCAGTGGCTAATACTGCCGTATACCTCCGCAGGCCACACAGGTTGGCGTAGCTCGCCGATTGCGGGCACACATTTATAGCCATATTCCCGCAAGGCGTAAACAGCAGCGATCCGTCCGGCTAAATGCTCTGTTTGACGTTTACGTCCAGCGTGTTGCAGTTGTGCGTAGTGTGGCAGCCAGAGTAAATCCTGCTCGCGAAAATTTACTGGATCGAACTCAACAAAATGCAGCGTATGTCCGGCAAAGGGGAGGGAGGTATGCGTAGTTTTCATATCGACCATATTAGAGACTGATGACAAACGCAAAACTGCCTGATGCGCTACGCTTATCAGGCCTACACTATCCTGCAATATATTGAATTGACAAGATTTTTGTAGGCCGGATAAGGCGTTCACGCCGCATCCGGCATGAACGACGCGCACTTTGTCAACAATCTGACGTTAGCATCAGAAGTGAGTGTTTACGCTCATATACCATGTACGTCCCGGCTCGTTATAGGTATACGCCCCGGCACCCGCGATATAGTTGGCTCCTGCCAAATCGCCCGTGGTCTGGGCATTACCCGCACGCCACAAACGCTTGTCGAACAGGTTGTCCACGCCGCCGGTCAGACTGACATTCTTCGTCACATCCCAGGTCGCGCTCAGGCCAACAATGCTGTAAGGGCTAATTTCTTTGGTTTCCGGTCCAACCGCTGGCTGACCTTTATAGTTGTACTTCTTCGGCTGCTGCTTGCCGTACCAGGTGAAGGTCGTTTGCATCGACAAATCTTCCCGTGCCTGCCAGCTCAGCGTTGAGTTCAACGTATACTCCGGGATGATCGATAAACGGTCGCCCGTGGTTTTGTTTTCACTCTTCAGCATATAAGTGATGTTGTTGGTCCACATCACCGTTTCGCTAACCGGTACGTTTAACGATCCTTCCAGACCTTCAACCACCGCTTTCGGCACGTTATCCCACTGATAGAGATCGGTGCCGACTGCGTTTTGCCCTACAGCCACATAGCCCGCTTCAATCTTATTGCGATAATCGTTACGGAACCAGGTGACGCCCGCCAGCCAGCCGTCGCGTTTGAACTCCAGACCAATCTCTTTGTTGATGCTGGTTTCCGCTTTCAGGTCATCATTACCTTGCAAATAGCAGCCGCCCGCGCTGGCATAGCAGCCCTGACCTTTACTGTAGAGAATGTAGTTCGGGTTAGTCTGGTACAGGCTCGGCGCTTTATAAGCACGGGCGATGCCCATTTTCAGCGTGAAGTCATCGCCTAAACCTTGCGATATATTCAGCGCCGGACTCCAGTTATTGCCGACAATGCTGTGATGATCGAAACGCAGCCCCGGCGTTACGATGGTGCTGTCAGTCAGCTCCATGTTGTTTTCGGCAAATAGCGAGAAAATTTCTGCCTTTGAATATGGGCTACGGTCAGTGGCACTTACACCATCAATAGCACCGCCGGTATTCGTTCCGGTCAGCGCCTGGGTGTTGGAACTTAAGTCCTTCATCCGCTGCTGATTCCACTCAGTCCCCAGCGTCAGCGTCTGGTTAACGAGGAAATCAATCGGCAGGTTAACTTCGCTGTGCAACATCACGTCATCAAGATCGATATCGACGAAATCTTGTGTCGCTTTTTCGTTAAATTTCCCTTCGGTGCCGCCCGCCAAACCTTCCGGTATACGCGAGTTACGGGTGTGTTCGTACTGCACCCAATTGCTGGTGGTCACGCCGTTATCCCAGCCACCGTTCCAGGTCAGCGAGTAGTTCTGGCGATACAGGCGGTTGGTTTCATCGCCATATTTCGAGCGCGTATAGGAATCGGAGTTGGTGTTTTGGGTATCACCTGCATACAGGTTACCCTGGCGGCTGTAGCCCGCTTCAAGTTCGAGTGATTGCATAGGGGCGAAGTCCCAACGCACCACGCCATTGATATCTTTGTTGATCACCCCTTCGCGCCCGGCTGGTAACGTCGTGGCATACGTTCCGGCACGCGCTGACTGATGGCCCTGGTTAATATCCCACGCATCAGCCTGAGTTTTGTCGAGGTTGCCATATAAACGGAAGCTGAATTCGTCGCCCAGCGGACCGGTCAAGCTGAAATTGGTGCGTTTGGTGGCACCTTCCTCTTTATGCTCTGGCGCATTGAAATAAGCATCCCAGGAGCCGTGCCACTCGCCGCTGCCTTTTTTGGTAATGATGTTAACCACGCCGCCCGCCGCGCCGTTGCCATAACGCGCAGCTGCCGGACCACGCAGAACTTCAATACGTTCAATCATTTCAGGCGGCACCCAGGAGGTATCACCACGGGTATCACGCTCGCCACGCCAGCCCTGACGCACCGAGTTACGGCTGCTGACAGGCTTACCGTCAATCAAAATCAGCGTATTTTCCGGACCCATGCCGCGAATATCAATCTGGCGGTTATTACCACGCTGACCACTGGTGGAGTTACCGGTCAGGTTAACGCCAGGCATGGTACGAATGATCTCCGATACATCGCGGGCAACCGGGTTTTTGCGGATTTCATCTGCGGTGATGGTCGAAACGCCAGGCGCCTGCAAGTTCTGCTCGGCGGCGGTAACGACAATAGTATCGTCATGTGAAACAGGAGTATCGGTTGGCTCTTGTGCCTGCGCTACCCCATAAATCCCCAGATTGACCAACAAGGCCAGGGAATGAATCTTCTTGTTCATTGTTTTATTCCTGCATTTTTGCCACGAATTGCAACTGTCGGGCGTAGTCGTCATCAATACGACGTATCCCGCTACCGCGAAAACCTTTGATCCTGAAAGACACGCAGTGCAGTTGGTTAATTAATGTCCGCGCTTCCCACGGCGCGCCATTACGCTATTGCAAATGCAAATAGTTATCAATAATATTATCAATATATTTCTGCAATCAATGAAAAATTGCACAGTAAACATGGGGTTATGGTGTGACGGCGTTAAAAGTAGGAAGTGAGAGCTGGTGGCAGTCGAAACATGGCCCGGAATGTCAGCGTCTGAATGACGAAATGTATCAGGTCACTTTCTGGTGGCGTGATCCACAAGGTTCTGAAGACCACTCGACGATAAAGCGCGTATGGGTCTATATCACTGGCGTGACCGATCACCATCAGAACAGCCAGCCCCAGTCGATGCAGCGAATTGCAGGGACCGATGTCTGGCAGTGGACGACACAACTCAATGCCAACTGGCGCGGCAGCTACTGTTTTATTCCTACCGAACGTGATGACATTTTTTCTGCACCATCACCTGATCGCCTCGAATTGCGCGAAGGCTGGCGAAAACTATTACCCCAGGCGATAGCCGATCCGCTAAATCCACAAAGCTGGAAAGGCGGGCGAGGGCACGCTGTTTCTGCACTCGAAATGCCGCAAGCGCCCCTGCAACCAGGATGGGATTGTCCGCAAGCGCCAGAAACGCCTGCCAAAGAAATTATCTGGAAAAGTGAACGGTTGAAAAATTCACGCCGTGTATGGATTTTTACCACCGGCGATGCAACAGCAGAAGAACGTCCGCTGGCAGTTTTACTTGATGGCGAATTTTGGGCGCAGAGTATGCCCGTCTGGCCTGTGCTGACTTCGTTGACCCATCGTCAGCAACTTCCTCCCGCCGTGTACGTGTTGATCGACGCTATCGACACCACGCAACGTGCCCACGAACTGCCGTGTAATGCGGATTTCTGGCTGGCAGTACAGCAAGAGTTATTACCCCAGGTGAAAACTATCGCCCCCTTTAGCGATCACGCCGATCGCACCGTGGTCGCAGGGCAGAGTTTTGGTGGACTTTCCGCGCTGTATGCCGGACTGCACTGGCCTGAACGCTTTGGCTGTGTATTAAGCCAGTCGGGATCGTACTGGTGGCCGCATCGGGGCGGGCAGCAAGAGGGCGTGTTACTTGAACAGCTCAAAGCTGGTGAAGTTAGCGCCGAAGGTCTGCGCATTGTGCTGGAAGCGGGTCTTCGCGAGCCGATGATCATGCGGGCCAATCAGGCGCTGTATGCGCAATTAGCCCCCCTAAAAGAATCCATTTTCTGGCGTCAGGTTGACGGCGGACATGATGCGCTTTGTTGGCGCGGTGGCTTGATGCAGGGGCTAATCGACCTCTGGCAACCACTTTTCCATGACAGGAGTTGAATATGGCATTCAGTAATCCCTTCGATGATCCGCAGGGCGTGTTTTACATTTTACGCAATGCGCAGGGGCAATTCAGTCTGTGGCCGCAACAGTGCGCCTTACCGGCAGGCTGGGATGTTGTGTGTCAGCCGCAGTCACAGGCGTCCTGCCAGCAGTGGCTGGACGCCCACTGGCGTACTCTGACACCGGCGAATTTCATCCAGCAGCAGGAGGCGCAATGAGTCAGCATTTACCTTTGGTCGCCGCACAGCCCGGCATCTGGATGGCAGAAAAACTGTCGGATTTACCCTCCGCCTGGAGCGTGGCGCATTACGTTGAGTTAACCGGAGAGATTGATGCGCCATTACTGGCTCGCGCGGTGGTTGCGGGATTTGCGCAAGCAGATACGCTGCGGATGCGTTTTACGGAAGATAACGGCGAAGTCTGGCAATGGGTCGATGATGCGCTGACGTTCGAACTGCCAGAAATTATCGACCTGCGAACCAACATTGATCCGCACGGTACTGCGCAGGCATTAATGCAGGCGGATTTGCAACAAGATCTGCGCGTCGATAGCGGTAAACCTCTGGTTTTTCATCAACTGATACAGGTGGCAGATAACCGCTGGTACTGGTATCAGCGTTACCACCATTTGCTGGTCGATGGCTTCAGTTTCCCGGCCATTACCCGCCAGATCGCCAACATTTACTGTGCATGGGGGTGTGGCGAACCAACGCCTGCTTCGCCGTTTACGCCTTTCGCTGAGGTAGTGGAAGAGTACCAGCAGTACCGCGAAAGCGAAGCCTGGCAGCGTGATGCGGCATTCTGGGCGGAGCAACGTCGTCAACTACCACCGCCCGCGTCACTTTCTCCAGCCCCTTTACCGGGGCGCAGCGCCTCGGCAGATATTTTTCGTCTGAAACTGGAATTTAACGGCGGGGAATTCCGCCAGTTGGCTACGCAACTTTCAGGTGTGCAGCGTACCGATATAGCCCTTGCGCTGGCGGCTTTGTGGCTGGGGCGATTGTGCAGCCGCATGGACTACGCCGCCGGATTTATCTTTATGCGTCGACTGGGCTCAGCGGCGCTGACGGCTACCGGACCCGTGCTCAACGTGTTGCCGTTGGGTATTCACATTGAGGCACAAGAAACATTGCCGCAACTGGCAGCACGACTAGCGGCACAACTGAAAAAAATGCGTCGTCATCAACGTTACGATGCCGAACAAATTGTCCGTGACAGCGGGCGCGCGGCGGGAGAGGAACCGCTGTTCGGTCCGGTGCTCAATATTAAAGTATTTGATTATCAGTTAGATATTCCGGGGGTACAGGCGCAAACCCATACCCTGGCAACCGGTCCGGTTAATGACCTTGAACTGGCCCTTTTCCCGGATGAAAACGGTGATTTGAGTATTGAGATCCTCGCCAATAATCAGCGTTACGATGAGCCAACGTTAATCCAGCATGCTGAACGGCTGAAAATGCTGACGGCGCAGTTTGCCGCGGATCCGGCGCGGTTGTGCGGCGATGTCGATATTCTGCTGCCAGAAGAGTATGCACAGCTGGCGCAGATCAACGCCACTCAGGTTGAGATTCCAGAAACTACGCTTAGCGCGCTGGTGGCAGAACAAGCGGCAAAAACACCGGATGCTCCGGCGCTGGCAGATGCGCGTTACCAGTTTAGCTATCGGGAAATGCGCGAGCAGGTGGTGGCGCTGGCGAATCTGCTGCGTGAGCGCGGCGTTAAACCTGGCGACAGCGTAGCGGTGGCACTACCGCGCTCGGTCTTTTTGACTATGGCGCTACATGCGATAGTTGAAGCAGGTGCGGCCTGGCTACCGCTGGATACGGGCTATCCGGACGATCGCCTGAAAATGATGCTGGAAGATGCGCGTCCGTCACTGTTAATCACCACCGATGATCAACTGCCGCGCTTTAGCGATATCCCCAATTTAACCAGTCTTTGCTATAACGCCCCGCTTACACCGCAGGGCAGTGCGCCGCTGCAACTTTCACAACCGCACCACACGGCTTATATCATCTTTACCTCCGGTTCCACCGGCAGGCCGAAAGGGGTGATGGTCGGGCAGACGGCTATCGTTAACCGCCTGTTATGGATGCAAAACCACTACCCGCTCACAGGCGAAGATGTTGTTGCCCAAAAAACGCCGTGCAGTTTTGATGTCTCGGTGTGGGAGTTTTTCTGGCCGTTTATTGCCGGGGCGAAACTGGTGATGGCTGAACCGGAAGCGCACCGCGATCCGCTCGCTATGCAGCAATTCTTTGCCGAATATGGCGTAACGACCACGCATTTTGTACCGTCGATGCTGGCGGCGTTTGTTGCTTCGTTGACGCCGGAAACCGCTCGCCAGAGTTGCGCGACGTTGAAACAGGTTTTCTGTAGCGGAGAAGCCTTACCAGCCGATTTATGTCGCGAATGGCAGCAGTTAACCGGCGCGCCGTTACATAATCTTTATGGCCCGACGGAAGCGGCGGTGGATGTGAGCTGGTATCCAGCCTTTGGTGCTGAATTTGCAGCGGTACGCGGCAGCAGTGTGCCGATTGGCTACCCGGTGTGGAACACGGGCCTGCGCATTCTCGATGCGATGATGCATCCGGTGCCGCCGGGTGTGGCAGGCGATCTCTATCTCACCGGTATTCAACTGGCGCAGGGGTATCTTGGACGACCCGATCTGACAGCCAGCCGCTTTATTGCCGATCCTTTCGCGCCCGGTGAACGCATGTACCGTACCGGAGATGTTGCCCGCTGGCTGGATAACGGCGCGGTGGAGTATCTCGGGCGTAGTGATGATCAGCTAAAAATTCGTGGTCAGCGGATTGAACTGGGCGAAATCGATCGTGTGATGCAGGCGCTGCCGGATGTCGAGCAAGCAGTTACCCACGCTTGTGTGATTAATCAGGCGGCAGCCACCGGAGGGGATGCGCGTCAATTGGTGGGCTATCTGGTGTCGCAATCGGGCCTGCCGCTGGATACCAGCGCATTGCAGGCGCAGCTTCGCGAAAAATTGCCACCGCATATGGTGCCCGTGGTTCTGCTGCAACTGCCGCAGTTACCACTTAGCGCCAACGGTAAGCTGGATCGCAAAGCCTTACCGTTGCCGGAACTGAAGGCACAAGCGTCGGGGCGTGCGCCGAAAGCGGGCAGTGAAACGATTATCGCCGCGGCGTTCTCGTCATTGCTGGGTTGTGACGTGCAGGATGCTGACGCTGATTTCTTCGCGCTTGGCGGTCATTCGCTACTGGCAATGAAACTGGCAGCACAACTTAGTCGACAGTTTGCCCGTCAGGTGACGCCGGGGCAGGTGATGGTCGCGTCAACCGTCGCCAAACTGGCAACGGTTATTGATGGTGAAGAAGACAGCACCCAGCGCATGGGATTTGAAACCATCCTGCCGTTGCGTGAAGGTAATGGCCCGACGCTGTTTTGTTTCCATCCAGCATCTGGTTTTGCCTGGCAGTTTAGCGTGCTCTCGCGTTATCTCGATCCTCAATGGTCGATTATTGGCATCCAGTCTCCGCGCCCTCATGGCCCCATGCAGACGGCGGCAAACCTGGATGAAGTCTGCGAAGCACATCTGGCAACGTTACTTGAACAACAACCGCACGGCCCTTATTACCTGCTGGGGTATTCGCTGGGCGGTACGCTGGCGCAGGGGATTGCGGCACGGCTGCGTGCCCGTGGCGAACAGGTGGCATTTCTTGGCTTGCTGGATACCTGGCCGCCAGAAACGCAGAACTGGCAGGAAAAAGAAGCTAATGGTCTGGACCCGGAAGTGTTGGCGGAGATTAACCGCGAACGTGAAGCTTTCCTGGCGGCACAGCAGGGAAATACTTCAACGGAGCTGTTTACCACCATTGAAGGCAACTACGCTGATGCAGTGCGCTTGTTGACCACTGCCCATAGTGTTCCGTTTGATGGAAAAGCGACGCTGTTTGTTGCCGAACGCACGCTTCAGGAGGGGATGACTCCCGAACGGGCCTGGGCACCATGGATTGCGGAGCTGGATATCTATCGTCATGATTGCGCGCATGTGGATATTATCTCGCCGATGGCGTTTGAAAAAATAGGGCCAATTATTCGTTCGACGCTAAATAAGTAAATTTATATTATCTATAAACCCATAATTACAATAAATGATTATGGGTTTATTATTTATTTAATTTATCAATTTAACGGATATTTCTCTGAAATAGAGTGAATGTTGCATTCAGTGGGAGGAATTTACAAACTTCAGCTTCGGATAATTCTCACCAACTGGTAAAGTGAGCGCCGTGGAGATTTCCCCCTATTGGACTCATTTTCAGGTTATACCCCATGTCATCACTGAATATTAAACAGGGAAGTGACGCTCATTTTCCCGAGTATCCTCTGGCGTCGCCCAGTAATAATGAAATTGATTTACTTAATCTAATTGAAGTTTTATGGCGGGCCAAAAAAACGGTCATGGCGGTCGTTTTTGCGTTTGCCTGCGCAGGTTTACTGATCTCTTTCATCCTGCCGCAAAAATGGACCAGCGCGGCGGTTGTCACGCCTCCAGAACCTGTTCAGTGGCAGGCGCTTGAGAAAACATTCACTAAGCTTCGTGTGCTGGATCTGGATATCAAAATTGATCGTACAGAAGCATTTAACCTGTTTATCAAGAAGTTTCAGTCGGTTAGCTTGCTGGAAGAGTACCTGCGCTCATCACCTTATGTGATGGACCAATTAAAAGAGGCGAAAATCGACGAACTGGATTTGCATCGCGCTATCGTCGCATTGAGCGAAAAAATGAAAGCGGTTGATGACAATGCCAGTAAGAAAAAAGATGAACCGTCACTGTATGCCTCCTGGACGCTAAGTTTCACCGCGCCAACCAGTGAAGAGGCGCAGACCGTTTTGAGCGGGTATATCGATTATATCTCTGCGTTGGTGGTGAAAGAGTCGCTAGAAAACGTCCGTAATAAACTGGAAATCAAAACCCAGTTTGAAAAAGAAAAACTGGCTCAGGATCGCATTAAAACGAAAAACCAACTTGATGCAAACATTCAGCGCCTCAATTATTCACTCGACATTGCCAACGCGGCAGGAATTAAAAAGCCCGTTTATAGCAATGGTCAGGCAGTTAAAGATGACCCCGACTTTTCTATTTCTCTCGGCGCAGACGGTATTGAACGTAAACTGGAAATTGAAAAAGCGGTCACTGACGTTGCGGAGCTGAATGGTGAATTACGTAATCGTCAGTATCTCGTCGAGCAATTAACAAAAACAAATGTCAACGATGTGAATTTTACGCCGTTTAAATATCAGTTGCGTCCGTCATTACCGGTAAAAAAAGACGGTCCGGGTAAGGCGATTATCGTGATCCTTTCTGCGTTGATCGGCGGTATGGTGGCTTGTGGTAGCGTGCTGTTGCGCCATGCCATGGCATCCAGAAAACAGGATGCCATGATGGCAGACCACTTAGTTTAAATCTTCGCGGTTGAAGGTGCCGTTCGTCCGAGCGGCACCACAAGCGGAGTTCCGGCTACCGGATCGTCAATGATCATGCAACGCAAACCATAAATACGCTCAATCAGTTCAGCAGTGACTATTTCTTTTGGTGCTCCTTGAGCGACAATTTTCCCTTCACGTAATGCAATCAAATGGCTAGCGTACCGACAGGCCTGATTAAGATCGTGCAGTACCGCCGCCAGGGTATAGCCTTTCTCGCGGTTCAGTTCGCTTAACAATTCCAGCAAATCAATCTGATGACTGATATCCAGCCAGGTGGTGGGTTCGTCGAGTAGCATAATTGCCGTTTCCTGGGCCAGCACCATCGCGATCCACGCTCGCTGACGTTGCCCACCGGAGAGGGTATCAACGCTTTGATTTGCCAGATGAGTTATTCCTGTGGCCTGCATCGCTTTCGTTACCGCTTCTTCATCTTCTTTACGCCAGCGGGTAAACAGCGGTTGATGCGGGTAACGCCCGCGCGCTACTAACTCCTGCACGGTGATATCTCCCGGCGTGGTGGCGTTTTGCGCCAGTAAACCAATCCGGCGTGCGACCTCTTTACTGGCGTAATGTTGAATGTGCTCGCCATCCAGCCAGACATGCCCGTGAGCAGGCGTCATCAGGCGGCTTAAGGTACGCAGTAACGTGGATTTACCGCAGCCATTTGGCCCGATAATCGCTGTGAAGTGACCATCAGGAATTTCTACAGTCAGATTTTCCGCAACGGTATATTTGCCATATCCGAGGGTTAACTGTTCGCCGCGCAAACGGGCTACTGATTCGGTCATTTTTTGCGAGACTCCTGAATTAACAAGACGATAAGGTAAATACCGCCGAGGCTGACGGTAACAACGCCAACCGGAAGTTGATACGGCATAAACAGTTGTTGAGCACAGAGATCGGCTGCCAGCAGTAACAGCGCACCGCACAGCGCTGCCTGGGTTAGACCCCAGCGAGCGGTGCCGCTGATACGGCGGGCAATGTGTGGCGCGACTAAAGCAATAAAGGAAATCGGCCCCGCCAGGGCAGTGGCAGCTGCGGTAAGTACTACGGCGACCAGCATCATTAACAGCCGTGAACGTTCGACGCTGACGCCTAACGCACACGCGGTGTCATCACCCATCTCCAGCAAGCGCATCCGCCTTACCAGTAAGGCGGCGGCAATTAGCATCAATATAATGATGGGCGCGGAGGGCGAGGTTTTTGCCCACGTCAGGCCATTGAGCGATCCGGCATTCCACAAACCCGCTGTTAGCGCCGTTTCTAATGACGCTTTCAGCAACAGCCAGGTATTAAAGGCCACCAGCATGGCGCGAACACCGATGCCGATAATAATCAACCGAAAGGTGTCGATACCGTTACGCCAGGCAAGCAGCCAGACTAACAGCGAAGTGACAATGCCGCCCGCCATTGCTGCCAGTGCGATAGCCGTCAGGTCCTGACCAAACAGCACCATCGCTACCAGCACGCCGCTCCACGCTCCGGTGTTAAAGCCCATTACGTCAGGGCTGCCGAGTGGGTTACGCATCAACGACTGAAAAATCGCGCCGCTGACGCCCAGTGCCGCACCAATCAACAGTGCCATTAGTACCCGCGGTAAACGCCATTCGGTGACCACCATTGTCATACTGCGCGGTGCGTCACCCATCAGCGCGGCAAATACCTGAGAGGTTTCCAGCGTGACGGCACCGCTGCGTAATCCCCACACGCTTGCCATCACACAAGCTATTAGCAACAGCAGACAGGTGATAATTAATCGACGAGAGACGTAAATCATGCGCCACCTCGCGTTTTACGTCGTACAAGGAAGATCAGCACTGGTGCGCCAATAAAGGCACTGACTACAGAAACGCGCAGTTCGCCGGGAACAATCACCCGCCCGATAATATCGGCAAACAGCAGCAGGGCAGGTGTGGCGAGCAGCGTGACGGGCAGCGACCAGCGATGATCGGCACCTACCAGCCAGCGCGCCATATGCGGCATCATCAGGCCAATAAAGGCAATCGGGCCAACTACCGCCGTCGCGCTACCACAAAGCACGGTAATCGCCAGTAGGCCAATCAACTGCGTGCGTGCTACGCGACTGCCCAGCGCCGTCGCGGTGTCACTGCCGAGGCTTAAACTGTTCAGTGCGCGGCTCAGTAATAGCGCAGTTGCTCCGGCGATCAGCACAGGGATCAGCACCACTTTTAAGGTGTGTAAATTTCGAATATCCAGCGAACCGGCTTGCCAGAAACGCAGTTGATCGTAGACGTCGGGATTAAGCAGGGCGATGCCGCTGGTCAGCCCTTCCAGCACTGCCGCCAGCGCCACGCCCGCCAGAGTTAAACGCACCGGACTTAACTGCCCACCGCCCTGGCTGCCAGTAAAGGCAACAATCAACGAGGCCACCAGCGCCCCGGCGAAGGCCATCGCCAGTTGTTCCTGCGCGGATGAGTAACCAAACAGCGCCGCGCCCAGCACAATGGCAAAGCTGGCTCCGGCGTTCACGCCAAGCAAGCCGGGGTCGGCAAGTGGGTTTCGGGTGAGGGTTTGCATTAACGCCCCGGCAAGGCCAAGCGCGCCGCCTGCCAGTAAACCGGCAAGGGTACGCGGCAGTCGCGCGTCGAGCACGATGGTGCAGTCGGCGCTCTGGCAGGTGCCGGAGAGGGCCTCCAGCACTACGGAAGCGGGGAGTGATTTTGCTCCAATGAGCAGGCTTAATGCTGTCGCGATAATCAGTAATAACAGCAATCCGGGCACGGCAATGGCGCGTGTCACGGCAACAGAACCAGACATACGAACTTCCATGATAATGAAATTAATTATCGTTATCGATCTTATTTGGATATGTTAGCATGTGCAGCCTAAGAATAGGTATTTAAAATATTTGATGGCAAGGCATTGTAATGAATAAACAATCCTGGCTGCTTAACCTCAGCCTGTTGAAAACGCACCCGGCGTTTCGCGCAGTATTCCTCGCTCGTTTTATCTCTATTGTTTCTCTGGGTTTGCTCGGCGTCGCGGTGCCAGTGCAGATCCAGATGATGACGCATTCTACCTGGCAGGTGGGGCTTTCGGTGACGCTGACCGGCGGGGCGATGTTTGTCGGCTTGATGGTCGGCGGTGTGCTGGCGGATCGCTATGAGCGCAAAAAAGTGATTTTGCTGGCGCGCGGCACCTGTGGCATTGGCTTCATTGGTCTGTGCCTGAACGCGTTGCTGCCGGAGCCGTCTTTGCTGGCAATCTATTTACTCGGATTATGGGATGGCTTTTTCGCGTCACTTGGCGTTACGGCGCTGCTGGCGGCGACTCCGGCATTAGTTGGGCGTGAAAATTTAATGCAGGCCGGGGCAATCACCATGTTGACCGTGCGGCTGGGATCGGTAATTTCGCCCATGATTGGCGGCTTACTGCTGGCGACTGGCGGCGTAGCCTGGAACTACGGGCTGGCGGCGGCGGGCACGTTTATTACCTTGCTACCGTTGTTAAGCCTTCCGGCGCTACCTCCGCCACCGCAACCGCGTGAGCATCCGTTGAAATCATTACTGGCAGGATTTCGTTTTCTGCTCGCCAGCCCGCTGGTGGGAGGGATTGCACTGCTGGGGGGATTATTGACGATGGCGAGCGCGGTACGGGTACTGTATCCGGCGCTGGCTGACAACTGGCAGATGTCGGCGGCACAGATTGGTTTTCTCTATGCGGCGATCCCGCTCGGTGCAGCTATTGGCGCGTTAACCAGCGGGAAGCTGGCACATAGTGCGCGACCAGGGTTATTGATGCTGCTCTCCACGCTGGGATCGTTCCTCGCCATTGGTTTGTTTGGCCTGATGCCGATGTGGATTTTAGGCGTGGTTTGCCTGGCGCTGTTCGGCTGGCTGAGCGCGGTTAGTTCATTGCTGCAATACACAATGCTGCAAACGCAAACCCCGGAAGCGATGTTAGGGCGGATTAACGGTTTGTGGACGGCACAAAACGTGACGGGTGATGCCATAGGCGCGGCGGTGTTGGGCGGTCTGGGGGCGATGATGACGCCGGTGGCCTCCGCAAGCGCGAGTGGTTTTGGTTTGTTGATTATCGGCGTGTTGTTGTTGCTGGTACTGGTGGAGTTGCGTCGTTTTCGCCAGACGCCGCCGCAGGTGACAGCGTCTGACAGTTAATGCTTAGAACAGCGCCTTAAGCCGATCCAGCACTTGCATGGCGCTGTAGTAATCCAGTCGGAACGTCTCGGTTCCCAGCGCATAAACCTGCTTGTTTTGTACTGCAGGCAGGTGCGCGAGCAGTGGATTGGCATAAATCGCATCGGCGTCTTTCTGATCACCGGCGAACAGGAATAGCGACTCGCCATTTAACCCTGCCGCCAGATTTTCCCCACCAAGCTGAATGATGTCATGGCGTTTGCCCTGGCTTTGGCTGGCGTTTAAGCCTGCGGGCAACCTGGCCAGCGTAAAGCCGAGTTGTTCCAGCATCTGTCCTTGTGCTGATTCAGCTGTCCAGAGATTGGCACTGTGCGCGGCGGCGGTATAGACAATGGCAGTGACCGGCTGCGGCGGTAATTTGATTTGCTCTTTCGCCGCCGTCAGTTGCTTATCAAACTGTGCAATCCGCTCTGCCGCTTGTTTCTCATGCCCGGTAATTTCGCCAAGTTGCGTTAACAGCGACTGCCAGCTTTTATCGTCGTAATTGATGATTAACGTTGGTGCGATAGTGGAAAGCTGATCGTATAGCGCTAGCGCTGAATCGCCGCCGGTCGCGCTAATTAAAATCAGATCCGGCATTTGTGCGGCTACTGCTTCGGCGTTCGGTTCGCCGATATAGAGACGTTGCAGTTTGCGTTCTTTCGCTACCTTGCTCCACTGGCGTAAAAAACCCTGGTCATCCGCTACGCGGTTATTCGGCGTGGTCGCGCCGCTAGCGATCACTGGTGCATCAATCGCCAGCAGTGAGCCGGTCAGGGTGACGCTGGTGGAAACAATACGCTGCGGCTGGCTTTCCAGGGTATGAGTACCACGACTGTCAGTAATCTGACGCGGCCAGTCGGCAGCCTGAACTGCAGATATTCCTGAAAGCAAAAGTCCGGTTAAAAGAAGGGCGTTGCGGTAGAGCGGGGCGAGTCTCACAAATCAGCTTCCTGTTATTAATGAAGTTAATGCTTCTCATTTTCATTGTAACCACAAGCAGATGCAACCCCGACTTGCAGATTGCATTGCCTCAAGAGTTGACATAGTGCTCGTTTGCTTTTAGGTTAGCGACCGAAAATATAAATGATAATCATTATTAAAGCCTTTATCATTTTGTGGAGGATGATATGGATACGTCACTGGCTGAGGAAGTACAGCAGACCATGGCAACACTTGCGCCCAATCGCTTTTTCTTTATGTCGCCGTACCGCAGTTTTACGACGTCAGGATGTTTCGCCCGCTTTGATGAACCGGCTGTGAACGGGGATTCGCCCGACAGTCCCTTCCAGCAAAAACTCACCGCGCTGTTTGCCGATGCCAAAGCGCAGGGCATTAAAAATCCGGTGATGGTTGGGGCGATTCCCTTCGATCCACGTCAGCCTTCGTCGCTGTATATTCCCGAATCCTGGCAGTCGTTCTCCCGGCAGGAAAAACAGACTTCAGCCCGCCGTTTTACTCGCAGCCAGTCGCTGAACGTGGTGGAACGTCAGGCAATTCCGGAACAAACTACGTTTGAACAGATGGTTGCCCGCGCCGCCGCACTGACCGCCACGCCGCAAGTCGACAAAGTGGTGTTGTCACGGTTGATTGATATCACCACTGACGCCGCCATTGATAGTGGCGTATTGCTGGAACGGTTGATTGCGCAAAACCCGGTTAGTTACAACTTCCATGTGCCGTTAGCTGATGGTGGCGTCCTGCTGGGAGCCAGCCCGGAACTGCTGCTGCGTAAAGACGGCGAGCGTTTTAGCTCCATTCCGTTAGCCGGTTCCGCGCGTCGTCAGCCGGATGACGTGCTTGATCGCGAAGCGGGTAATCGTCTGTTGGCGTCAGAAAAAGATCGCCATGAACATGAACTGGTGACTCAGGCAATGAAAGAGGTACTGCGCGAACGCAGTAGTGAGTTACACGTTCCATCCTCCCCACAATTGATCACCACGCCGACGCTGTGGCATCTCGCAACACCCTTTGAAGGCAAAGCGAATTCGCAAGAAAACGCACTGACTCTGGCCTGTCTGCTGCATCCGACCCCCGCGCTGAGCGGTTTCCCGCATCAGGCCGCGACCCAGGTGATTGCTGAGCTGGAACCGTTCGACCGCGAACTGTTTGGCGGCATTGTCGGTTGGTGTGACAGCGAAGGTAACGGCGAGTGGGTGGTGACCATCCGCTGCGCGAAGCTGCGGGAAAATCAGGTGCGTCTGTTTGCCGGAGCGGGGATTGTGCCTGCGTCCTCACCGTTGGGTGAATGGCGCGAAACGGGCGTCAAACTTTCTACCATGTTGAACGTTTTTGGATTGCATTAAGGAGCGAGGATGAGCATTCCATTCACCCGCTGGCCGGAAGAGTTTGCCCGTCGCTATCGGGAAAAAGGCTACTGGCAGGATTTGCCGCTGACCGACATTCTGACTCGTCATGCCGCAAGCGACAGCATCGCGGTCATCGACGGCGAGCGTCAGTTGAGTTACCGGGAACTGAATCAGGCGGCGGATAATCTCGCCTGTAGCTTGCGTCGTCAGGGCATTAAACCCGGTGAAACCGCACTGGTACAACTGGGTAACGTCGCTGAATTGTATATTACCTTTTTTGCGCTGTTAAAACTGGGCGTTGCACCGGTGCTGGCGCTGTTCAGTCATCAGCGTAGTGAAATGAACGCATACGCCAGCCAGATTAAACCGGTGTTACTGATTGCCGATCGCCAACATGCGCTGTTTAGCGGGGATGATTTCCTCAATACATTTGTTGCAGAGCACTCCTCTATTCGCGTGGTGCAGCTGCTGAACGACAGCGGTGAGCATAACTTGCAGGATGCGATTAACCATCCGGCAGAGGATTTTACTGCCACACCGTCACCTGCCGATGAAGTGGCCTATTTTCAGCTTTCTGGCGGTACCACCGGCACACCGAAACTGATCCCACGCACTCACAATGACTATTACTACAGCGTACGTCGTAGCGTCGAGATTTGTCAGTTCACGCAACAGACACGCTACCTGTGCGCGATTCCTGCGGCCCACAACTACGCCATGAGTTCGCCAGGATCGCTGGGCGTCTTTCTCGCTGGCGGCACGGTCGTTCTGGCTGCCGACCCTAGCGCCACGCTCTGCTTCCCATTGATTGCAAAACATCAGGTGAACGTCACTGCGCTGGTGCCACCAGCAGTCAGCCTGTGGTTACAGGCGCTGACCGAAGGTGAAAGCCGGGCGCAGCTTGCCTCGCTGAAACTGTTACAGGTCGGTGGCGCACGTCTTTCTGCCACGCTTGCGGCGCGTATTCCCGCAGAGATTGGCTGCCAGTTACAGCAGGTATTCGGCATGGCGGAAGGGCTGGTGAACTACACCCGTCTTGATGATAGCGCGGAGAAAATTATCCATACCCAGGGCTATCCAATGTGTCCGGATGATGAAGTGTGGGTTGCCGATGCTGACGGAAATCCACTGCCGCAAGGGGAAGTTGGACGCCTGATGACGCGCGGGCCGTACACCTTCCGCGGCTATTACAAAAGTCCACAGCACAATGCCAGCGCCTTTGATGCCAACGGTTTTTACTGTTCCGGCGATCTGATCTCTATTGATCCAGAGGGGTACATCACCGTGCAGGGGCGCGAGAAAGATCAGATCAACCGTGGCGGCGAGAAGATCGCTGCCGAAGAGATCGAAAACCTGTTACTGCGCCATCCGGCGGTGATCTACGCCGCCCTGGTGAGTATGGAAGATGAGCTGATGGGCGAAAAAAGCTGTGCTTATCTGGTGGTAAAAGAACCACTGCGTGCGGTACAGGTGCGTCGTTTCCTGCGTGAACAGGGTATTGCCGAATTTAAATTACCGGATCGCGTGGAGTGCGTAGATTCACTTCCGCTGACGGCGGTCGGGAAAGTCGATAAAAAACAATTACGTCAGTGGCTGGCGTCACGCGCATCAGCCTGAAGGAGAGAACACGATGGCTATTCCAAAATTACAGGCTTACGCACTGCCGGAGTCTCACGATATTCCGCACAATAAAGTCAACTGGGCCTTTGAGCCGCAACGTGCCGCGTTGTTAATCCATGATATGCAGGACTATTTTGTCAGCTTCTGGGGCGAGAACTGTCCGATGATGGAGCAGGTGATCGCGAATATTGCGGCACTACGCGACTACTGCAAACAGCACAATATCCCGGTTTATTACACCGCCCAGCCGAAAGAGCAGAGCGATGAAGATCGGGCGCTGTTGAATGATATGTGGGGACCGGGCCTGACCCGCTCACCGGAACAGCAAAAGGTGGTGGATCGCCTGACGCCAGATGCCGACGACACGGTGCTGGTGAAGTGGCGTTACAGCGCGTTTCATCGTTCTCCGCTGGAGCAAATGCTCAAAGAGAGTGGACGTAACCAACTGATTATAACCGGGGTGTACGCCCACATTGGCTGTATGACCACCGCAACCGACGCATTTATGCGCGATATTAAACCGTTTATGGTGGCGGATGCGCTGGCCGATTTCAGCCGTGACGAGCATTTGATGTCGCTGAAATATGTGGCCGGACGTTCTGGCCGGGTGGTGATGACCGAAGAATTGCTGCCAGCACCTATCCCCGCCAGCAAATCGGCGCTGCGTGAGGTGATCCTGCCGTTGCTGGACGAGTCCGATGAACCCTTCGATGACGACAACCTAATTGATTACGGTCTGGATTCGGTGCGCATGATGGCGCTGGCGGCGCGCTGGCGCAAAGTGCATGGCGATATCGATTTTGTCATGCTGGCGAAAAATCCGACCATCGACGCCTGGTGGAAGCTACTCTCCCGCGAGGTGAAATGATGGATTTCAGCGGCAAAAATGTCTGGGTAACCGGCGCGGGGAAAGGTATTGGCTACGCCACGGCGCTGGCATTTGTTGAGGCCGGAGCGAAAGTTACAGGTTTTGATCAAGCGTTCACTCTGGAGCAATATCCCTTTGCGACCGAAGTAATGGATGTAGCCGACGCTGCGCAGGTGGCGCAAGTGTGTCAGCGACTGTTAGCGCAAACGGAGCGACTGGACGTGCTGGTCAATGCGGCGGGAATTTTGCGCATGGGCGCGACCGATCAGCTCAGCAAGGAGGACTGGCAGCAGACTTTTGCGGTTAACGTCGGCGGTGCGTTTAACCTGTTCCAGCAGACCATGAACCAGTTTCGTCGTCAGCGGGGCGGGGCGATTGTTACTGTGGCGTCCGACGCTGCACACACGCCGCGTATTGGTATGAGCGCTTACGGTGCGTCGAAAGCGGCGCTGAAAAGCCTGGCGTTGAGCGTCGGGCTGGAACTGGCGGGTAGCGGTGTACGCTGTAATGTGGTTTCCCCGGGGTCCACCGACACCGATATGCAACGCACGCTGTGGGTGAGTGATGACGCCGAAGAGCAGCGTATTCGCGGCTTTGGCGAGCAGTTTAAACTCGGCATTCCGCTGGGGAAAATCGCCCGTCCACAAGAGATCGCCAACACGATTTTGTTCCTCGCCTCTGACCTCGCCAGCCATATCACCCTACAGGATATTGTGGTAGATGGCGGCTCAACACTGGGGGCATAAGCATGATCTGGAAACGCCATTTAACGCTCGACGAACTGAACGCCACCAGCGATAACACAATGGTGGCGCATCTGGGAATTGTTTATACCCGTCTGGGCGATGATGTGCTGGAAGCCGAAATGCCGGTTGATACCCGTACTCATCAACCGTTCGGTTTACTACATGGCGGCGCGTCGGCGGCGCTGGCGGAAACCCTGGGATCGATGGCCGGATTTATGATGACTCGCGACGGACAGTGCGTGGTGGGCACGGAGCTTAACGCCACACATCATCGCCCAGTGTCTGAGGGAAAGGTACGCGGCGTCTGCCAGCCGCTGCATCTTGGGCGGCAAAATCAGAGCTGGGAAATCGTTGTTTTCGATGAGCAGGGGCGGCGTTGCTGCACTTGTCGGCTGGGTACGGCGGTTTTGGGATGAACACGACAGAATTAAATGAGATTGCAGGAAAACTCAGTTAACGAAGTGATCAAGTTAACATTGTTAAGTTAAATATTGGTTTCAACTCCGATTTACATAGTTGCTGTGTTGTTAAATTGCACAAAGATGTTATAGAAACAAAATGTAACATCTCTATGGACACGCACACGGATAACAACTATGAACAAATCAGGGAAATACCTCGTCTGGACAGTGCTCTCTGTAATGGGAGCATTTGCTCTGGGATACATTGCTTTAAATCGTGGGGAACAGATCAACGCGCTGTGGATTGTGGTGGCGTCGGTCTGTATCTATCTGATCGCTTACCGTTTTTATGGTCTTTATATCGCCAAAAATGTATTGGCGGTTGACCCGACGCGTATGACGCCAGCGGTGCGCCATAACGACGGGCTGGACTATGTGCCGACGGACAAGAAAGTGCTGTTCGGTCACCATTTTGCGGCCATTGCCGGAGCAGGCCCGTTGGTGGGGCCGGTACTGGCAGCGCAAATGGGTTACCTGCCGGGGATGATCTGGCTGCTTGCCGGGGTGGTTCTTGCCGGTGCGGTGCAGGATTTCATGGTGCTGTTTGTTTCCACGCGCCGTGACGGTCGCTCGCTGGGCGAGCTGGTTAAAGAAGAGATGGGGCCAACCGCCGGGGTGATTGCGCTGGTGGCCTGCTTTATGATCATGGTCATTATCCTTGCAGTACTGGCGATGATCGTGGTGAAAGCCCTGACTCATAGCCCGTGGGGAACGTATACCGTTGCGTTCACCATTCCGCTGGCGCTGTTCATGGGGATTTACCTGCGCTATCTGCGTCCGGGCCGCATTGGGGAAGTGTCGGTGATTGGCCTGGTATTCCTTATTTTCGCCATTATCTCTGGCGGCTGGGTGGCAGAAAGCCCGACCTGGGCACCGTACTTTGACTTTACCGGCGTGCAGCTGACCTGGATGCTGGTGGGTTACGGTTTTGTGGCGGCGGTTCTGCCGGTGTGGTTGCTGCTGGCTCCGCGTGACTACCTCTCTACCTTCCTGAAAATCGGGACTATCGTCGGTCTGGCGGTAGGCATTTTGATTATGCGTCCGACGCTGACCATGCCTGCGCTGACCAAATTTGTAGATGGCACTGGTCCGGTATGGACCGGTAATCTGTTCCCGTTCCTGTTTATTACTATCGCCTGTGGCGCGGTGTCTGGCTTCCATGCGCTGATCTCTTCCGGCACCACACCGAAGATGCTGGCGAACGAAGGTCAGGCGTGCTTTATCGGCTACGGTGGGATGTTGATGGAATCCTTCGTGGCGATTATGGCACTGGTTTCTGCCTGTATCATCGATCCGGGCGTGTACTTCGCGATGAACAGCCCGATGGCGGTGCTGGCTCCGGCGGGGACGGCGGATGTAGTGGCATCTGCTGCGCAGGTAGTGAGTAGCTGGGGCTTTAGCATTACGCCAGATACGTTAAATCAGATTGCCAGCGAAGTGGGTGAACAGTCGATCATTTCCCGTGCGGGCGGTGCGCCGACCCTGGCAGTGGGGATGGCCTACATTCTGCACGGCGCGCTGGGTGGCATGATGGATGTGGCGTTCTGGTATCACTTCGCCATTCTGTTTGAAGCACTGTTTATTCTGACGGCGGTGGATGCGGGTACGCGTGCTGCGCGCTTTATGTTGCAGGATCTGCTGGGCGTGGTTTCTCCGGGCCTGAAACGGACCGATTCACTGCCTGCTAACCTGCTGGCAACGGCGCTGTGCGTGCTGGCTTGGGGTTACTTTCTGCATCAGGGCGTGGTCGATCCGCTGGGCGGTATTAACACTCTGTGGCCGCTGTTTGGTATTGCCAACCAGATGCTGGCAGGGATGGCGCTGATGCTCTGTGCCGTGGTGTTGTTCAAGATGAAACGTCAACGTTACGCCTGGGTGGCGCTGGTACCAACGGCCTGGCTGCTGATTTGTACCCTGACCGCAGGCTGGCAGAAAGCGTTTAGCCCGGATGCGAAAGTCGGTTTTCTGGCGATTGCTAACAAGTTCCAGGCAATGATCGACAGCGGCAATATTCCGTCGCAGTATACTGAGTCACAACTGGCGCAACTGGTGTTCAACAACCGTCTGGATGCCGGATTAACCATCTTCTTTATGGTGGTTGTGGTGGTTCTGGCGCTGTTCTCGATTAAGACGGCACTGGCAGCATTGAAAGATCCGAAGCCAACGGCGAAAGAAACGCCGTATGAGCCAATGCCGGAAAATGTCGAGGAGATCGTGGCGCAGGCGAAAGGCGCGCACTAAAGTCAGAGTGAGGGGGGATGTTGGCGTAGTGCCTGGGGTTCCCCCTCACCCTAACCCTCTCCCCGGTGGGGCGAGGGGACTGACCGAGCGCGTTGATAGCTATTAATGCACTCTCTCAGCAACCTGATTACCGGAGGTATTGATGTTTGATTCACTGGCAAAAGCCGGAAAATATTTAGGTCAGGCGGCGAAGCTGATGATTGGTATGCCTGATTACGACAACTATGTCGAACATATGCGGGTTAACCATCCCGATCAAACGCCGATGACCTACGAGGAGTTTTTCCGTGAGCGGCAGGACGCGCGCTACGGTGGAAAAGGCGGCGCGCGCTGCTGCTAAATTTGTACGTCAGGCTTTAAACGATTCCACTTTTTCGAACGCTGCACGCAACGTATCTGGTGTCAGCGTGACCGGCAGGTAATGAATGGATTCCGCCGGACGCAAGGTGTGCGCAATCACTTTGTCGATCTCTGCCTGATTATTGATATCCACTTCCAGCTCCGCCAGCGTGGTCGGCAGATGAAAACGCTGATACGCCCCGGTTAATTGCGCCAGCACATCATCCTGACCCAGCAAGGCGCTTTGTACCAGAATACCGTAAGCGACTTTGGTGCCGTGGAGAAATTTCTCGGTTTGTGGCAGTACAGTCAGACCGTTATGCACGGCATGGGCCGCCGCCACACGCGTAAAACGATCGCCCAGACCACCGACCATTCCGCCTCCGGCGATAATCGCATCGACCACATCGCAAAATGATTGCGTTAACTGCTGATTTTGCTGATCGGCAAGCGCCTGTTCGCTACTGTTTAACAAGACGTCGCGAATGACCTGCGCATTATTGATTCCCAGCCGCACGGTTAGTGGCAACGTTTCTGGCTGAGGAGCCAGCACCACCGCTTCATACCATTTCGCCAGCGTGTCACCGATTCCTGCCAGCAGATATTCTTGCGGCGCATTGAGGATTATCTCCGGTTCCACCAGCACCATAAAATTGGCGTCGTCAAAAATCTCATAATGTAGCGCCTGTCCGGCATCGTTGTACCAGACAGAGAGTGGTGTCCAGGCAGCGCAGGTAGCGGCAATCGTTGGAACGGCAACAAACGGCAGACCGAGACGGCGGGCGAGGGCTTTCGCGGTGTCGAGCAGTGCGCCGCCGCCGACGCCAATCACCACGCTGCGATCGTCACCGGACTCAGCCGCCAGTTGTTGCACATTGCTTTCACTGCAATGACCGCGAAACAAAATATGCTTTGCTCCTGGCAGTTCAAACGCCGTTGGAAGTTTGGTTTGCGCCGCGGCAAGTGCACGTTCACCGTAGATCCACACTGCGCAAGAAAGCTGTTCATCAGTGAAAAAATCATGCAGGTGATTGAGACTGCCGGGATGAGAAAAGTAGTTAGCAGGGCCAACGACGACGCGGATAGGATTGTGAGGCATGTTGTGTTGTCCTTATTGTTTTATTTAGACATCTAAACGTCTTGATTGCCAAATACTAGCATCGTGTTATAGTGGCTTCAACACGCAACTTTGTCAGGCACAATAAAAATGACAAATAACTCTCTGATTCCACAAAGCAAACTTCCACAACTTGGCACCACTATTTTCACCCAGATGAGCGCACTGGCGCAGCAACACCAGGCGATTAACCTGTCGCAAGGCTTTCCTGATTTTGATGGTCCGCGCTATTTGCAGGAACGGCTGGCGTACCACGTTGCCCAGGGAGCAAACCAATACGCACCCATGACCGGCGTGCCGGCATTACGCGAGGCGATTGTTCAGAAAACGGAACGGCTGTATGGCTATCAACCAGATGTCGACAGCGATATCACCGTAACAGCAGGGGCGACGGAAGCGCTGTACGCAGCGATTACTGCATTGGTGCGCAATGGCGATGAAGTGATTTGCTTTGATCCCAGCTATGACAGTTACGCCCCCGCCATCATGCTTGCGGGTGGAATAGTGAAACGTATTGCACTGCAACCACCGCATTTTCGCGTGGACTGGCAGGAATTTGCCGCATTGTTAAGCGAGCGCACCCGACTGGTGATCCTTAACACCCCGCATAACCCCAGTGCTACTGTCTGGCAGCAGACTGATTTTTCCGCTTTGTGGCAGGCAATTGCCGGGCACGAGATTTTTGTTATTAGCGATGAAGTTTACGAGCATATCAACTTTTCACAGCAGGGCCATGCCAGTGTGCTGGCGCATCCGCAACTGCGTGAGCGGGCGGTGGTGGTGTCATCGTTTGGCAAGACTTATCATATGACCGGCTGGAAAGTGGGTTATTGTGTTGCGCCTGCGCCCATCAGCGCCGAGATCCGCAAAGTGCATCAGTATCTGACTTTTTCGGTGAATACCCCGGCGCAGCTGGCCCTTGCCGATATGCTGCGAGCAGAACCTGAACACTATCTTGCGTTACCGGACTTTTATCGCCAGAAGCGCGATATTCTGGTGAACGCCTTAAGTGAGAGTCGGCTGGAGATTTTACCCTGCGAAGGCACTTACTTTTTGCTGGTGGATTACAGCGCGGTTTCTTCGCTGGATGACGTTGAGTTTTGCCAGTGGCTGACGCGGGAGCATGGCGTGGCGGCGATCCCGCTGTCGGTATTTTGCGCCGATCCCTTCCCCCATAAGCTCATTCGTCTCTGTTTTGCCAAGAAGGAATCGACGTTGCTGGCGGCAGCTGAACGCCTGCGCCAGCTGTAATTATTTTACTGTCCAGGCGCGGGAATATTGACGGTCAGCAAATAACTCTTGCAGGCCGTTAATTTGTTTCAGGCGCAACACTTCGTCGCTGTCCATACCCAGCTCTTTGCCGATTTTATTGTCGTCCCATCCCAACTGGCTGAGTTCACGAACGATTTCTGACATGGCTGTGATTTGGTGGCGTCCACGAGCGCGGTTATGACGAATAGTCGCGGCGATGCGTTCGTTACGTGTTCCTTCCAGACAGGTAACCGGTAAATATCCTTTTAATCGCATTTTTAACGTGTTAGAGCCTTTACCAATTTCATGACGGTGAAAGCCATCCACGATTTCCAGAGCATTTTTATCTGTGTGCGTGACCACAATAGGTTGGGTAAAACCATCTATCTCAATGGATTTTTGTAACAGTTTTTTCTCGGGCGGTGCCACATTGTTTGGGTTGTAATCATTTGGCATAAGTTGGCTGTTTTTAACCCACAGAACACAATCTACTGGCTCTTCACGAAAGGGGCTAACCTGATGGATCGCCAGGCGGATTTCGTTAATCGCTTTGATGCGATCGTCTTCCGGCAAGCTGGCGAGAAATTGGGTTAAATCCTGCGTTAATTGTTGTTGCATAGTATTCCCCACTCCTGACGTTTTACTTTTATCCGTTCGTTATAACGCTGATAATTCTTCGCTTTGGTTGGGCTAAATGATAATGCCCGACACCAGTAATCGTTATTCAGTAACACCTTGCAAATTCGCCGCCAGGAGGGGATATCTTTCGCGCCAATGTCCCCGTGCTGGGTCTGTGGCACCTCGACACCTTTTTTCTGATACCAATGCAAGTAAATGGCAATTTTGTTGCGGTAATGCTCAGCCGTTTTCTCCGGCATGCTATCAAGCAGCAATAATGCATACTCTTGCCAGTCTAAATGCTCTGGTTTGAGGATTTTCCGATGACCATAAAAATGATTGTCATGTCCGGCGTAAATGCCGCCACTTTTTACCCCGCTAACTCGTGCGCACATAGCAGCCCAGCGATCCGGTTCGATAACGTGATAGAGCCATAATCCTTGCCGTTGCTCCGGGCCAAAAGGTTCGCAAATTCGCATATGACGCAGGGGGACGCCTGCCTGATACATGATATTATACAATGGGTTACATAGGGCTTTATGATTAGCATACCAGGTCCAGATATCAGCTACTTTCCAGTCGTAGATGGGGTAAATGTACCAGCTGTGACCGCCTGGTGCGGCTGTGGTCCAGGGCTTATCATCGGCAAAACGTTGTTTACTTAAACTGGCGATGGCGACAAAACGGTTGTAGGACTCATCCGCACGGATGCCGATCATCATCGCCGCCGGACGTTTTTGTGAAAACCATTCGGCAAACTCACGTACAAATTGTTCGAAGGTCATGCCTGGCTGGTAAAAGGAGAAAAAGTCAGGATCGGTTATCGCTTCTTGCGGGGGCTGACGCACCCATTCGACATCAGATTCCCAGCACTGCCATTCTGGTTGGTATTGTGAAAGGGAATTTTGCGTCTTGAGTGGGAGTGCTACCCAGTAAAACTCTTCAATAACGTCGGTATACAACTCGCGTAACGACTGTACATAGTCGATGGTACAAGAGAACTGTGCTTCCCAGTCGATAAACAAAACGCAGATTTTTTTCCCAATTTTCTGGCAAGTTCGGCGGTAAGATGCAGCATTAATCCGGAATCTTTACCCCCCGAAAAAGAAACGCAAACACGGGGCAAGGTGTTAAGTGTCCAGGTAATACGTTCCTGTGCAGCTTCTAAAATATTCAGTGGAAGCGGGATTTTATAAATAGACATCTGAAAACGCTCTCTGAACGTTACTGGGTGACTCGTGAGATGAATCCGCTAATTATAGGGTAAACGAAGCAAGATAGAGCACATTATTTTATATTTATACAATGAATTCATTGTATAAATATAATATTATCCATTGATGATTAATCAGAAGCTATCATTTAAGCGGTCTATGAAACGGGAGAAGACCAGATTATTTAACGAGTATTTGTTATAGGAAATATAAAGCTTGACCGCAGGAAGAGGATGCTTCAACTTTATTTCTTTTAGTTTCAGGAAATTGCGATGTAAATCGTACAGCTCGGTAGGGACAATTCCCAATAAGTCAGTAACAGAAATGCTATTTATTATGGTGAGTAAAGAGGAGCTGCGAAACGAAATTTTACGGTTCATAAATCGTTCGTCTATGTCTACTTGAATTTCATCAATTCCTGCTGATTTAGATATTAGCAGGGTGAATTCTTCGGCCATAATTTGTTCATGGGTACTGGTATCAGTAATACGAGGATGTTTATTGCTACAAATAAGAGAATTGCGAATGGTGTGTAATGGCATACAGATGACGGAGCGGCTAATCACCGGCTGTAGCGTGATTGCCAGGTCAGCTTTGCGTTGAACTAACAATTCTTCGGCGTTTTCAGCTGAAAGCAGTATGTCATGGCATTCTATATCGATTGAAGTATCTTGTCTTAGACAGCGGATTAGCATGTTGTTATTACTACAAGAAATAAGCTGAGGACCGTAGATAATAAAATTTTTCTTCAGCTCAGACTTATTAACGATATTGATCGTTTGTTCAAGGCCTCGGAGATTTTTCTCAAGATGGTGATGCAGATTTAACCCTGTTGTAGTCGGCGCGATACCTTTCCCTGAGCGGATGAATAACGGGTCATTAAATTGCGCGCGTAAACGTTGTAACGACTGACTCACGGCAGATGGCGTTATATATAATGATTCTGCTGCTTTGCTAATGCTGAGGTGTTGATAAATGCACTCAAATATGACCAGTAAATTGAGGTCGAATTTTTTTAAATCATAAAGATTAGCCATAACATACTCCGTTATATTATCTTTTCCATAAATCATTCTTGTAATCAATGATTCTACTGTTTTATTTATATTTGTTATGTTTTATTACTTAACTCTGGATTAAGTTTTTCTAAAGTAACACAGTTGTCTGGAGGGGAAGAAGCAATTCATGCGTTTTTAGAATGGTTGAAAAGCAAGGATGTATTTCAACCACCCATGAATTATCTTCTATTTATTTCCCATAATGATATTAAGCGTTTTCTGATCGGGCAACCCCACGGCCTGTTGCAGCGTATTTTCCTTACTCATGTAATAGATAGCCGGTGTGACATTTGCCCCCAGATCGTCCATGAGTTTCTCGTTGTCGCTTAACACTTTCATTTGCTCTGTACTTACGTTTGTAGGCACATTTAGCTTAAGTTTGCCGCCAGAGGCTTCATATTCTTGCCAGGTTTTTGCGGGATCTTTAGAGGCCAGAATTGCCGCGGCTGTCGCCGGACTTTCTGGTTTGATAACCCCAACCAACAATGTTCTCAACTGTACTTTGCCAGAATCAACCCACGGGCGCGCCTGCTGCCAGAATTGTTTACAATATGGGCAGAACGGATCGGCGAAAACGTAGACTATGACTGGCGCGTCTTTTTTACCGTCGAGGAGCCAGTGCGATTGTTCCATCCGTTGCCACATTTCGCGTCCGGCTGGCGCATAAATTTCTTTTTCGATAAGCATGTTACTCAGGTTTTCACCTTTCTCGTTGTACATGTAACCAGAGATAGCGTGCTTACCATCTGGAGTCAGGTAGATGGTGACGCCCATATCCTGATACTTGCCGAGATAACCTTTCATTCCGCCGGGGGCATCGAACGTTTTGATGATCTTAATGCCCTGTTTTTCAATCGCTTTTACCGGAGCAGGAAGTTCCTCTGCAAAGGCGATTGTAGGAAGCAGAGCCAGTAAAAGTATCTTTTTTAACATTAATTTGTCCTTTTCAGTCAGTGCAAAAATGGAGTAAAAGGCATAACCTATCACTGTCATAGGTAAGAGCTTAGATCAGGTGATTGCCCTTTGTTTATGAGGGTGTTGTAATCCATGTCGTTGTTGCATTTGTAAGGGCAACACCACAGCCTGCAGGCAGGCGCTGAAGATACCAAAGGGTAGTTCAGATTACACGGTCACCTGGAAAGGGGGCCCATTTTACTTTTTATCGCCACTGGCGGTGCAAAGTTCACAAAGTTGTCTTACGACGGTTGTAAGGTAAAACTTATCGATTTGATAATGGAAACGCATTAGCCGAATCGGCAAAAATTGGTTACCTTACATCTCATCGAAAACACGGAGGAAGTATAGATGTCCTTGATTAACACCAAAATTAAACCTTTTAAAAACCAGGCATTCAAAAACGGCGAATTCATCGAAATCACCGAAAAAGATACCGAAGGCCGCTGGAGCGTCTTCTTCTTCTACCCGGCTGACTTTACTTTCGTATGCCCGACCGAACTGGGTGACGTTGCTGACCACTACGAAGAACTGCAGAAACTGGGCGTAGATGTATACGCAGTATCTACCGATACTCACTTCACCCACAAAGCATGGCACAGCAGCTCTGAAACCATCGCTAAAATCAAATATGCGATGATCGGCGACCCGACTGGCGCCCTGACCCGTAACTTCGACAACATGCGTGAAGATGAAGGTCTGGCTGACCGTGCGACCTTCGTTGTTGACCCGCAGGGTATCATCCAGGCAATCGAAGTTACCGCTGAAGGCATTGGCCGTGACGCGTCTGACCTGCTGCGTAAAATCAAAGCAGCACAGTACGTAGCTTCTCACCCAGGTGAAGTTTGCCCGGCTAAATGGAAAGAAGGTGAAGCAACTCTGGCTCCGTCTCTGGACCTGGTTGGTAAAATCTAAATTTCCTTCGTCTTTCGCGCTACCAACTCCGGCGCGAAATAGTTCGGAAATTCACCTAATTAATCGGGTGCTGCGGCACCCGATTTTCTTCCCCGCACCATGATGCAAGCTGCATCCAGGTAGCCGCAGAGGCCGCTTGCATGATGATGTTTAAAGCCCAGGAGATAAACATGCTCGACACAAATATGAAAACTCAACTCAAGGCTTACCTTGAGAAATTGACCAAGCCTGTTGAGTTAATTGCCACGCTGGATGACAGCGCTAAATCGGCAGAAATCAAGGAACTGTTGGCTGAAATCGCAGAACTGTCAGACAAAGTCACCTTTAAAGAAGATAACAGCTTGCCGGTGCGTAAGCCGTCTTTCCTGATCACTAACCCAGGTTCCAACCAGGGGCCACGTTTTGCAGGTTCCCCGCTGGGCCACGAGTTTACCTCGCTGGTACTGGCGTTGTTGTGGACCGGTGGTCATCCGTCGAAAGAAGCGCAGTCTTTGCTGGAGCAGATTCGCCATATTGACGGTGATTTTGAATTCGAAACCTATTACTCGCTCTCTTGCCACAACTGCCCGGACGTAGTGCAGGCGCTGAACCTGATGAGCGTACTGAATCCGCGTATTAAGCATACGGCAATTGACGGCGGCACCTTCCAGAACGAAATCACCGATCGCAACGTGATGGGCGTTCCGGCAGTGTTCGTAAATGGGAAAGAGTTTGGTCAGGGCCGCATGACTATTTCCGAAATCGTCGCCAAAATTGATACTGGCGCGGAAAAACGTGCGGCAGAAGAGCTGAACAAGCGTGATGCTTATGACGTATTAATCGTCGGTTCCGGCCCGGCGGGTGCAGCGGCAGCAATTTACTCCGCACGTAAAGGCATCCGTACCGGTCTGATGGGCGAACGTTTTGGTGGTCAGATCCTCGATACCGTTGATATCGAAAACTACATTTCTGTACCGAAGACCGAAGGGCAGAAGCTGGCAGGTGCGCTGAAAGTTCACGTTGATGAATACGACGTTGATGTGATCGACAGCCAGAGCGCCAGCAAACTGATTCCGGCAGCGGTTGAAGGTGGCCTGCATCAGATTGAAACAGCTTCTGGCGCGGTACTGAAAGCACGCAGCATTATCGTGGCGACCGGTGCAAAATGGCGCAACATGAATGTTCCGGGAGAAGATCAGTATCGTACCAAAGGCGTGACCTACTGCCCGCACTGCGACGGCCCGCTGTTTAAAGGCAAACGCGTAGCGGTTATCGGCGGTGGTAACTCCGGCGTGGAAGCGGCAATCGACCTGGCGGGTATCGTTGAACACGTAACTCTGCTGGAATTTGCGCCAGAAATGAAAGCCGACCAGGTTCTGCAGGACAAACTGCGCAGCCTGAAAAACGTCGACATTATTCTGAATGCGCAAACCACGGAAGTGAAAGGCGACGGCAGCAAAGTTGTTGGTCTGGAATATCGCGATCGTGTCAGCGGCGATATTCACAACATCGAACTGGCCGGTATTTTCGTGCAGATTGGTCTGCTGCCGAACACCAACTGGCTCGAAGGCGCAGTCGAACGTAACCGCATGGGCGAGATTATCATTGATGCGAAATGCGAAACCAACGTCAAAGGCGTGTTCGCTGCGGGTGACTGTACAACGGTTCCGTACAAGCAGATCATCATCGCCACTGGCGAAGGTGCCAAAGCCTCTCTGAGTGCTTTTGACTACCTGATTCGCACCAAAACAGCATAAGAAGAAGTAAGATTCACCTGCAATTGCTTAGCCGCCGGGGTCAAACCTGGCGGCTTTTTTATTGCAATAAAAAGCCCCGCCGGGATGGCTCCGGGCAGGGCGACATAAATACTTTTATCTATTAGCGAACGACCAGCACCGGCAGATTGGCGTGGCGGATAACGCTTGAGGCGTTAGAACCTAACAGATGGGTCGAAATCGATGGGTTGCGCGAACCGATAACGACAACATCAGCCCCCAGTTCTTCTGCCAACTCATTGACTTCATCCCGCACGCTACCAAAACGGACATGTTGTTTAATGCGGGAAGGATCGATGGTGAAGTGGCTTACCATCGTTTGCAGACGTTCTTCTGCTTCATGTTGCAGATGCTCTTCAAAACGGCGCACATCAGCGGCAAAACGGTGCAGGCTCAGGCTGGCTGAGCCTGGTAGCACGTGAAGTAGATGAATAACTCCATCATCCTGGGCGAGGAATTCAGCGTGGCGAACAACTTTGTCGCTCAATTCCATTTCAAATACATCCACTGGCATAATGATTGTTTTGTACATAAGCATTCTCTCCTTGTTTTTGCATGTATACATAACAGCACATTATTGATTATGAATCTATGATTTGCGAGGCTGATTCGATCTGAATTTGCGATTGATCTGGAAAACAAATAAAACCAGGTACTACCAGCGTTGTTCAAGGTATAGCACTGCAGCAACAATAATAGCTGCTATGAATATATAAAACGCAGTGATACTGAGAGCTTCGCTCATATGGGGTTCCGCAGATGAATAACCAGTTCAGATTAGAATGCTGTGCTGAAGAGCAAAATGATAAATCTGGTTGATATTTGAGCGGAAAGAGGATGCGAGTGCATCCTCTGGGCAAAGCGAGTTGTCGCTTGTGCAGATGGGATTAAAGCAGGTAGTCGCCAGCAGCTTCTGGCTGGTATTCGAGTTCCAGCACTTCAAGGTGGGTTGCAACGCCGCCCGGAAGTTCCCAGTGAATGGAATCGCCAACGCGCAGCCCCAGCAGTGCGGCACCTACCGGAGCCATAACGGAAAGCTGAGTATTGCTATCGGTCATTTTTGCCGGATACACCAGCGTGCGCACACGCACTTCGCCATCGCTAAGATTGCGGAATTTAACCCGGCTGTTCATTGTCACCACGTCGTGTGGCATCTCTTCTGGCGAACACATTTGGGCGCGATCCAACTCTGCGTTTAACGCGTCGGCGATTGGCAAACCAGCATAGGCGGGTTGCTCCAGCAGAATATCGATGCGTTCGGCATCCAGGTCGTTAATGATGATAGTTGGTCTGGACATTTTTACTCCATGTCGTCGGTACTGCGAGTGTCGCAGATAAACATACCCAAAAGAAAACCCTCACCGTCAGGCGGCGAGGGTTTAACTCACATGATGATACTGACTGTTGCTCACTCTTTGAAGTGATTTGCGTCACATTCAGGGAATTCCTCAATGCAGCGCATTATGTATAAATCTTAATCGTCATAGTTTATGGAAGACGAATTAGCGTCTTTTGTAAATCAGAGGATTAATAACCTGCTTTATCAATCACAAAGGTTTTGCCACAGTTGCCTGGGTGTGGTTGTGGCAAGAATGAGTTTGCAGAAAGCGGAGCGTTGATGGCGTCAGCTTTGATCGAGATCTGAATTTCAGTCAAATACGCAGGGTTACCCTGGCACGTTAGCTTAATTGCTTTCACGTTCTCTTTTCCCCAGCTTTTGGCAAAGGCGGCGTCAAAGTCACGGCGGCTCACTGTCTTACCGTAGTTATCCGCAAGGAATTTTCCGGCTTCGCTCTCTTTAATTTCTTGATTCAGGCGTACCATCGTGCCGAAGTATGCGTCTGGATCAAAACCAAAGCAGGCACCGTGTTTGGCATATTCGTAGCGTTCCAGGCAGGAACGTCCGCCAGCTCCTGGCATGACTTCACTTAGTTTAGCTGCCGTTTCCAGTGATAACCCAGTTTCCGGCGATGAACACATCCGGCTGGCGCGTGCTTCTGGCAGATTCGGGATTGGGCGAGTAGCGCAACCGAAGCGCATCCAGCGGCGTTCATCAACACCACGGGCAGCAACCGATTTAGGCAATCCTGGCCATAGACCATGTACGGTCAGAAAATCAGCTTTGTTGGTCGTTTCGGTTTGCAGGCGACATTCATCTCGTTCGTTACGATTTCGATCGTGTTGACTCTGGCAAAATCCGGTTTGCCAGGAGAGGGCCAGGACATAGCGATCAAAATCGCCATACTGTTTTGCCTGCAACGCCACGGCGTTGGCAGAAGAGAAGGGAAGCAGAGAAACCGCGAGCAACGCGGCGTTACGCCAGAATGCTTTCATAATGGGTGTGGAACTCATACATACACTGAATACTATCTATTAAATCATAAAAAAGCCCGCCAGGTGGGCTTACCTGGCGGGCGTGATGATTTATTCAGCGTTTGGCGAACGTATTAGTTCCACATGGCGAGAATCGGCCAGCCAACCAACAGCAACATAGAGATGTAAATCACCCCGAAGATTGCACCAAGTCGCCAGTAATCTTTTGATTTCACATAGCCGCAGCCGTAAATAATCACCCCAGGACCGGTTGCATACGGCGTCAGACAGCCCATGATACCGATAGACAGCACCAGCAGGATACACAGTTGTTCCATTGGTACGCCCGGAATACCTTTACCGACGGCCAGAATAACCGGCAGCATGGTTGCGGTGTGCGCAGACAGGCTGGCAAACAGGTAGTGCGCAAAGTAGAACACCAGAACCAGTACAATCACCGTTGCGTTTGGTGAGAATCCTTCCAGGTGCGTACTCATGGTACCGGCGAACCAGTCAATAAAGCCAGAACGAGTCAGGCCATTAGCCATCACAACCAAAGTTGCCAGGTTGACCAGCGTGTTCCATGCGCTGTTATAGCGGGTAATGTCTTTCCACGGCACAACGTGCAGGGCCAGCATTAGCGAAACTGCCAGCAGACCTACCGCAGTAGCATTAATGACTTCACTGCCAAATACCCACAAACCTAAGCTGAGCAATACAAGGCCAATCAGCGTCCACTCTCTGCGTGTCAGCGCACCCATGGTTTTTAGTTCATCACCCGCCCAGGTTGCCACCTCTTCACTGTGTGTGATTTCCGGTTTGTACAGCACGTAGGAAAGCCACGGCGCAATGATAAGCAAGATAACCCCAACAGGCAGGAAGCAGAGGAACCACTGTAACCAGCTAATCTGGATGCCGGCAATTTTGCTGACGAATTCCAGGCCCAGCACGTTCGGTGCCGCACCGGTGACAAACATGGAAGAACTCAGACTGGTACTGATAACCATCATCCACATTAAGTAGCCGCCAATACGACGCGCGGACGGATCGTTCGGGAATGATTTAAACAGCGGCGGCAGGTTTTTAATGACCGGAAAAACCGTACCCCCGGTACGCGCGGTGTTGGACGGTGTAAACGGTGCCAGCAGAATGTCGATAATGACTATCGCATAACCTAACGTCAGCGTGCGTTTGCCCATGAATTTCACCAGGAAAAGGGCAATGCGACGACCTAACCCGGAAACTTCATACCCTAATGCAAAAATAAATGCGCCAAATACCAGCCATACCGTGGTGCTGGAAAAACCAGCCAGACCCCATTTCAGCGCCTGTTTTTGCGCATTAAACGCTGGGTCAGCTAATTCTTTGGCATCAAAGAGAAGATAATTACTGCCAATAACGCAAATAGTAACCGCAATAAAACTGATCGCTGTTGCCGGAATTGGCTCGAGGATCATGCCGACAATCATTGCCACAAACACAGCGAAGTAATGCCATGCCTGCGGTGGCATACCGTCGGGGACAGGGATAAGAAACATGACGCCCATCACCACCAGTGGGGCCAATAGTTTCCATATATTATCTTTTGCTAAAGACATACGGGTTCTCCGAAAATTAATATTTCCAAATTTATCAAGTGCTTAAATAATTAAATCTGTGCTAAAAACCAGGTAAGGATCAGCAGGTCGGCACTGCCGCCTGGACTGAGATTTCGTTCGATACACTCCCTGTCGAACTGCCGGAGATAATCGAGATCGGCGGGGGTTCGGATGCCCCCTTTTTGCAATAATGTTTGCGCCTTGCGCTGTAGCCAGCGCAGGCCCCCCTCGCCACCGCGCGATGCAACGTTGGTATCGCCGTTGATCGCCATCAGTAGGAGTAAGGTATCGAGCAATGCCAGTTCAGGATCTAACCCCTGATCCAGCAGAGTGAGGTAATGCGGCAGGGCGTGGTTGATCACCAGTGGATAACCCGCTTCGGCTTCACCGCGTGCACCGGTAAGGCCTAGCTGCTGGTACAACCGTTGACCTGCCGTCAGTTGTGAATTATTGGTACGCAGTTCGCGATCGGTCAGGCCACGGCAGAAACTTGCCGCCGTCGCACAAATGGTTATTGGCGTTACCGACTGGTTGAGTTGAAGCAAACGGCCAATTGCCGCACACAGTAGCCCTAAAGAAAAAATGCTGCCTTTATGGGTGTTTACGCCCGCAGTGGCGCGGAACATATCACCTTCGCAAGCCATACCAATTGGGCGTAATCCGTGGAGTACCGCTTCTGGTGCCATTTCAGCACTACAGGCACCAAATTCAATGAAACGGGGTAACCAGCCCTGAATCGCCAGCGCGCTGCGGTGAAAATCTTCCAGCGCCATATCTTTGTGCGCACCGCAGTTAATCCGATCCACGAGGCCTGGTTTCGGTGACAGATTGACTTCAGTCAGCATGGCGCGCCAGCCCAGCAGGGCGTACTCATCGATTAATGACGTCGCAAGCTTTGTGGTTTTAGTTGACGTTGCAGGCATCGACATCGTTCAGCAGCGCCTCCATGCGGTTGAGTAAATCGGTCAGTTGATGGGTTTTTCCACGCGCGCAAACAGCTGCGCTTTGCTCGCACAACAGGCAGCGGCGAGGCGGCAGTGAATAGTCGCGGCGGGAGAGAATTTCGCCTTCGGGTGTCAGGACATCGATATCCCATAACCGCCCGAGAGGATGACTATGTTCAAGCTCAATGGTGGCGAGCTTGAGGTCGCGAGCCGGGGCGGCAATGCTCAACATGCCCTCCGGCCCGCTGGCGGAAACCAGTGCAGCCTGCTCCTGAATTTGCCAGCCCTGTTTTGCGGCTAAGGCACGCAAGGCTGTCACGCCATGATTAAAAATTCGGCGTGTGACCTCGCTGTCTTTAATCGGCCCAGGCGCAACCACGGTAAAGGAGACCAGTGGAACAGGATGGCGCTTGAGCCAGACGTGTTGCCGTGCTTGCCTTTCATCCCGGCTGACGAGCAGCTCGGGAATTGACACCGCATGGTGGCTGGCGAGTTCAGGAAGCAGGTGCATGGCTTATTCCTTCACCTGATGCACAACATCGATCACCGAGCCATCGCGGTAACGCACAACGGCAACGACGCGGTCGGTGAATTCAATCGGCTGTGGTTCACCGGTCAGCAGACGCGCACGTTCACGCAGCCACTCAATAGAAACCACTTTGATCCCCGCTTCCTGCAGACGTTCTGCCAGTTCCGGACGTGCCGGGTTAACTGCGATACCGTGGTCTGTGACCAGAATATCGACACTGGAGCCCGGGGTGATGCAGGTCAGCACGTTATCCACCAGAGTCGGAATACGACCGCGTACCAGCGGTGCGACGATGATGGAAAGTGCAGAGGCAATCGCGGTATCGCAGTGACCACCGGAAGCGCCACGCAGTACGCCGTCAGAGCCGGTCAGCACGTTAACGTTGAACTGGGTGTCAATTTCCAGCGCGCTCAGTACCACCACGTCGAGACGATCAACCGATGCACCTTTTGAACCCCAGTTAGCGTACTGGTTGGCGCTGATTTCGATGTGATTGGGGTTACGGGCCAGCGATTGTGCAGCGTGGCTGTCAAAGCTCTGCACATCCAGCAGTTTGCGGATCAGACCTTTTTCGTGCAGATCAACCATCGTTGCGGTAATACCACCGAGGGCGAAGTCAGCGCGAATATCGCGGCTACGCATTTTGTCTTCCAGGAAACGGGTTACCGCCAGCGATGCGCCGCCGGTGCCGGTCTGCATGGAGAAACCTTCTTTGAAGTAGCCAGAGTTAACAATCACATCCGCAGCGCTACGGGCAATAAGCAGTTCGCGCGGGTTAGTGGTCATACGGGTAGCACCAGCGCCGATTTTTGCAGCATCGCCAACGCGATCAACTTTGACGATCAGATCAACCTGATCTTGCTCAATGCTTGCCGGATTATGCGGATAAGGCAGCAGTTCTTCGGTAAGCATCACGACCTGTTTTGCGTTGTCGGCATCAACCATTGCATAGCCGAGGGAGCCGCAGCAGGCTTTACCGGTGTAGCCGTTGGCATTACCGAATTCATCACAGGACGGGACGCCGAGGAAAGCCACATCGATATTCAGTTCGCCGCTCTGTACCAGATGCACACGTCCGCCGTGAGAGTGGATTTGCACCGGTTCCGCCAGCAGACCACGGGAGATTTCTTCCGCCAGTGGACCGCGCAGGCCAGAGGTATAAATGCGGGTAACCACGCCCTGGCGAATGTGTTCTACCAGCGGCGCATGGCAATCACTCAGGGAGCTGGAGGCCAGAGTCAGGTTTTTAAAGCCCATCTTCGCGATGACGTCCATCACCATATTGACGGTCAGGTCACCACCACGGAAAGCGTGATGGAAGGAAACCGTCATGCCGTCCTGTAAACCAGAGCGACGAATCGCTTCTTCCAGGTTGGCGCACAGTTTGCGATCGCGCGCTTTTTCAGCCTGGTAGGTTTGCTTTGGCGAGTTCTGGAAAGCGGCAAGATCGCATTCAGCGCGACGATTCCAGGCCGCTACCCGTTCTTGTCGTTGAGATTGTTCAATTTTCTGCGTCATTTTGATTGCCTTATTCTTCGCGGATGCCGGAAAGTTCTGCACGGGAGAGCACCAGACGGGCGCGATCGATAACCGGACCGTCCACCATCTTGCCGTTCAGGGAAACCACGCCGAGGCCTTCGCGAGCGGCGGCTTCAGCGGCTTCTACGACGCGGCGGGCGTGATCCACTTCTTTCTGGGTCGGTGCGTAGAGGTTGTGCAGCAGATCAATCTGACGCGGGTTGATCAGCGATTTGCCGTCAAAGCCCAGCTGTTTGATGTGGGCGGCTTCTTGCAGGAATCCGGCTTCGTTGTTTGCGTCAGAATAGACGGTATCGAACGCCTGAATACCCGCAGATCGCGCGGCCTGCAAAATGGAGCAGCGAGCGAACAGCAGTTCAGTTCCTTCCGGGGAGCGTTCTGTACGCAGGTTGCGCACATAGTCTTCTGCACCGAGGGCGATACCGATCAAACGCTCGGAAGCGTGAGCGATTTCCACTGCGCGGGTAATGCCCAGCGGAGATTCAATCGCCGCCAGCAAGCCGGTACTGCCGGGTTCACGACCACAGGCTTTTTCGATACGCAGGATCTCTTTTTCGATATCCAGAACATCCTGAGCGGTATCGGTTTTCGGCAGACGCACAACGTCCGCACCACCGCGAACGACGGCTTCCAGGTCGTTGACACCCCATTCGGAATCCAGCGCGTTTACACGCACAATGGTTTCAATATCGCGATACAGCGGATGTTGCAGCGCGTGGTAAACCATGCGGCGGGCGGTGTCTTTTTCACGCAATGCTACGGAGTCTTCGAGGTCAAACATCAGGGCATCAGCCGGGTAGATGAATGAGTTGCTGACCATCGCGGCATTGGCACCAGGCACAAACAACATGCTGCGGCGGGTGCGAGTTTTACGTTGTTGCAGCGAAGCGGAAATCATTGGCAATCCTCCCATGGCAGAGCCGGGATACCGCTGGCGCGTGCCAGCAGGGCTTCCAGTCGTGCACGTAAAATGCAGTCCAGTGCGCCTTTGTCATCGACATTCAGCTGTACGCCGCGCACGTTGTAGCGGGCGAGAACGTCCAGAATGGTGGTGCGAATGGCATCACCAAACTGTTTTTCAACGCTGCTGTTGATTTGCAGGTCGATATCCTGCGTATCGAGTGGGGCGATGCGTATCATCACATCCCCAGACTCAAGGGTGCCTGCAACGGCGGGCTGGTTTATTTTCATTTTTCACCTGTTTCTCATGCGGGGGGCTTTTGACGAGCTGCCGCGTCCTGGCGGGAGTGCTCAAGCAGGTTCTGCAAATAATGCAGCGTGACTGCAGGGACCAGCGGCGCGATAGCCGTGAGATCGTTTTTCGCCAGCAGTTGACGTACCCGGGAAGCGGATATCGGCATCTCCTGGTAACGCAGCCGCTCAATTTCAACCAGTTCGATGGGCGGTGCGGAGATAGTCGGCGTTTCCAGCCAGTAGCGCATATCCTGGTTGTACTGGGCGGTAACGCGACAAAAGGGTTCAGTACCGACAAAGCGGTGAGTTACACCCAGCGCGGGAGCGAGGTACTGACGGAAAATCTTCAGATCAATTTCGGTGTAACAATGGTTAATGACGCTCTGTTCTTTAATGAAGTAGCAAGGGAACGTAGCGCGGGAGATGATGTATTCGGAGCCGCGATGCACAGTCAGGCGTGGAATATCGGCGGTGCCTTTTAACACCAGATCCAGCCGGTCTTCATAGGGAAAGCGTGAAGAATCTTCTTTAACTAAAAACAGATGCAACCAGTCGCACTGTGCTGCAGCCTGTTGAATCAGATAACGGTGACCATTCGTAAAGGGATTGGCGTTCATCACAATGCAGCCAATCTTGTTCCCTGGATGACGAAATTTTTTCAGCGATTCGGCATAGCGTTTCAGTCGCGTGGCGCTGTTTTCCATCAGCACCATCACGCCGGGTACACTGGTCAGCGTGGAAAAACCGCACTGGCGGAACAGCGCCTCGTATTCGGTTTTGGTATAAATAAACAGATGCGTGCTGTGCCGCTCATAGGCGAGGTTTATCAATTCAGTGGCTAATGTCAGCGCCAGTCCTTCACCGCGAACGGATTCACTGATAGCAACGCATTTAATAATATTTCCGGCAATTCCACCGCACGCGATAAGCTTTTCATCGCGGGTTACGGTAATAAATACTTCGACTGTGGTGTCAACGCTCAAATCATTTTCATGCAGGAATTGGGCGATTTCCGCCATTTTTTTATTTTCTGAACGTTTTACACGGGTGAAAATATCATTGCCGAACATAATAAATAGTATCCTGAAGGTGCATGTTGTTATCGATTTGCAACGAATGTTGTTCGATGTTGCAAACTGATAACCTTTTATTTTCACTTGGGAGAAAGGGGGGCGATCGAGGTATATCTTTTTCTCCTTTCGCTATACATCCTAAGGAGTATTGCAGCGTGAAATTTTGATTTATTTCACATAGAGTTAGTGGTTTTTTATTTATTTAATGGTTTTAAGTTTTTTAATTAATGTAATTACGAAATGACCCGCAGGTTTAAGTGATTTAATTGATTTAATGAATAAAATTTGCCACGATTATATTTAATATCTATGTATTTTGATTCAACATTTTAATTACATCCGTCAAAGAGGCTCGGGACAACCCGCAAGGAAAACAATGTTGCAGCTTAACGAGAATAAACAGTTTGCATTTTTCCAAAGACTGGCATTTCCGCTGCGTATCTTTTTGCTGATTCTGGTGTTCTCAATATTTGTCATTGCAGCCCTGGCGCAATATTTTACGGCCAGTTTTGAGGACTATTTAACGCTTCATGTGCGCGACATGGCAATGAATCAGGCAAAAATTATTGCTTCTAATGACAGTATCATCAGCGCAGTGAAAACGCGTGACTACAAGAGGCTGGCGACCATCGCTGACAAATTACAAAGAGATACTGATTTCGATTATGTGGTGATTGGCGATCGGCACTCGATTCGTCTTTACCATCCAAATCCGGAGAAAATTGGTTATCCTATGCAGTTCACCAAACCGGGCGCGCTGGAGAAAGGGGAGAGCTACTTTATCACCGGGAAAGGGTCAATTGGCATGGCGATGCGTGCCAAAACGCCAATCTTTGATGACGATGGAAAAGTCATCGGCGTGGTGTCGATTGGCTACCTGGTGAGTAAAATCGATAGCTGGCGGGCTGAGTTTTTATTACCGATGGCTGGCGTGTTTGTCGTGCTGTTAGGGATTCTGATGTTGCTGTCGTGGTTCCTGGCCGCGCATATCCGTCGGCAAATGATGGGCATGGAGCCAAAGCAAATCGCACGCGTGGTCCGTCAGCAAGAGGCGCTGTTTAGTTCGGTTTATGAAGGGCTGATTGCGGTGGATCCGCACGGTTACATTACCGCCATCAATCGTAACGCAAGAAAGATGCTGGGGCTAAGTTCCCCCGGACGGCAATGGTTGGGTAAACCCATTGCTGAAGTGGTCAGGCCCGCCGATTTCTTTACCAAACAGATTGATGAAAAACGTCAGGATGTGGTGGCGAACTTTAACGGTCTGAGCGTTATTGCCAACCGGGAAGCTATTCGTTCTGGTGATGATTTGCTGGGGGCCATTATCAGCTTTCGTAGTAAAGACGAAATATCCACCCTCAATGCACAACTGACGCAAATTAAACAATACGTCGAGAGCCTGCGCACATTGCGACACGAGCATCTCAATTGGATGTCGACGCTCAATGGTCTGTTGCAGATGAAAGAGTATGATCGCGTGTTGGCGATGGTGCAGGGGGAGTCTCAGGCCCAGCAACAGCTTATTGATAGCCTGCGCGAGGCGTTTGCCGATCGCCAGGTGGCGGGGCTGCTTTTTGGTAAAGTGCAGCGCGCCCGCGAACTGGGGCTAAAAATGGTCATCGTCCCCGGAAGTCAGCTTTCGCAACTGCCGCCAGGACTGGACAGCACCGAGTTTGCAGCCATTGTTGGCAATTTACTTGATAACGCCTTCGAAGCCAGCCTGCGTAGCGATGAAGGAAACAAGATCGTTGAATTATTCCTCAGCGATGAAGGCGATGATGTGGTGATTGAAGTCGCCGATCAGGGCTGCGGCGTTCCAGAGTCTCTACGAGACAAAATATTTGAGCAGGGTGTCAGTACGCGTGCTGACGAGCCCGGCGAACATGGCATTGGGTTGTACTTGATTGCCAGCTACGTAACGCGCTGCGGTGGTGTTATCACTCTCGAAGATAATGATCCCTGCGGTACCTTATTTTCAATCTATATTCCGAAAGTGAAACCTAATGACAGCTCCATTAACCCTATTGATCGTTGAGGACGAAACGCCGCTGGCAGAGATGCATGCGGAATATATTCGTCACATTCCCGGATTCAGTCAGATATTACTGGCGGGAAACCTGGCGCAGGCCCGAATGATGATCGAGCGTTTTAAGCCGGGGCTAATCTTGCTCGATAACTATCTTCCTGACGGTAGAGGGATTAATTTACTGCATGAACTGGTGCAGGCGCATTATCCCGGCGACGTGGTGTTTACCACTGCAGCCAGTGATATGGAAACGGTGTCTGAAGCCGTACGTTGTGGTGTATTTGATTATCTCATTAAGCCAATTGCCTATGAACGGCTGGGGCAAACGCTAACCCGTTTCCGCCAGCGTAAACATATGCTGGAAAGTATTGATAGCGCCAGCCAGAAGCAAATCGATGAGATGTTTAATGCCTATGCTCGCGGTGAACCCAAAGACGAACTGCCGACCGGCATTGACCCCTTGACGCTAAACGCGGTGCGAAAACTGTTTAAAGAGCCTGGTGTGCAACATACGGCAGAAACGGTGGCGCAGGCACTGACTATCAGCCGCACCACTGCCAGACGTTATCTTGAATATTGCGCCAGCCGCCATCTGATTATTGCTGAAATTGTTCACGGCAAAGTTGGCAGACCGCAACGCATATACCACAGTGGGTGACATGATAAAGCCGGAGGAAGCTTGCCTCCGGCATGACTATTTACTTGCCTGTGACCGCGGCTGCCGTTCCCGGCACCATCAGCTCTGTAGCAACGATAACAATCACCAGCCCAACAAGCACCGGCACCGAGGTGCGTTTTACGACTTCAAATGGTGAGATTTTCGCCATCCCGGCAACCGCAACGACTACGCCAGAAACGGGTGACAGGGTACGACCGAGGTTTGACGCCTGCAGCATTGGGATAGTCAAATACGCCGGGTTAATGCCGGAAGAGTGCGCCAGTTTCGGGATCATCTCAACAAACGCATAAAACGGCGCATTGCCTGAACCGGTCGTGACTGCTGCCAGCATTGTCAGGATCACCAATACCAGCATCAGGATGATACTCGCCGAACCAAACGAAGTGGCGATAGAAATCAGACTTTGAATAAAGCCGATGGTGCTAAGCCCCTGAGCGAATACCCCAGCGGCAACCAGCAGCATCATCACGTTAGCAAATGCATCTGCCATCCCGCGGTAAGCCACTTCCAGGCCCGAGAACACTTTCTGGGTATTAAAGCTGCGAATGAACTCCAGAATGGAGGCAATCAGCATACAAATCACCAGAATAGTGATGATGTGTAATTGCGGCCCCCATTTGCCGTCAAAAATCAGCACTCCGATGATCGGCGTGAACGGCAAAATGGCATAAAACGCAGGAGCAGTGGTGGTGATTTCACTGACATCTAACATTTCATGAGAGATGTGCTCTTTTTTATCCAGATAACGTTGCCAGAAGAAGTGGGCGATCGCCATGCCGATAATTGCAGCAATTGAGATAGGTAGCGTCGTTTTGAAGGCGAAATCAATCAGCGACATTTCGGAAGCCTGCGCCGCCAGCACCACATCCCCTGAAGTCGGTGCGAGAATAATCGCCGCCGGGGAGGCACAAATAGCAGCAGCTGCACCACGGCTGATACCAACGTTCACCATCACCGGAAACATGGTTGCCATCAGCAAAACACCCAGACCGGTTGCGGAAGAGACGGCCAGAGACATCAGACAGGCGACAAAATAGGCGGCAATCATCAGCAGGTAAGGGGAGTTAATATACTGCAATGGTTTTGACGCCAGCTTGACCACCATATCATTCGCGCCGATATGGGTCATGTAAGCGGCAAAGCCACACAGCATCATAATCATCATGCCGAGGTCGCCGCCGCGGCTCATTAGCAATATTTTAACGTATTCAACGATATCCGTGGCGCTGTAGCCTGTTGAAGCCTGGCTGGACGGTAACACTTTGTGCCCCATAATGGCACTGATAATCAGCAATAACAGGCCACCGACAAATAACACGCCAGTGGCGGAATACCCTTTAATGATGTAGCGAGCTACACCCACAATAACCACAACCCCAATAAGGAGTTCAATGAATGTCAGCATAATTTTTCCTGTCTCCAGGCCCCAAAGTAAATAATAAAAAATTCCTAAAGCTTAAGGAAAAAATATGCCCAATAAATTGGCGGTGAATGCTGATTAAAATCAAGAAAAACTGCCATTAAGACATTGAAGTTGCTGTTTTTATACATAGATAACAAAACGCATATTTAGCGGTTGGCAATTATCACATAATAATGTGTGTAAATTGATGGTGGATTGATGCAAATTTGTTAATTGCAATGGTGTTAGCCGCGGTTGCGTGCTCAAAAAACAATCTACAATGGGCGTGGGTTGACAATATATAATATATTCTTCATTAAGATGTTTTTTGTATCTTATTAAAAAATAAGTTAATTTTTTCTTGGTTGCATTTTGTTATCAGAAACAACTTGCTTTTTCTTTTATGACTATTCCCATCGCAGAAAACGACGCATCATCTTTAATAGATGCGCGGAAATATTTATCTTGAACAAGCGGAAATAAATAGAACAGCTATTCAGATTATTCTTCATGTTGGGGCTATTAAGGTTATGTTAATTGTAGCTTTGCTATGCTAATAGTAGATTTTTGATAAATGTTTTATGGTCACAAATGAACGTGAGTAAATATGTCTCTATATTTTCCTTTGTTTTTATTCAGTTAATCAGCGTTGGTAAAGTTTTAGCTAACGCAGATGAGTGGATGACAACGTTTGGAGAAAATATTACACAAACCTGGCAACAGCCTGAACATTATGATTTATATATTCCTGCCATCACCTGGCATGCTCGTTTCGCTTACGACAAAGAAAAAACCGATCGCTATAACGAGCGACCGTGGGGGGGCGGTTTTGGTCAGTCGCGTTGGGATGAAAAAGGAAACTGGCATGGCCTGTATGCCATGGCATTTAAGGACTCGTGGAACAAATGGGAACCGATTGCCGGATACGGATGGGAAAGTACCTGGCGACCGCTGGCGGATGACAATTTTCATTTAGGACTGGGATTCACCGCTGGCGTAACGGCACGCGATAACTGGAATTACATCCCTCTCCCGGTTCTACTGCCATTGGCCTCTGTGGGTTATGGTCCAGTGACTTTTCAGATGACCTACATTCCGGGTACCTATAACAATGGCAATGTGTACTTTGCCTGGATGCGCTTTCAGTTTTGAGACAAATGAAATTTTAGTAACTTCTTTAAAATCAATGACTAAAATAATTAACATCAAAAATAACGCGACTTTTATCACTTTTTAGTAAAGTTGCACTGGACAAAGCGTACCACAATTGGTGTACTGGTAACCGACACAGCATTTGTGTCTATTTTTCATGTAAAGGTAATTTTGATGTCTAAGATTAAAGGTAACGTTAAGTGGTTTAATGAGTCCAAAGGATTCGGTTTCATTACTCCGGAAGACGGCAGCAAAGACGTGTTCGTACACTTCTCTGCAATCCAGACTAATGGTTTTAAAACTCTTGCTGAAGGTCAGCGCGTAGAGTTCGAAATCACTAACGGTGCCAAAGGCCCTTCTGCTGCAAACGTAATCGCTCTGTAAGATACGTCAGCAAGAATTCAAAACCCGCTTAATCAGCGGGTTTTTTTTGGTCTTTAGTGTGCGGTTGAGGCCGAAAACAGCCAGAAAGCCAGTGCGGTCATGGCAAAAGACCCCAGAAGGTTGACGAAAACGTTCAGTAATGCCCAGCCAAAGCGGCCCTCTTGTAACAAAAACACCACTTCTGCCGAAAATGTTGAGAAGGTTGTTAGACCGCCACAAAATCCGGTGGTGATTAATACTTTCCACACTGGATCAATGTTCGTCATCCTGCTAAACCAGGCGAATCCCATTCCTATGATGAATGCCCCAATCAGGTTTGCAGCCAGCGTCCCCATCGGAATCGCCTGATGCAGCGGGTTAAATCGCATACTTAACAGCCATCTCGCCACGCTTCCCGTACCACCGCCAATAAAAACTGCTAAAAGAAGTTGTAACACTGCAAAATCCTGCTATTTGATTTGTATGAGTGATAAGTGTAACGCCGAATAATCGCCGTTGGCGAATTTTACGACTCTGACAGGAGGAGGTGGCAATGCTGGTTGCCGCAGGACAGTTTGCTGTTACATCTGTGTGGGAAAAGAACGCTGAGATTTGTGCCTCGTTGATGGCGCAGGCGGCGGAAAACGACGTTTCGCTGTTTGTCCTGCCGGAAGCATTGTTGGCGCGTGATGATCATGATGCAGATCTATCGGTTAAATCAGCACAGCTGCTGGAAGGCGAATTTCTCGGACGTTTACGGCGAGAAAGTAAACGTAACATGATGACGACAATTCTGACGATTCATGTTCCTTCAACGCCGGGGCGCGCATGGAATATGCTGGTGGCGCTACAGGCAGGAAACATCGTCGCCCGTTACGCCAAACTGCATCTCTATGATGCATTTGCCATTCAGGAATCACGCCATGTTGATGCTGGTAATGAAATAGCTCCGTTACTGGAGGTGGAAGGGATGAAGGTCGGTCTGATGACCTGTTATGACTTACGCTTTCCAGAGCTGGCGCTGGCACAGGCATTACAGGGAGCTGAAATCCTGGTACTTCCTGCCGCCTGGGTTCGCGGGCCGCTCAAAGAGCATCACTGGTCAACGTTGCTTGCCGCTCGTGCGCTGGATACCACCTGTTATATGGTGGCGGCGGGGGAGTGCGGGAACAAAAATATCGGGCAAAGCCGGATTATAGATCCCTTTGGCGTCACCATTGCGGCAGCGTCAGAAATGCCTGCACTCATTATGGCGGAAGTGACGCCCGAACGTGTGCGTCAGGTGCGCGCGCAACTGCCCGTCTTAAACAACCGTCGCTTTGCGCCGCCGCAATTATTATGATGTTTTTTTACTCGGCGCTTGATTCACCTTGTTACAGATTGCTATTGTGTGCGCGCGTCGAATGACCGTTAATATTCTCTGGTTTTTAAGGCGCGTTCTGTTGCCGGTTATATGTCAAGAAGGTATCTATGGGTGAGATTAGTATTACCAAACTGCTGGTAGTTGCGGCGCTGGTCGTTCTGCTGTTTGGGACTAAGAAGTTACGTACGCTGGGCGGAGACCTTGGAGCGGCCATTAAAGGGTTCAAGAAGGCGATGAATGATGACGATGCTGCGGCGAAAAAAGGCGCAGACGTTGATCTTCAGGCTGAAAAGCTCTCTCATAAAGAGTGACGTGGCGAGCAGGACGCTCCCTCAATATCTTGTTCGATACAAAAAACCCGCTTCAAACAGCGGGTTTTTTATCAGACAGATGTAAGTAATTATTACAGGATTACTTAACTTCCATCCCTTTCGCCTGCAAATCGGCGTGGTAAGACGAGCGGACAAACGGACCGCATGCAGCATGGGTAAAGCCCATCGCCAGCGCTTCGGCTTTCATTTCGTCGAACTCATCCGGGCTAACGTAACGTTGAACAGGCAGGTGATGGCGGCTTGGCTGCAAATATTGCCCCAGCGTTAGCATCGTCACACCATGACGGCGCAGGTCGCGCATTACCTCAATAATTTCTTCATTGGTTTCACCCAGACCCACCATCAGACCAGACTTGGTCGGGATTTCCGGATGCGCTTCTTTAAAGCGTTCCAGCAGCTTCAGCGACCAGTTGTAATCTGCACCAGGCCGTACCTGACGGTAAATACGCGGTACGTTTTCCAGGTTATGGTTGAACACATCTGGTGGTGTGGCGGTCAGAATATCCAGAGCACGATCCATACGACCGCGGAAATCCGGCACCAGAGTTTCAATTTTGATTTGCGGGCTTTTTTCCCGAATGGCAGTAATGCAATCCGCAAAGTGCTGGGCACCGCCATCGCGCAGGTCATCACGGTCAACGGAGGTGATAACCACATAACGCAGCGCCATATCGGCAATGGTCTGCGCCAGTTTCACTGGTTCATTGGCATCCGGAGCTACCGGGCGACCGTGGGCAACGTCACAGAACGGACAACGGCGGGTACAAATAGCGCCGAGGATCATAAACGTTGCTGTGCCGTGGTTGAAGCATTCCGCCAGGTTAGGGCAGGAGGCTTCCTCGCAGACAGAATGCAGGCCATTTTTGCGCATTGCGGCTTTGATGCCCTGGATACGTGTAGAGTCCGCTGGAAGCTTGATTTTCATCCATTCCGGCTTGCGCAGCAGGGCTTCGCGCTCTGTTGCCACGTTTTTAACCGGGATAAGGGCCATCTTATCGGCATCGCGGTATTTAACACCGCGTTCCATCACAATGGGTTTACTCATAGCGTGCGTGTTCCAGTTGCGAATTACGAAGGAAAGCGTTTCAATTCAATAGATTGTTGTAATTATCAACTATTTTTGAATTAACGACTGGCAGTATATCATTGAAACGGACCTGAAAGCAGCCAAAGCGGTCGCGAAAATGTAAAATTGTTGTTGGATTGTGCCATTTTTTCGTTCTTCGCTGTGATCTGGCTGTAACAATACTTTTTCAAAATGCATTACGGATAACATCTATTACCCCGTGCAGGATGGGATCGCGCAGGCTGAATTTGTTGTAGTGGATAGAGAAATCAATTTGCTCCTCATTTAAGGACGGAAAAGGCAGCTTTTCCAGCGGCCAGCAACGGCTAAACAGATTATAAAAACGGCTGGGAATAATCGCTAACATGTCACTGTTGGCAACCAGTGCAGCGATTGTGAGAATGTTGTAGCTGGTAAAACTGATTTGTCGGTCCGGAAACATCTCTTGAACTCTCTGCCGCAAACCGCTGAAATTTTGCCCTTCCGGTAACAGGAGTACATGTGCAGCGTTTTCGATAGTCTCTCTGTCATCTTGTAAGGAGAGTAGCGAATTTCCCTCGCGGCAAATTAACACCATATTGTCGGTGAACAGAACATGATGTTGTACCGTACGATTGGTGCAGAACATGTTATCAATGATGAGATCGGTTTGAAACTGACTGAGTTGGCTTTCCGCGTCGCTGATAGGGGGGTTGCGCAGTAAAAGCTGCGGATAATGAGTTTTAATCGCGCGATAGATGACAGGAAGGACCAGGGCTCCGACCGAGGGGGTGGTCGCGATAGTTATCGTTCGTTGCTTATCATAGCTTCCTTCGATATCCAGCGCGCCGAGAATGGATTCAAGGCCCTGACTGATATACTCATGCAAATGCATTGCAAATGCAGTAGGAGTGACGCCCTGGCCTTTGCGAATAAACAATGGGTCAGGGAATATAACGCGCAGTTTCTGAATAGACTGACTGATTGCCGAGGGTGTCAGATTAAGCACTTTCGCTGCATTAACGATCCCTTTATGCACATATACAGCTTCAAAAATAGTCAGAAGATTAAGATCAATATTTCGTAAGGTTGTAAATATTTGTGGTTTACCTTCTGACGACTTTCTGCTTAAACAGGGTTCAATTTGATTATTACTATCCACGCACTTACTCCAATTTTATTCATGGAAAAATAATATTTAAAAAAATTACAATAATCTTATATCTAATTTGAATGGAACGCTTTTGCTCACCATAGTCAACTATTTCAATAAGTTAATCAATGGGGTGAGTTACGGAGCGAAGCATTGCATCGCATTTCTGCAAGTGATAAAGAAAATATACAAACGCGAAGGAGAAGTAAAGCATTAGCAGGTATTATGAGTAATGACCCAGTGTAAATTGGGCCATTGATGTATGTAATTAAGCGGTAATATATTCGAAGTCGGGATTGTTTAGTAGCACTAAAATATTTTCTAGCAAACGCGGTGCAATATTATTAGTTGTCGCTTCGGGTTTCCATTGTGATATTTTAGCCATTTCCATTCCGGCATACCCACAAGGATTAATACGTAAAAATGGCGAAAGATCCATATTGACGTTTAATGCCAGACCGTGGAATGAACAACCGTGCCGAATACGTAAGCCAAGTGAGCAAATTTTCTTTTCCCCGACATAGACACCAGGCGCGTCAGCCCGAGGATGTGCTTCTATACCCAGTTCAGCCAGGGTATTCACCACTGTTTGCTCGAGCAAGGTCACCAGTTCACGCACACCGAGTTTACGGCGTTTCAGGTTAAGCAACACATACATCACCTGTTGCCCCGGCCCGTGATAAGTCACCTGCCCACCGCGATCGCTTTGGATCACCGGAATATCGCCCGGCATTAAAATGTGCTCCGCTTTTCCTGCCTGCCCTTGGGTGAATACCGGATAGTGCTCGACCAGCCAGATTTCATCAAGGGTACTTTCATCGCGGGTATCGGTGAATTCATGCATAGCCTGGGAAATTGGCTCGTAAGGCTGAAGACCGAGCTGGCGGACAAGAATTTTATCCTGATACAAAACGGCATCTCCGTGGAGAATGAGTAAAAGTGGGGGAAAAGTATATCACAGCGAGGAGAGGGGAGTTACCCGACCAGGAGCCGGGTAACGGAGAAGCGAGTTACAGAACCATGCGGACAATATCGATTTTGCCCAGTTCTTCATACAGTGTTTCAACCTGTTCGATATGAGTCGCGTTGATAGTGATAGATACCGAGTGGTAGTTGCCTTTGCTGCTTGGTTTTACCGTTGGAGTGTAGTCACCTGGCGCATGGCGCTGTACCACTTCAACCACCTGATCAACCAGCTCAGGTAACGCCTGCCCCATAACTTTGTAAGTAAAAGGAGTAGGGAATTCAAGCAGTTCGTTAAGTTTGGTTTTCATGTCAGCTCCGGCGTAACGTAATTAAATAGCAACTCCCGCCAGAAGGCGGGAGTTTTTTACTGATGCTTAGTATATGGGGACGGAAATTACACTTTCAAGTGTTCGATTTTTAACCAAACCAGTGATGGAACATTAATTTAATGTAATCAATGATTTTGCCGAAGAAGTTGCCTTCCGGGATTTCTTGCAGCACAACCAGCGGGCGTTGTTCGATCGTTTTGCCATCAAGCTGGAAGTTGATAGTACCGACGACCTGATTCTTTTGCAGCGGCGCATGCAATTCACTGCTGTTCAGCACATAGCTGGCTTTCAGATCTTTCATGCGGCCACGCGGAATGGTCAGGTACACGTCTTTATCAACACCTAACGAAGCGCGATCAGAATCACCAAACCAAACCGGTTCAGAGGCGAACTCTTTACCTACTTTCAGTGGGTTAACGGTTTCGAAGAAACGGAAGCCCCAGGTTAGCAGTTTTTTACTTTCGGCTTCACGGCCTTTAAAAGTACGTCCGCCCATCACCGCAGAGATCAAGCGCATCTGGCCTTCAGTCGCAGAAGCAACAAGGTTGTAACCTGCTTTGTCAGTGTGTCCGGTTTTGATGCCGTCGACATTCAGGCTGTTATCCCATAACAGGCCGTTACGGTTCAGCTGGCGAATACCGTTAAACGTAAATTCTTTTTCTTTATAGATCGAGTATTCATTCGGTACGTCACGGATCAACGCCTGGCCGATCAGCGCCATATCTCGCGCGGAGCTGTACTGACCGTCAGCGTCGAGACCGTGCACGGTCTGGAAGTGAGTGTTTTTCAGGCCCAGTGCGTTAACGTAGCTGTTCATCAAGCCAACAAAAGCGTCCTGGCTACCAGCGGCAAAATCGGCCATGGCGACGCAAGCATCGTTACCCGATTGCAAGTTAATACCGCGGATCAGCTGAGAAACCGGAACCTGCATGCCCGGTTTGAGGAACATCAGCGAAGAACCTTTAAATACCGGGTTACCGGTGGCCCATGCGTCGTTGCCGATGGTGACTAAATCAGTTTCTTTAAATTTACCGGCTTTCATTGCCTGGCCGATAACGTAACTGGTCATCATTTTGGTCAGACTGGCAGGATCGCGGCGGACATCTGCGTTCTGTTCGGCGAGCACTTTGCCGGAGTTATAGTCAATCAGGATGTAGGACTCCGCGTCGATCTGCGGTACACCCGGGATCATAGTTTTGATATTCAGGTCATCGGCATGTGCAGCAGAGATAAAGGCTGTGCAAAGAGCCGTGGTGAGCGCCAGGCGCTTCATGATACGAGCGGAAAAAATGGTATTCATGGTCTGAACTACGACATCCGTGATGGAATTAAAAAAAGTGCCCTACTATAGCAAATGCACTACCGGCAGGCATCTGACTTTCCGCGTGACTTTGTTAACGTCATTTACAGAAATTGACACATCAGATGCCTGCTTTACGCTACTGCGCGGTGGTAATAAATGACTGTAATTGGGCTTCGGTTTGCAAACGTTGCTGCAAGGTACTGGCTTCGGCTTTGCTGGCGAATGGGCCAAGCTGGATCCGCCAGACCGCGCCATTTTGAGTTACGCGACCGGGGACGCCGAACTTCTGTCCCAGTTGCTGTTGGTACTGTTGCGCACGCGCCTGATCGCTTACGGCCCCAACTTGCACCATAAAGTTGCCGCTAGCGCTTTGCGAGGCGGCTTGCGGTGTCACCATTGCAGGCGAGGTTGCAGGCGTTGTCGAGGGAGCTGTAACAACGGGCTGTGGCGCAGGTGTTGGTTCGCTGCCTTCCAGCACACCAGGCGCTAACGTCGTTGGTGCACCGAGGAAACCGCTGCTGGTTACCGGCGCGCCGGTCGGATCTTCGCTTTTTAGCGTCGAATTACTGACCGGAAGAATGTCACCCTGCGGGCCAGACACTGAACTTGTTCCCGCGCCACCGCTTAAATCGGGAGGGGCAGGCAGGGCGTAAGTCTGTTTGGCAACTGTGGTACAGGCCATACCAGGACCAGAAAGCGAACCATCCTGGGCGACAATAATCGGATCGATACGAACTTTGGTGTTGTTTGACGTGTTAAGACGGTCAGCTGCCGCGCGAGAAAGCGAAATAACGCGGTCGTTGCCGTAAGGACCGCGATCATTAATGCGCACCACGATCATTCGCCCGTTAGCCAGGTTAGTGATTCTGGCGTAGCTGGGGATCGGAAGCGTTGGATGGGCCGCTGTCAGCTGTGTCGGATCGAATGCTTCGCCAGAGGCCGTCAGGTTACTGCCTGGTTCGGCGTCATAGATTGCGGCCAGTCCCGCCTGGCTAAATCGAGATGGATCCTGCACGATTTTGTAGCTTTTACCATCGCGCTGGTAATCCTGATTTGCCGTCGCGTTCAGTGGTTCGAAACGCGGGTCCGCCCCGCTAATTTCAACTATGGGGCCGTTACATACCGCAGGCTGCGGTACACTTACCGTCTGTTGCTGACCATCATCGCTTGTACATGCCGCGAGCATTCCTGCCGCGATGCAGATCCCGAGCCACTGCTTACGCATTGCGCACCTCTTACACGCTTTTCGACAACATTTTCCTGTGGGTGTGGATTGACATAACAATCCCAAACCCAGCCATCAGCACAATTAGTGCCGATCCTCCATAACTGACCAGTGGGAGCGGAACCCCTACAACCGGCAGAATACCGCTTACCATACCAATATTTACGAAGACATAAACGAATAATATCAGCATTAAGCCGCCAGCCATGACGCGACCAAAGGTGGTTTGCGCTCTGGCGGCTATCCACAGCCCGCGCATGATCAGCAGAATGTAGAGGGCGAGCAGAATCAAAATGCCCACTAATCCCAGCTCTTCCGCCAGTACCGCGAAAATAAAGTCAGTATGGCGTTCGGGGAGAAATTCAAGCTGTGACTGAGTACCGTGCAGCCAGCCTTTGCCGCGTAATCCGCCGGAGCCAATAGCAATTTTAGACTGAATAATATGATAGCCCGCGCCGAGTGGGTCTGATTCCGGGTCCAGGAGCATCATTACGCGCTGGCGCTGGTAATCATGCATCAGGAAGAACCACAGAATAGGAATGAACGCCGCCACCAGCACTACTGCGACGCCAATCAGACGCCAGCTAAGGCCAGAGAGGAACAGTACAAACAGACCGGAAAGCGCAACGAGGATTGATGTCCCCAGGTCAGGCTGCGCAGCCACCAGCAGCGTGGGCATAAATATCAGCACCAGCGCGATGCCTGTGTTCTTCAACGACGGCGGGCAAACGTCGCGGTTGATAAAGCGCGCTACCATCAGTGGTACGGCTATTTTGGCAATTTCCGACGGCTGAAAACGAACGATACCGAGGTCCAGCCAGCGTTGAGCGCCTTTAGAGATGGCACCAAAAGCATCTACTGCCACCAGCAAAATAATACAGATGATATAGAGATAGGGGGCCCAGCCTTCATAAACGCGTGGAGGAATTTGCGCCATCACCACCATGATGACCAGGCCCATCGCGATTTGGCCTATTTTACGCTCCATCATGCCAATATCCTGACCGCTGGCGCTCCAGATAACCAGGGCGCTGTAAACCAGTAATGCCAGTAAGATCAGCAGCATTGTGGGATCGAGATGGACTTTATCCCAGAATGTTTTTTTATTCGGATTATCCGTCATGATTAATGGTCCTCCGCTGCGGCAACCGCTGGATTTTCCGCAGGCAGATCGGTGTTGTTATCACCCAACATAATGTGGTCGAGGATCTGGCGCATCAGCGTACCAACCGCCGGACCCGCACCGCCGTTCTCCAGAATCATGGCGACAGCGACTTGCGGATTGTTGTATGGCGCAAAGGCGGTCATCAGTTTGTGGTCACGTAAACGCTCGGCAATTTTGTGCGCATTATAGGTTTCGTTCGCTTTCAGGCCGAAGACCTGAGCCGTACCGGATTTTGCTGCAATTTTGTACGGTGCGCTGGCAAAGTATTTATGCGCCGTACCATTAGGGCGGTTAGCAACACCGTACATACCGTCTTTTGCCAGCTCCCAGTAACCGGAATGAATATCGCCGACGGGCGGTTCATGCGGTTGTACCCATGGCACCTGTTTGCCGTCTTCAGCGGTGCTCATCAGCAAATGTGGAACTTTCACGATACCGTCATTAATCAGGATCATCAGTGCCTTACTCATCTGGATTGGGGTCGCTGTCCAGTAACCCTGACCGATACCAACCGGAATGGTGTCACCCTGATACCACGGTTTTTTAAAGCGTTTCTGTTTCCATTCGCGGGTAGGCATGTTGCCGGAACGTTCTTCCGCCAGGTCGATACCGGTGTAATGACCATAACCGAATTTACCCATCCATTCGGAGAGGCGATCGATTCCCATATCGTAGGCCACCTGATAGAAGAAGGTATCCGCAGATTCTTCCAGCGATCTTGTGACATTCAGACGCCCGTGGCCCCATTTTTTCCAGTCACGATAACGTTTTTCCGAACCTGGCAGTTGCCACCAGCCTGGGTCAAACAGCGTCGTATTACGCGTGATCACTCCTGCGCTCAATGCCGAAACCGCTACATAGGGTTTAACTGTAGACGCGGGAGGATAAACCCCCTGTGTGGCGCGGTTCACCAGCGGTGTATTTGGGTCGTTCAGCAAGGCGGAATAATCTTTGCTGGAGATACCGTCAACAAACAGGTTTGGGTCATAACTAGGCGTGGAAACCAGCGCCAGCACCCCACCTGTACGCGGATCGGTGACTACCACCGCTGCGCGGCTACCCGCCAGCAGCGTTTCAATATATTGCTGGAGTTTGAGATCCAGCGTCAGGTAAATATCGTGTCCGGCTTGCGGTGGCACTTCTTTTAACTGGCGGATAACACGCCCACGGTTGTTAACTTCAACCTCTTCATAACCGGTCTGACCGTGCAGCACGTCTTCATAGTAACGCTCAATGCCCAGCTTACCGATATCATGCGTTGCCGCATAGTTGGCCAGTTTGCCGTCATTATTCAGGCGTTCGACGTCTTTATCGTTGATTTTCGACACATAGCCGATGACGTGGGTCAACGCCGAACCGTAAGGATAGTAACGACGCTTATAGCCTTTAACTTCGACACCCGGAAAACGGTACTGATTGACGGCAAAGCGTGCCACTTGTACTTCAGTCAGGTTAGTTTTCACCGGAATGGAGGTGAAACGGTGTGAACGTGCGCGCTCTTTTCGGAATGCAGCAATATCGTCATCGGTCAGATCAACCACGCTGCGCAAAGCGTCCAGCGTTTGCTGCACGTTATCGACTTTCTCCGGCATCATCTCTATCTGGTAGATAGTGCGGTTAAGTGCCAGAGGGATACCGTTACGGTCGTAGATAATGCCGCGGCTGGGCGCGATAGGCACCAGCTTAATGCGGTTTTCATTAGATCGGGTCTGGTAATCGGTAAAGCGAACAATTTGCAGATTATACAGGTTGGCTATAAGCACGCCGGTCAGCAGCAAAATCCCCAAAAAGGCGACCAGCGCCCGGCGCACAAACAGCGCGGACTCTGCCGTATAGTCGCGAAAAGAGTTCTGTAGTTTCATCCGCTGCGTTTTCTACTCAAAGCTCCCTTATCACTCACGGTGATAAGGATGGTTGGTGGTGATGCTCCACGCCCGGTACAGACTCTCTGCGACCAGCACGCGAACCAGCGGATGGGGAAGGGTAAGCGCCGACAGCGACCAGCTCTGCTCCGCCGCCGCTTTGCAGGCAGGCGACAACCCTTCAGGCCCGCCAATCAGTAGACTGACGTCGCGACCATCCAGTTTCCAGCGTTCCAGCTCAGCGGCTAACTGCGGCGTATCCCAGGGCTTGCCTGGAATATCGAGGGTGACAATGCGGTTTTTGCCTGCGGCCGCCAACATCTGCTCACCCTCTTTGTCGAGTATGCGCTTGATGTCCGCATTCTTGCCGCGTTTTCCGGCCGGAATTTCAATCAGCTCGAAGGGCATATCTTTCGGAAAACGACGCAGGTACTCGGTAAAACCGGTTTGTACCCAGTCCGGCATTTTCGTTCCCACGGCGACAAGTTGCAGCTTCACGCATTAACTCCAGAGTTTTTCCAGTTCATACAGGCGACGGCTCTCTTCCTGCATGACATGGACAATCACATCGCCCAAATCCACGACAATCCAGTCGGCGCTGTTTTCACCTTCTACGCCGAGCGGTAACAGGCCCGCTGCGCGAGACTCCTGCACAACGTGGTCAGCAATGGACATAACATGACGGCTGGACGTACCCGTACAGATGATCATGCAGTCGGTGATGCTGGATTTGCCCTGAACGTCTAAGGCGATGATGTCCTGACCTTTGAGGTCATCAATTTTGTCGATAACAAAATCCTGGAGTGCTTTACCCTGCAAGTTTTCCCCCTGGGTGAATCAAATAGATAAAAATGGTCTGTCAGTATACCTGAACCAGAGGCGATTTCGGGACAATTGTCGCCGAATCGGCTTTCGAAAGTGGGCTATCATCCCACCCCGCGCCGCAGATTGCATCGCCATTTTTGTAAAACAATTTCTACAAAGTCGTGTCTGGCGAAAAAAGTCTGGCTGCGGAGAATATCAGCCTGCCCGGGGCTGTCAATGGTCGTTGCGGCTTACCCGTAAAAAAACAGAAAAGTCATGTATTCTCGACCCCGATGGCACGGCTATTGAGGACGCGTAGCGTCGCGAATTTTTGGTTGATATCAATGGCGCTCCAACACCCCTGGTCAACGCGAAAATGCCACATAGCCTCGGCAGGCATGCCAATTAAACGAGCGATTAACAGACTCAGTACACCCTGATGGCTGACGACTAAAATATTCTGATAGTGCTGAAATTCACTAAGCCTTGCGATAAACCGTTCCACACGTTGTGAAAATGCCTGAAATCCTTCACCGTTCGTGGGGATAGCATGCTGCCAGTCATTGCACCATGCGCTATAGTTTTCGGCATCTTCTTGCATGAGGTCGCGATGATGTCGCATCTCCCAGTCGCCAAAAAACATTTCGTTGAGTTCAGGGATGATTTGCACGGGGATCTGGCGGTCACTGAGAACCCGTCGCGCGGTATGCTGTGCCCGTTCCAGTTCACTGCATAAAACCAGGTCAAAGGAAACACCATGTAGCAGCGTATGCAGATTTTGCGCTTGCTCAATACCGCGTGCGGTCAGGGGCGTGGGCGCATGACCGCTGTACAGACCATCGACATTCGCTTGCGTTTCGCCATGACGAATTAACCACAGTCGCATCATGCCCTCCGTAACGACAGGTATCAGCGATACAAGCCTTGTTGGTTAATGTAAGTCAGTACCGGTTCCGGCAATAAATCCTCACACGATTCACCGTTTTGCAACCGTTCGCGGATGATGGTCGCCGAGATGTTAAACCATGGCGTTTCAGCCAGATAAATTTTACCGGCAGGCTGAAGATGGAGATCTTCCGGGTTATGTGTCAAATGATCTTCCAGCCATTGCTGGTATTGCGGTTGCGCCATTTCTAGTGGGTAACCGGGACGCCGACAGACGATCAAATGTGCATTGTCGAGTATCGTTTCGTATTCGTACCAGGTTGGAAAGGTGAGCAGTGAATCCTGGCCAATAATAAATGCCAGCGGCACATCTGGCCCTTGTTCCTGCCGCCATTCTTTCAGTGTTTGTGCAGTGTAAGAGGGAGCATTGCGCTTTAGCTCGCGTTCATCAAGGGTAAACAGTGGCTTGTCGGCAATCGCCAGTTCAAGCATGTGTTTACGCTGCACACTGGTTGCTTCCGGCTGGGGACGATGCGGAGGAACATTATTAGGGATGATTGTGACCCGCGTCAGACCAATCAAATTCGCCAGCGTTTCCACGGGTTTAAGATGACCATAGTGCACCGGATCAAAGGTGCCGCCAAACAGAGCCTGTAAAGATTTCATATCAACCGTCGATAAATACGTCCGCCAGGGGTTTATGGCACAACAGAAGAGATAACCCTTCCAGCTCTGCCCACACTGACTGACCGTAATCTTGTTTGAGGGTGAGTTCCGTTCGTGTCAGGAGTTGCACGGCCTGACGTAACTGCGGCTGGCTTAAGCGGTTTAGCGCCTCGCCCATCATGCCCCGGCGGTTCTGCCAAACGCGATGTTTATCAAACAATGCACGCAGTGGCGTATGGGCAGACTGGCGTTTCAGGTTAACCAGTAACAACAGTTCACGTTGTAATGTGCGCAACAAAATAACCGGTTCGCTGCCTTCCAAACGCAGTTGCTGAAGAATATGCAACGCGCGCTTACTTTTTCCCATCAACAAAGCATCAACCCAATGAAAAGGGGTGAAATGCGCGGCATCATTCACCGCCTGTTCAACGCGAGGTAATGTCAGTTTGCCGTCTGGCCAGAGTAGCGATAAACGCTCCAGTGCCTGGGCCAGCGCCAGCAGGTTACCTTCATAACAGTAGCAGAGCACTTGGTTTGCCGCGTCATCCAGTTCTAAGTTGAGCTGTTTTGCACGCGCAACAACCCAGCGGGGAAGCTGAGCCTGCTCCGGTGTTTGACAGGTCACTTGCACGCTTCGATTAGCAAGAGCAGTAAACCAGGCGGCATTTTCTTGCGCTTTGCTTAATTTATTACCGCGGACGATCAACAGCAGATCGTCATGCAGAAGTCCGGTGAGTGTGAGAAGTTGTTCATTGATCGCCGCATTCGGTCCGTTTTCTGGTAACAACAGCAAAAGCGTTTGTCGACTGGCAAACAGACTCATGGCCTGGCATAACGAAAAGACCGCATTCCAGTCTGTGTTGGGATCAATTGAGAAAGTGTGGTGTTCTTCGAATCCGTGTGCCGCAGCGACCTGACGAATAGCGTCCTGGCTTTCCTGCAGTAACAGAGGATCGTTACCAAGTAAAAGATACGCCGCGCGCAGCCCTTCATTGAGCTGCGCGCGGAGTTGTTCTGGGTACAACCGAATCATCAGTTACCCAGCGTGGTAGAGACGCGTGCAGGCGTTGCCGAAGTATCCGTTGTGGTCGACGTCTGTTCTTCGTCGGAACGAATATCCGCAGCACGGATGCTTGGCAGCTTACGAATCAGCTGTTCGGCAGCACGGTCGTACATCTCTTTTACGATCATGTCTTGTTCGTTATCTTTCGCTAACGCCATTTGCGGGTTATCGAAGAACGAACGGAAGACTTTGGCGCTAATCGGGTAGATGTCACGGCCGGGGATCAACACGGTCGCATTGACCGTCATGATCATCTGATACTCTGCTGTTTGACCGTTACGGAATACCGATGCGGTATCTTTCGCGATGCTCACTTTACCCAAACGCAGGGATGGAACGTCCTTACGCGTGGTTTCTTTATCAAGCAACTCGACACCATTCAGACGTAACTGGTTACGCACCGCACGGCTTAATGGCCCGTTCGGATCGCCTGAGTCCAGGATCATGACCTTCATAGTGGAAGGAACCTGCGTAGTATCACGCAGATGCCAGCCACACCCGGCGGTGATTAACACCGCCAGAGATAACAACAATGTTGCCAGATATCGCACGCTTCCTCCCGCGCTTAGCCAACGACCAGATTGAGGAGTTTACCCGGTACGTAAATCACTTTACGCACGGTAACGCCATCAAGATATTTTGCTACCAGATGTTCCTGGCCAGCACGTTCGCGAACCTGTTCTTCCGTTGCGTCCACCGGAACAGTGATTTTGGCACGGACTTTACCGTTAACCTGCACTACCACCAGGGTGGAATCTTCTACCATCGCTTTCTCGTCTGCAACCGGCCACGGCGCGTTGTCGATATCGCCTTCGCCTTTCAGCTCCTGCCACAGCGTGAAGCAGATGTGCGGGGTGAACGGGTTAAGCATACGGACTACCGCCAGCAGTGCTTCCTGCATCAGGGCGCGATCCTGCTCGCCATCGGTCGGTGCTTTCGCCAGTTTGTTCATCAGCTCCATAATTGCCGCAATCGCGGTGTTGAAGGTCTGACGACGGCCGATATCATCGGTCACTTTAGCGATAGTTTTATGAACATCGCGACGCAGTGCTTTCTGATCTTCAGTCAACGCGTCGACGTTCAGTGCTGCAACATCACCTTTTGCAGTGTGCTCGTAAACCAGTTTCCAGACACGTTTCAGGAAGCGGTTAGCCCCTTCCACGCCAGACTCCTGCCATTCGAGAGTCATATCCGCCGGAGAAGCAAACATCATAAACAGACGAACGGTGTCCGCGCCGTAACGTTCAACCATCACCTGTGGGTCGATACCGTTGTTCTTCGACTTGGACATTTTGCTCATGCCGGTATAAACCAGTTCATGGCCTGCCGCGTCTTTCGCTTTTACGATACGGCCTTTCTCGTCACGTTCAACGATAGCATCAACTGGGGAAACCCAGTTACGCTCGCCGTTTTCGCCAACATAGTAGAAGGCATCCGCCAGCACCATACCCTGACACAGCAACTGTTTTGCTGGTTCGTCAGAGTTCACCATGCCTGCATCACGCATCAGTTTATGGAAGAAGCGGAAGTAGAGCAGGTGCATAATGGCGTGTTCGATACCACCAATGTAGATATCCACCGGCAGCCAGTAGTTGGCCGCTTCGGAATCCAGCATACCTTCTTTGTACTCAGGGCAAGTGTAGCGCGCATAGTACCAGGAGGACTCCATAAAGGTGTCGAAAGTATCGGTTTCACGCAGCGCAGGCATACCGTTAACGGTGGTTTTCGCCCACTCAGGATCAGCTTTGATTGGGCTGGTAATGCCGTCCATCACCACATCTTCCGGCAGGATCACCGGCAGTTGGTCGTCCGGGGTCGGCATTACAGTACCGTCTTCCAGCGTCACCATCGGAATCGGCGCGCCCCAGTAACGTTGACGGGAAACACCCCAGTCGCGCAGGCGGTAGTTCACTTTACGCTCGCCAACGCCCATCGCAGTCAGTTTATCGGCGATGGCGTTGAAGGCCGCTTCATAGTCAAGACCGTTGAACTCGCCAGAGTTGAACAGCACGCCTTTTTCAGTCAGGGCTTGCTGAGAAAGATCTGGCTCAGAACCGTCAGCTGCCAGGATAACCGGTTTGATATTCAGGCCGTATTTAGAGGCAAACTCGTAGTCGCGCTGGTCGTGACCCGGAACCGCCATAACTGCGCCCGTGCCGTATTCCATCAATACGAAGTTTGCTGCCCAAACGGGAATTTCTTCGCCCGTTAATGGGTGAACCGCTTTAAAGCCAGTATCGACGCCTTTTTTCTCCATCGTCGCCATTTCAGCTTCGGCAACTTTGGTGTTACGGCATTCGTCAATAAAGGCGGCCAGTTCAGGATTATTTTCCGCCGCTTTCTGTGCCAGCGGATGACCTGCCGCTACCGCCAGGTAGGTACAACCCATAAAGGTGTCCGGGCGGGTAGTGTAAACGGTCAGCGTGTTGTCATAGTCGTTAACGTTGAAGGTGATTTCCACTCCTTCGGAACGACCGATCCAGTTACGCTGCATGGTTTTAACGGTGTCTGGCCAGTGATCCAGTTTATCCAGATCGTTGAGCAGCTCGTCAGCGTAAGCGGTGATTTTGATAAACCACTGCGGGATCTCTTTACGCTCAACTTTGGTATCGCAGCGCCAGCAGCAGCCGTCGATAACCTGTTCGTTCGCCAGTACGGTCTGGTCGTTCGGGCACCAGTTGACCGCAGAAGTCTTCTTATATACCAGGCCTTTTTTATACAGCTCGGTGAAGAATTTCTGTTCCCAACGGTAGTATTCCGGTGTACAGGTTGCCAGCTCGCGGCTCCAGTCATAACCAAAGCCCAGCATTTTGAGCTGGTTTTTCATGTACGCGATGTTGTCGTACGTCCACGGTGCTGGCGCGGTGTTATTTTTCACCGCTGCGCCTTCCGCAGGCAGACCAAACGCGTCCCAGCCGATCGGCTGCAGAACGTTTTTGCCCAGCATGCGCTGGTAACGGGCGATCACGTCACCGATGGTGTAGTTACGTACGTGGCCCATGTGTAGTCGACCAGAAGGATAGGGAAGCATAGACAGGCAGTAATACTTCTCTTTGCTCTCGTCTTCTGTTACTTCAAATGTGCGCTTCTCATCCCAATGAAGCTGTACTTTGGATTCTATCTCTTCCGGGCGGTATTGCTCTTGCATGGCAGCCAGTGGTCCTGTTTTCAATACGGCTACAAAAGTAGCGTTAGAGGTGGTTTTTCAGATCCGCATAGCATAGCCCAAACGTCCGCGTCAAAACAGCCTTTCGCGCACTCGACGTTGAAATGATGCCCGGATTATTCATACATTAATTTACAGAGTTTGTGGGCGTAATAGCAAAGCAAGGAACAAAGAACGTCTATTATTATAGTCAGTTAACGACCCGGGAGATGAAACGATGAACAAGGTTGCTCAATATTACCGTGAACTGGTCGCGTCACTGAGCGAACGCCTGCGTAATGGCGAACGTGATATCGACGCACTGGTGGAACAGGCGCGCGAGCGCGTAATAAAAACAGGGGAGTTAACGCGAACCGAGGTCGATGAGCTGACGCGAGCTGTCAGACGTGACCTGGAAGAGTTCGCCATGAGCTATGAAGAGAGCCTGAAAGAAGAGTCTGACAGCGTCTTTATGCGGGTGATTAAAGAAAGCTTGTGGCAGGAACTGGCAGACATCACCGATAAAACGCAGCTTGAATGGCGCGAAGTTTTCCAGGACCTCAATCATCACGGGGTTTATCACAGCGGGGAAGTCGTAGGTCTGGGGAATCTGGTCTGCGAGAAATGTCACTTCCATCTCCCAATCTACACACCGGAAGTGCTGACGCTATGCCCGAAATGTGGTCATGATCAGTTCCAGAGACGCCCGTTCGAGCCTTAATGGTCCGATTTCAAACAGCAATAAAGAGAATATGGGCCGAATAAAATTCCCCGGCCCTTGTTTTTATCTCTACAGTAAATCTTCAATCTCACGGATTTTTTGACTGACATCCCTGGTACCGGATGACTGAACTTTACGATACAGATCGAGAGCCTGTCGGAGATCGACAGGTCTTCCTTCTCCGTAATGATACATAATGGCAAGGTTATACCAGGCAGTGGCATTATCGCATTCAGCGGCTTTCGTAAACCATTCAAAGGCGGCCTGATAATCCTTCTCAACGCCTTGACCGTGTTTATACATATAGCCGATGTTAACGTAAGCGCCGACGCTTTCCTGAGCGGCAGCCTTCAGATACCAGTACATTGCTTGCTTATAGTCCTGGTCAACCCCTTCGCCAGAGTTATAATCCCACGCAATTTGAAATTGAGCGTGCCGATTACCTTGCTGTGCGCTTTTCAAATACCAGAATGCGGCAAGAGCTTTGTTTTGGGCAACACCTTTACCGTCTTCATAAAGATCGGCCAGATTGTCTTGTGCGTAACTATGGCCTTGCAATGCAGCTTGTTTGTACCAGAAAAATGCCAGCGCATAGTCTTGTGCGACTCCTTTGCCATTTCTGTACATCCACCCAAGATTATTTTGCGCATAAGACATTCCGCTCTCCGCGGCTATCTGATACCAGACAACCGCTTCTTTATAGTTGGGGTCTTCTCCACGATCCAGTATCCAGCCAAGGGCGTTGGAAGCGAAAGTATGGCCTTGTAGGGCAGCTTTTTTCAGCCAAAAGATGGCTTGCCCATTATCTTTATGACGGCTTTTATCCTCGGTATACTTTTGCCCTAAGGAATATTGTGCTTCACAATGACCTTGCTCAGCGGCCAGCTTCAGCCAGTAAAAGGCCTTTTCGTCGTCCGGAGAGTCAATTGCGCTATCGCGATTATAATAAAACCCAACAATATATTGAGCCTCGCAATCGCCTTTTTCAGCACGTTCGATAATCTCATCTATTGATAAATTATCGCAGCAACTTGACGTAAAAATCATTATCATTTCCTTATGGTTGTAGATAAAACATATTATATTTTTATGTATTCCATTTTTGCTTAAGCCTTATTTTATGCGTATTATGTTGCGTCAGAAAAGTATAAATAACTGAGTCTCGCAATGTAGTTTACATTCATTAAATGAATGTTTAAGGATAAATTATATGGACATGGAGTCGCAAAAAATATTGTTTGCACTTTCCACTCCGATGGAAATACGCAATGAATGCTGTTTACCTTCGCATTCATCCCCCAAAATGTATTTAGGTACATGCTTTTTTGACCTTTCTTCCTCATGGGGAATTGATGACCGTGAAGACCTGTTGCGGACAATTCATCGAATGATGGATAACGGTCATGCTGCGCGGTTGGCTGGTTTTTATCACCGCTGGTTTCGTTATTCTCCATGTGAATGGCGTGACTATCTTGCTGAACTAAATGAGCAAGGTCAGGCTTATGCGCAATTTGTCGCCAGCACCGCCGAATGCTGTGGTGAGGGAGGAATTAAAGCCTGGGATTATGTCCGGATGGGTTTTTTAGGCCGAATGGGCGTACTTAATAACTGGTTGAGTGAAGAAGAAAGCCTGTGGATCCAGTCGCGCATTCATCTACGGGCTCTACGTTATTATACCAGCTGGCGGCAGTATTTTGCCGGTTATACCTTTGGCCGGCAATACTGGCAGTCTCCTGATGATGACAATTTACCGTTATTGCGGGAAACATTGGCACGCAAAGAATACGACGATTCCGGCAATGATATGTTTTATCAATTACTTGCCAGTGACGATGCATATTACGCGACCTTACCCTGGCAACCACTGGCTGACTACCCCACATGTCCGGAAACGCTTAAGGATATGAGCGACCTATGAAAAATTGCTGGAATATCCTCGGCATAGAGGAAACGACTGACGTCGATATTATCCGCCGCGCTTATCTGGCGCTGTTACCGTCCTTTCATCCAGAAACCGATCCGCAGGGTTTTAAACAACTTCGTCAGGCGTATGAGGACGCGCTACGGATTGCGCAGTCGCCTGCTAAATCTGTTTGGCAACCAGAAGAACATGAAGTTGCAGAACATGAAATTCTGCTCGCCTTTCGTGCGTTACTCGCCTCTGATAGCGAACGTTTTCTGCCCTCTGCCTGGCAGCGATTCATTCAGCAATTAAATTATTGCTCGATGGAAGATATTGATGAATTACGCTGGTCGCTGTGCACAATAGCCATGAACACTGCCCATTTATCCTTCGAGTGCGTGGTGTTATTAGCAGAAAGATTGCGGTGGTTGCAGGAGGAAAACGTCGGGGAAATAGACGAAGAAGAACTGGAATCCTTTTTATATGCCATTGCGAAGGGGAATGTTTTTAACTTCCAGACCATTCTGCATCTGCCTGTTGCCGTGCAAAATGAAACCATTGATTTTTACCAAATGTTCGCGCGGATTTGGTCATCGCATCCAGAATGGCTGACATTGCATTTAGCGCAACATCGCGCAGTGATTATCCCCGATGATGCAAATTTGCACAGAAATTTACTCCGCTGGTATAGCACAAGCCGTCTGGATATCCCCGAACTTCTGGATTACGCCCGGTCGTGGCGGGAAGCTGAACCTGATAATGAAGATGCGCGTTATTATGAATACGCGCAACGCGTCTATTGTGGAGAAGGCGAAAGCCTGCTGGCAGAACTTTGTGACTACTGGCGCGAGTATCCCTCCACCCAGGCGGATGCTTTAATGTTGCAATGGTGCCGTCAGCATCGGGTCGATTATTACCCGTTAGTGGTGATGATGATTGAAGCGCGTGATCTGGTTAACGATCAGGGAAAACCGCTACTTTATGTCCCTGGTGACAGTGCTCGTACGCGTTTTCATTTATACGAAATACTCAGTGATGAAAAACTCTCTGCGCTGGGGCGTTCTCTGGTCGAGATGGTTTTGCACAAAGGGCGTAAGCCGCGAATCTCACTCACGCGTGATACACAGCATCCCTTATGGACATTATATTTAGTTGCTAAACAATTAGTGCAGACCAGCCAACCTACAGAAGAATCATTGATGCCGATCGTCGCCCGCCTTGATGCAGAAGATCGTTGTCCTCTGGAAGCATTAATAATTCGACGATTATTAATTCAGTCGGCGAATTTTGCCGGGCAACAAACCATCGAGCCGGAGCCGCAACCGCAGCCAATGCCCGTTGACGATGGTGGGCCGGGCTGCCTGGGCGTCATCAAAATTATTTTCTACATTTTTATCTTTGCCGGTTTGATAGGGAAAATACTCCATCTGTTCGGGTGACAGTCGACGTTAATGTGCGGGAAGCTCTGCAAGTAATCTTTCCGCATTTTTATAATGTTGCTCTGCCGCCAGTTCTAACCATTTGCGAGCTTCATAATTGTTGGTGCTAATGCCCGTGCCGTTTCTGTAGATCAAACCCAACGTGTATTGTGCATGAACATGCCCTTGTTCAGCTGCTTCCTTATACCAGAGAATTGCTTTACGGGTATCGGGATTGACTCCCAAACCTTTCAGGTAGATCCATCCCAGTTGACTTTGCGCGCGTGGATTTTCCTGTTCCGCTGATTGCTCATACCAGTATCTCGCCTTTGTATAATCCAGAGGCTTACCATCGCTACCATGAAGATAAAATTCGCCAAGTCTATATTGCGACGTTGAGTGACCATGAATGGCGGAAAGCTCTGTTGCTGCCGTGGTAAACGGAAGACTGCCCGGTGAGCTTAAATAATCAAAGACATAATTCGCCATAGCTTTATCGCGCAGGGTCGTTTTGTTGGGTTGGCTAATACAGGTAATTGCCGCAACTATAAATATTGCGAATATATATATTAATTTTTTATTCATGCATGAATACTTCTATTTTCTTTTATTTTGAAAACGTCAAGTTTATACTCATCGATAATAAAAAAGTAGTCAGTTAATGCACTTAAGGGATTATTAACAAATGAATAAGGAAGAACAATATCTTCTTTTTGCGCTTTCTGCACCCATGGAAATACTTAATCAGGGATGCAAGCCTGCACATGACTCGCCAAAAATGTATACCGGAATAAAAGAATTTGATCTGTCATCATCCTGGGGAATAAATAATCGTGATGATTTAATTCAGACTATTTACCAAATGACCGATGATGGTCACGCAAATGATTTAGCTGGCTTATATCTGACATGGCATCGCTTTTCCCCTGAAGAGTGGAAAGCATTAATTGCTGGTGGCTCTGATAGAGGGCTGATTTATACCCAATTTGTTGCGCAAACCGCTATGTGTTGTGGGGAAGGGGGAATCAAAGCCTGGGATTATGTGCGGATGGGGTTTTTATCGCGGGTCGGTGTGCTCAACAATTGGCTGACGGAAGAAGAGAGTTTATGGCTGCAATCGCGCGTTTATGTACGAGCTCACCATTATTATCACAGCTGGATTCACTATTTTGCCGCCTATTCATTAGGACGTCTCTACTGGCAATCTTCCCAGTGTGAAGACAACGCTTCGCTACGCGAGGCGCTAACCCTGTACAAATACGATAACGCCGGGAGTCGGATGTTCGAGGAGTTGGCAGCGGGAAGCGATCGTTTCTATGCCACGCTTCCCTGGCAGCCATTAATTGTCCAGCCTGAATGCCCGGTAACGCTTAAGGATGTGAGCGACCTATGAAAACATGTTGGCAAATCCTCGAAATTGAAAGCACGACGCAAATAGACATTATCCGCCAGGCTTATCTTGCTCGCTTACCGTTGTGTCATCCCGAAACCGATCCGCAGGGGTTTAAAGCATTACGCCAGGCCTATGAAGAGGCGCTGCGACTGGCGGTAAATCCTGTCGAGGAAGCAGATGATGAAGAAAAAGATGCCGCCGCTGAACATGAAATACTACGTGCATTCAGGGCATTACTGGATTCTGAAAGTGATCGTTTTCAGCCCTCCGCCTGGCAGAAATTTATTCAGCAATTAAATACCTGGAACATGGAGGATGTCGATCAATTACGCTGGCCGCTGTGTGCAGTCGCTATAGAAGCGCGATATCTTTCATTAAATTGTGCTTCTTTGCTGGCAGAGCGTTTGAACTGGCATTCGTTTAATGACAGCGAAGGAATGGATGAGGAAGAAAGGGAGGCTTTTCTTGAGGCCATTCAGGCTGGTGATTGTTTCGATTTTCTAAGCCTTCTGGAATATCCCGTCGCGTTGCAGAACCAGACTGTTGAGTATTACTTCGCATTGGAACGCTGCTGCCGTTATCACCCTGACTATGTCACTGCGTTTTTGGCGATGGAAGGTCCGTGGTTCATTCCCGATGATGCGAAGTTGCATCGCAAATTGTTGCGCTGGTATAGCTCGGTGCAAACAGGTATGGCGGAACTCATTTCTGTAGCGCAACAGTGGCAAACGGAAGAACCAGAAAGTGAAGATGCCCGATATTACCAGTGTGCGCAACGGTTATACTGCGGCGAGGGTGAAAGCATGCTTGCCGATCTCTGTGGTTACTGGGAAAGTTATCCATCTACACAAGCCGATAATTTATTACTGCAGTGGAGTGCGCAACATTGCCCGGATTACTTCGCGCTGTTAGTGATGGTTATCGAAGCGCGAAGCATGGTTGATGCGCAAGGCAAGCCGCTGAAATATGTTCCTGGTGAGAGCGCCCGGACGAGTCTGTTATGGGCGGAAATTTTACATAGCGGAAAATTATCGCCGTTAGGTCAATCGTTTATTGAGTCGTTATTCTTCAAGCGCAAAGCATGGGCATGGTGGAAATCGAGAGTCGGTAGCGAGACAGAACAAGATTCACCGTTACTGGATTTGTATCGGGTAGCGGAACAGGTTGTGCTGGAAGCGTTCCCGAAACAAGAGATGCTGGCCCGTCTTAATACAAGGCTGGGAGGTGGAGATGCTCATCCATTAGAGGCTATTATCACGCGGATGCTGTTGACGAAAGTGAAACTCGAGCCGGAGGATGAAGATGTCGATGAGCCAACACCTGAAAACCACGAAGAAAAAAATGATGAGGATGAAAAACCACAGAGCATTACCAGCATTATCAAAATCAGCTTAACGGTGCTGGTGATAGGTTATGCTCTCGGAAAAATCGCGATGTTGTTTAGCTGAGGATGTGTTTTTTGCGCCGATGCCGGATGCAGCGTTTATGCCGCATCCGGCAGCCGTGTTTAAGGGATCTCAATAGCCAAATAATCGCTCGCCCGTCGCCGAACTTCATCGACGCGGGCCATATCGTTTGACTGCAACGCCGCATCAAAATCGGTGATCACCCGGCCGATCTCTTCTCGCTCGTCACCCAGCGCCCGCGCCCACAACTCTTCCAGTTTGGCCTTAAAGGTGCGGTTGATGAGCATATCGCGCGGATAAATTTTCAATGCGGATAACCGCGTCCGACTCTCTTCAATCTGCTGTGCGCTCAATGTTACAGGACTGTGATTAATGACTCTGGACTTAACGCTGCCGTCTTCCAGAAGCACGTCAACTTCAAGCAACCCGTTGATATCATAACTAAAGCGAATATCAATCGACTGATAAGCCCCGGTTTTCTTCAACGGCACATCGAAGGATTCCACCAGAATGTTATTTTTAACTTTGTGGTTTTCTCCCTGATAGACGTTAACCGTAATTGAATCCTGTTCCGGGTGCATGGTCGAGTAAGTTTCTACACGCGACACCGGTACAGTGGTGTTTCGTTCAATAATCGGTGAGAAAATGCCGGAAACGCCCTGGCGGTTAACTTCAACACCTAAGGAGTAGGGGCAAATATCGGTGAGGATCACTTCTTCAATGTCTTCGCTGCGTAAGCGGCAGGCGGCCTGGATCGTTGCGCCCAGCGCGACAATAGTACTCGGATCGTAACTTTGATATGGTAATTTGCCAAACAGACGCACGGCGATTCGCTGCACCAGCGGCATTTGTGATGCGCCACCAACCAGCACCAGACTGTCGATTTGACTTGGCTTCAGACGTGCATCGCGCAACGCCTGTTCAATCGGCACTCGCAAGCGATTGAGCAGCGGCAACCACAAATCTTCCAGTTCGTTCTCGTAAAATTCGCACTCACGCGTTTCTTCCTGATACTGCCAGCTAATTTGCAGCGGTAATTGATTGCTGCATTTTGCCGCTTCCACGCTGGTGTACAGGGCTGCCAGCTCACTTTCGTTGAGCATGTTTTTAGCCACTGCGGAGCGTTTTAAAACTTCATCCACCAGCATATGAGTAAAATCTTCGCCGCCAAGAAAGTTGTCGCCAGCGGAGGCGTGAACTTCAATCACCGGCGTGGCGTATTCGAGCACCGTGACGTCAAACGTGCCGCCACCGAGATCAAAAACCAGCGAGCGGGTATTTTGTTGCGTATGCAGGCCATATGCCATCGCAGCTGCTGTGGGTTCATTAATTAAGCGTACCGCATTTAACCCGGCTAACTCCGCTGCTAAACGGGTATGCTTGCGTTGTTCATCGCTGAAATAAGCCGGAACGGAGATCACCACATCTTTAATCGGACGTTGCAGAAATTCTTCGGCATCTTCTTTTAATGAGCGTAATACCAAAGAGGACAGTTCTGGTGCGTTAAATGTGTCGCTGCCTAACCGCCAGTTGGTATTACTGCCCATTGCACGTTTAAATAACGCTGCCGTTTTATCCGGATGCGAAGTGCGCCGTGATACAGCGGGTTTTCCGACTAAAATATGATTATTTTCATCCATGCTAATTATGGATGGTGTTAAATATTCACCGAACTTATTTGGAATTAATTGCGCGGCACCGTCTTTCCAGACGGCAATTAAACTATTGGTAGTGCCGAGATCGATACCAATGGCGAGTTCTGCATTATCCATTGCATTTATATCTTGAAAGAAAAAGAGATAAACAGATTAAGACCACCCTGTGAAAGCGTGGTGATCTTAATCAATGTGGTGTGTTAAGCGTAAAATTTCAGACGCTCAGCCAGTAAATCAACAAAGCCCTGACGATCAATATCGACCATTACAGTGGCATTCGGTTTATTGCCTGTCAGATAATAATAATCAACAACCGTCATGCCCTGAGTATATTTCCCCTGTGTTTCCACGCCAACCCAGCGCTCAACAGTGGTAAACAACTCCGGTTTTAACAGCCAGGCGATGGTGCATGGGTCATGCAGCGGTGCGCCCACAAAGCCCCATTTTTCGTCTTTATGATATTCGAGGAAGAAATCCAGCAGTTCGGCAACAATGGTTGAAACAGGGTTGCCAATCGCGCGGAAACGCTCGGTGTCTTCAACGTGGATTTGTGCTTTGTGGGTAACATCCAGACCGGCCATCACCACCGGGATCCCTGACTGGAAAACAATTTCTGCCGCTTCCGGGTCAACATAAATATTAAACTCGGCGGCTGGCGTCCAGTTACCAAGCCCCATTGCGCCGCCCATAATCACGATACGGGCGATTTTTCTATGCAGTTCCGGATGGCTATTGAGCAGCAAGGCAACGTTAGTTTGCGGCCCGGTAGAAACAATCGTGACAGGTTCCGCACTTTCACGCAGCGTTTTCGCCATCAGCTCCACCGCCGTACAGTTTTGCGGTGCGAACGTCGGTTCCGGTAATGCCGGGCCGTCGAGACCGCTTTCGCCGTGCACATTGTCCGCGATAATCAACTCACGCATTAACGGTTTTACCGCGCCGCCTGCTACCGGAATATCGGTGCGATTAAGCAAGGTCAGCATACGCAGAACATTGCGTAAGGTTTTTTCTGGTGTCTGGTTTCCGGCGGAAGACGTAATTGCTTTGACATCAAGCTCTGGTGAGGCGAGGGCGAGAACTATTGCGATAGCGTCGTCATGACCTGGGTCGCAATCTAACAGAATTGGCAGTGCCATTGTTGCTCCTTGTTGTGTGCTTCTTTGCGACAAGGGTACCGCCAGGATGTAACAGATACGAGGGCCGAAACGATAAAGCGTGAGATGGCGCGCACCTCGGTATGCGCGCCAGAAGGATTAGTGCAGGATTTTCGCGAGGAAGTCTTTTGCGCGGTCCGATTTCGGATCATCGAAGAAAGCGTCTTTCGGTGAGTCTTCGACAATTTTACCTTCATCCATAAAGATCACCCGATTCGCCACTTTGCGGGCAAAGCCCATTTCGTGGGTCACCACCATCATGGTCATTCCTTCGTTCGCCAGTTCGACCATCACGTCCAGCACTTCGTTGATCATCTCCGGGTCAAGCGCCGATGTCGGTTCGTCGAACAGCATCGCGATAGGATCCATGCACAATGCGCGAGCGATCGCCACACGCTGCTGCTGACCGCCGGAAAGCTGCGCCGGAAACTTATTGGCATGTGCGGAAAGTCCCACGCGCTCCAGTAATTTCAGGGCTTTTTCACGAGCGGGCGCTTTATCGCGTTTAAGCACTTTTACCTGCGCCAGGGTCAGGTTTTCAATAATCGACAAATGAGGGAACAGCTCGAAATGCTGGAACACCATCCCGACGCGGGAACGCAGCTTTGCCAGATCGGTTTTCTTATCATTAACCACGATGCCATCGACGGTGATTTCACCTTGCTGCACCGGTTCGAGGCCGTTGACGGTTTTAATCAGTGTTGATTTGCCGGAGCCTGACGGGCCACAAACCACCACTACTTCACCTTTTTTCACTTCGGTTGAGCAGTCGGTCAGCACCTGAAAGTGACCATACCATTTTGAAACATTTTTCAGGGTAATCATTATGCTGTCCTTCTTTTCAAGTAGCTGACCAACAACGATGCGCTAAGGCTAATAACGAAATAAACAAACCCGGCAAACAGAATCATTTCGACCTGTGTACCATCACGCTCACCAATGGTTGAGGCGGTACGGAAGAAATCGGCCAGAGATAACACATACACCAGCGAGGTATCCTGGAAAAGTACGATGCCCTGAGTGAGCAGCAGCGGCACCATCGCGCGGAACGCCTGCGGCAGAATAATCAGTTTCATCGACTGCCAGTGAGTCATCCCCAACGCCAGCGCGGCGCTCGACTGCCCACGGGAAATACTTTGAATACCGGCACGGATAATCTCTGAATAGTAGGCCGCTTCAAACATCGAAAACGCCACCATCGCCGAAATTAAACGGATATCATTTTTTGGCGATAATCCCAGCACGTTTTGCAGAAATCCCGGCACAATCAGGTAAAACCATAGCAAAACCATGACTAACGGGATCGAACGGAACACGTTAACGTAGGCTTTGGCAAACCAGGCAATCGGCGCAAAGCTGGACAAGCGCATCACTGCCAGCATCGTACCCCACAAAATACCAATGACCACCGCCGTGATGGTGATTTTCAGGGTGATCACCAGCCCGTCGAGCAGATATGGCAGGGAAGGAACAATGGAACTCCAGTCAAACTCGTACATTATTTGCCCCCCATGTTGCCGGGCAGGCGAACTTTACGTTCAACCAGCGTCATCACCAGCATGATAAAAGCGTTAATCAACACATACGCCAGCGTAATGGCGGTAAATGACTCCCAGGCGTGGGCTGAGTAATCGAGCAATTTACCGGCCTGCGCCGCCATATCCACCAGACCGATAGTCGAGGCGATGGCGGAGTTTTTCACCAGGTTCATCATCTCAGAGGTCATTGGCGGGACGATAACGCGATAAGCGTTAGGCAACAGTACGTAGCGGTAAGCCTGCGGTAGCGTCAGACCCATCGCCAGCGCGGCATTTTTTTGCCCACGCGGCAGCGACTGAATCGCGGCGCGTACTTGTTCGCAAACACGAGCTGCAGTAAACAGTCCCAGACAGAGCATGGAGGAGAGGAAAAACTGAATATTGGGGTCTAGTTCTGCCTTAAACCACATGCCGATTTTTTCCGGCAACAGTTCAGGGATAACCAGATACCAGGTAAAGAATTGCACAATCAACGGCACGTTGCGGAACAGTTCGACATACAACGTACCCAGACCGGAGAGAAAACGGTTTGGAACGGTACGTAAAATGCCGAAAAATGAACCGACGAGGAAAGCGATAATCCAGGCGCAGATCGACAAAGCGATCGTCACCTGAAAACCACTCCAGATCCAACCAAGATAGGTGGTGTTGCCGAACGGGGCTTGTTGTAAAAAAATACCCCAGTTCCAGTCTATAGACATAAATCTACTCCAGAAAAAAGAGGGTAGCAGCGTTAACTGCTACCCTCGAAGATTGTTACCCAGCGTATTGCGGTTTTCAGGCCCGATGGGGAACGACCATCAGGCGTATAGTCTGTCCGTGCTACGTAACAATCGAGAGGGCTGGAATTTCCGCCCCTGGTTCTTGTAATTAGTTCAGTGCCTTGTCATTCGGTTCTTTGAACAGTGCTTTCATTTCGTCCGACAGTTCGAAATTCATGTTCAGGTTTTTCGGCGGAATTGGATTTTTGAACCACTTATCAAACCATTTTTCCGCTTCACCGGAGGTCTGCACCTGAGCGATAGTGTCATCCATCAGCTTTTTGAACTGCGGATCGTCTTTACGCAACATGCAACCGTAGGCTTCCTGAGACTGCGGCTTGCCGACGATTTCCCAGTTGTCTGGTTTCTTCGCTTTCGCTCGCTCACCGGCTAACAGAGCGTCATCCATCATAAAGGCAACGGCACGACCGCTTTCCAGGGTGCGGAAAGAGTCACCGTGATCTTTGGCGCTGATGATGCGCATATTCATTTTTTGCTCTTCATTCAGTTTGTTGAGCAAAACTTCAGAGGTAGTGCCGGAAGTAACGACTACGGCTTTGCCTTTCAGGTCGGCAAAATCTTTGATATCGCCGCCCTTTTTGGTCAGCAGGCGCGTACCGACCACGAAAATAGTGTCAGAGAAAGCCGCCTGTTTTTGGCGTTCGACGTTGTTGGTGGTTGAACCACATTCAAAATCGAAAGTGCCGTTTTGCAGCAGAGGAATACGGTTTTGTGAGGTGATCGGAATCAGTTTCACCTGCAAGTCCGGTTTGTTGAGTTTCTTTTTCACTGCTTCAACAATGGCGTTGGAGTAATCCTGCGAGTAACCCACCACTTTTTGCTGATTATCGTAATAAGAGAAAGGTACTGAAGATTCACGGTGACCGACGACAATCACACCGTTTTTGGCGATTTTGTCCAGCGTACTGCCCGCTGCCGGGGCGGCGTCATCTGCCTGTGCCAGGCCTGCGGAAAGCGCCAGGGCCAGGATTGCTGTGGCAGGTTTACGTAATTGCATATCCAACTCCTTTATCTTCTGCGTTAAGAACGCATGGATACCCGTTGTGAGTGTTTGTGTTGTTATCATCTGCAACTTTATTGTGCAGTGTTGTATTTGTTAGGTAACATTTAGTTTGGCTAAATGTAAAGATATTGATGTTTTATTGTTTGTTTTTGCGAGATGCGCCGCACCATTCCGAAGCAAAATTCTTAAAATGCACTCTTTTGGTGCTACCGGTGGATTGCTGTGGTGCAACCGGGTTGTACTGACGCGGGTTCAAGCTTTGCCTTGTATAACAAAGCAATAGATGTGCCAAAGTTGGATAGGGGAATTTTGTCATCCGGATAACGCACTGATACCACATCCGGCGAGCGTGCCGTAATACGGGATGTATTCCGGCACGATAAGAAGGGATTATTTACGTCGTTGACGCAGACTCATCAACACAGCGGCAAAACCAAACAGTGCCGTCAGTACCCACAGCGGCCAGTTGCCGGTACGTGCGTACGGTGTGAGTCCGGTGGTCGGCGTCACATTAGTGGTTAACACCTCGCGGGTGAATTGCGGGATCATCGCCTGAATCTCACCCTGCGGGCCAATCACCGCCGTAATGCCGTTGTTGGTGCTACGCAGCAGCGGGCGCGCCAGCTCCAGCGCACGCATTCGCGCCATCTGAAAGTGCTGCCATGGGCCAATAGACTTACCAAACCACGCATCGTTGGAGATAGTCAGCAGATAGTCGGTATCCGGGCGGAAGTTATCGCGCACTTGCTCGCCGAGAATGATCTCGTAGCAAATAGCCGCAGTAAGCTCAATACCATTTACCGACAGCGGTGGTTGGATATATGGTCCACGGCTGAATGACGACATCGGCAGATCAAAGAACGGTGCTAACGGACGCAGAATCGACTCCAGCGGGACAAACTCGCCAAACGGTACCAGATGGTTTTTGTTATAGCGATCGGCTGATTCGTAGCTATACGGTGCACCTTTACCCAGCGTGATGATGGTGTTGTAGGTATCGTAGCGATTCTGCTTATTGAGACGCGCGTCGACAATCCCGGTGACCAGCGAGCTACCTTTATCACGCAACTCACCGTCCAGTGCTTTGAGGAACGGCTGCTGATTAATTTCCAGGTCGGTTATCGCCGACTCAGGCCAGATAATCAGCGATGACTTGCCCATCAGCGGTGCCGTTGCGTTGTAGTAAATCTTCAGCGTATTGAGAAGCTGGCCTTCATCCCACTTCAGCGATTGCGGAATGTCGCCCTGAACCATCGAAACCTGAATGGTTTTCTCCGGTTGCGGGGTAAACCACTGGATGTAACGTAGCGGGAAGGGAAGGGCAAACAGCACGACGGCCACCACCAGCGGACGCCAGTTGCGTTTGACCAACGCCAGTGCCAGCAGGCCGCTTACCATCATCAGCAGGAAGTTAATGGCTTCCACGCCCATTATCGGTGCCAGTCCTTTTAACGGACCGTCAATCTGGCTATAGCCGAACTGCAACCACGGGAAGCCAGTCAGCACCCAACCGCGCAGAAACTCGGTCACTTGCCAGAGAGCAGGGGCGGCAATCGCCACGCGTAGCCAGGTGGTTTTCGGCCACAGACGCGACAGCACGCCAGCAAACAGTCCGGTATACAGCGACAAATACGCTGCCAGCAGTATCACCAGGAAGATGTTAACCGGGCCAGGCATTCCGCCAAAGGTCGCGATGCTGACATAGACCCAGTTAATACCGCTGCCAAACAGGCCAAATCCCCAGCAAAAGCCAATAGCGGCAGACTGGAGTGGACGGCGGTTAAAGGTCAGCGCCTGAAGCCCCATCAGCGAAATAATCGCCGCAGGCCAGACATCGTAAGGAGAGAAGGCCAGCGTTCCGCAGGCACCGAATAATAACGCCAGCAGCAGGCGAATGCGCTGGCGTTCAATTAATGAGGCAAAAGCCATGTAGTTATCTATCCAGTTTCGGTTTTATTCATCCAGCTTTGGCTGGGGTGAGTCATCCGGGATTTTGACATGAACCTGAATAATACGCCGACTGTCAGCCATCGCCACTTTGAACTGGTAACCGTCGATGTCGATGGTTTCGCCACGCGCCGGGAGATGCCCAAATGCCTGCATCACCAGACCTCCGATGGTGTCGACTTCTTCATCGCTAAAGTGGGTGCCGAAGGCTTCGTTGAAATCTTCGATGGAAGCCAGTGCGCGCACGGTCCAGGTATGACGACTCAGCTGACGGAAGTCGATATCATCTTCTTCGTCATACTCGTCTTCAATCTCACCAACAATCAGTTCCAGGATATCTTCAATGGTCACCAGACCGGAAACCCCACCGAATTCGTCAATGACGATCGCCATGTGGTAACGCTGAGAGCGAAACTCTTTCAGCATCCGGTCTACGCGCTTACTTTCAGGAACGACAACCGCCTGACGTAACACTTTGTCCATGCTGAAGGCTTCTGCATCGCTGCGCATAAACGGCAGCAAGTCTTTCGCCATCAGAATCCCTTCAATGTGATCTTTGTCTTCGCTAATCACCGGGAAACGTGAGTGGGCGGACTCGATGATGACATCAAGGCATTCGTCCAGCGTCTGGTTGCGTTTCAGGGTAATCATCTGGGAGCGGGGGATCATGATGTCGCGAACGCGTTGGTCTGCGATGTCCATCACCCCTTCGAGCATATCGCGCGTATCTTCGTCGATAAGGTCGTTCTGCCCGGAATCACGGATCAGCGCCAGCAGTTCGTCACGGTTTTTCGGTTCACCGTGGAAAAGTTGGCTGAGTAACAGGGAGAAAAATCCCTTCTTGTTGCTTATCGTGTCACTACTGTGTGAATTGTCGTCGCTCATGGCGTCGTATGGGTTCTCATGTTAGTTAATCAAAACGCCGTCGTTAATCACCAACGGCGGGGACGTCTGCCAGTCAAATGCCTGGCAAATTATTCTTTCTCGGCAATGTACGGATCCTCATAGCCCAGAGCAAGCATAATCTCTGTTTCGAGGGCTTCCATTTCTTCTGCTTCGTCGTCTTTGATGTGATCGTAACCTAACAAATGCAGACTGCCGTGCACCACCATATGCGCCCAGTGCGCTTCCAGTGGTTTGCCTTGCTCCTGTGCTTCCTTCTCAACGACCTGGCGGCAGATAACCAGATCGCCCAGCAGCGACATCTCCATGCCAGGCGGTACTTCAAACGGGAAGGAGAGCACGTTGGTCGGCTTATCCTTACCGCGATAGGTCAGATTGAGGCTGTGGCTTTCGGCGGTATCGACCACGCGAATAGTCACTTCCGATTCTTCCTGAAACTGCGGGATCACCGCATTCAGCCATGTCTGAAACTGGCTCTCTTCCGGTAACCCGGAATTATCTTCACATGCCAGTTGTAAATCGAGGATCACCTGACTCATTTTTGTTCCTGTTCTTCGCGCTTGCGTTCTGCTGCCAGCGCCGCTTTTCGTTTTTGTTCGGCTTCTTCCCAGGCTTCATAAGCGTTAACGATACGCGCTACCACCGGGTGACGAACCACGTCTTCGCTGTGGAAGAAGTTAAAGCTGATCTCTTCGACATCGGCTAACACTTCGATAGCGTGACGTAAACCTGATTTAGTATTACGCGGTAAGTCGATCTGCGTGACATCGCCGGTAATAACCGCTTTTGAGTTAAAACCGATACGAGTCAGGAACATCTTCATCTGTTCGATGGTGGTGTTCTGGCTTTCATCGAGAATGATAAACGCGTCGTTCAGCGTACGACCACGCATATAGGCCAGTGGTGCGACTTCAATAACGTTGCGCTCAATCAGCTTCTCGACTTTTTCAAAGCCCAGCATTTCAAACAGCGCGTCATATAGCGGGCGCAGATACGGGTCCACTTTCTGACTTAAATCGCCAGGCAGGAAGCCCAGTTTCTCACCGGCTTCTACCGCCGGACGAGTCAGCAGAATACGGCGAATTTCCTGACGCTCCAGGGCATCAACTGCCGCAGCCACTGCCAGGTAGGTTTTACCCGTACCCGCCGGGCCAACGCCGAAGGTAATGTCATGGTCGAGAATATTGGCGATGTACTGCGCCTGGTTTGGCGTGCGCGGTTTAATTACACCGCGTTTGGTCTTGATATTGACCGCTTTGCCATACTCCGGCACGCTCTCCGCACTTTGTTCCAGCACGCGTGCTTCTTTAATCGCCAGGTGGATCTGTTCCGGCTCGATATCCTGAATCTGACCGCGCATCGGGGCGGTATCGACATACAGGCTACGCAGAATGTCTGCCGCAGCGGTGACGCAAATCGGACGGCCGGTCAGTTTAAAGTGGTTATCGCGGCGATTGATTTCGATGCCGAGACGGCGTTCGAGTTGTTTGATGTTGTCATCAAACGGGCCGCACAGGCTCAACAGACGTGCGTTGTCTGCTGGCTCCAGAGTGATTTCGCGAGTGTCTATGTTCAAACCGTTCCTCTTATCTGTATGCCGCCGGAAGCTGAACATTCACCGGCCTATAAGGAAATTATTCACGCCATAGGAAAAAGGCGCAAGCATTGCGATAAAGATGGGGATAAAGAGAGAAAAAACAAGGCCCACCGGAACGGCGGGCCTGAGAATTACGGCTGATAATAACCCACGCCCAGATCATTTTCTTTGCGGGTACGGGCAATCACCGATTCCGGTGTTTCTGCCACGCGCAGACCCATTTCATCTTCAGTACGCACCACTTTACCGCGCAGAGAGTTCGGGTAGACGTCGGTAATTTCTACATCGACGAATTTACCGATCATATCCGGCGTACCTTCGAAGTTGACCACGCGGTTATTTTCAGTACGACCGGAAAGCTCCATGATGCTCTTACGCGATGTACCTTCTACCAGAATACGCTGGGTGGTGCCGAGCATACGGCGGCTCCATGCCATCGCTTGCTGATTAATGCGCTCTTGCAGAATATACAGACGCTGCTTCTTCTCTTCTTCCGGAACATCATCAACCATATCGGCGGCAGGCGTTCCTGGACGAGCGGAGAAGATAAAGCTGTAGCTCATGTCGAAATTGACGTCGGCAATCAGCTTCATCGTTTTTTCGAAGTCTTCGGTGGTTTCGCCCGGGAAGCCGACAATGAAGTCAGAACTGATCTGAATATCCGGACGCGCCGCACGCAGTTTACGGATGATCGCTTTGTACTCCAGCGCTGTATGGGTACGTCCCATCAGGTTCAGAATGCGATCGGAACCGCTCTGTACCGGCAGGTGCAGGAAGCTCACCAGCTCCGGCGTGTCGCGATACACTTCGATGATATCGTCGGTGAATTCGATCGGATGGCTGGTGGTAAAGCGAATACGATCGATCCCGTCGATCGCAGCAACCAGACGCAGCAGATCGGCAAACGATCCGGTGGTGCCGTCGTAGTTCTCACCGCGCCAGGCGTTCACGTTCTGGCCGAGCAGGTTAACTTCACGCACGCCCTGAGCAGCAAGCTGGGCAATCTCAAACAGAATATCGTCGGAAGGACGGCTTACCTCTTCACCACGGGTGTAAGGCACTACGCAGTAGGTGCAATATTTATTGCAGCCTTCCATGATGGAGACAAACGCGGTCGGTCCTTCGGCACGCGGTTCCGGCAGACGGTCAAACTTCTCGATTTCCGGGAAGCTGATATCTACAACCGGGCTGCGGTCGCCGCGTACGGAGTTGATCATCTCTGGTAGACGGTGCAGCGTTTGCGGCCCAAAAATAATATCGACATAGTGGGCGCGCTGGCGAATGTGCTCGCCTTCTTGCGATGCCACGCAGCCGCCGACGCCGATAATCAGGTCTGGATTCTTCTCTTTTAACAGTTTCCAGCGACCCAACTGATGGAAGACTTTTTCCTGAGCCTTCTCGCGGATTGAGCAGGTGTTCAGCAGCAGCACATCCGCTTCTTCCGCCACGTCGGTCAGTTGATAGCCGTGGGTGGCATCCAGCAGATCGGCCATCTTCGATGAATCGTACTCGTTCATCTGACAGCCCCAGGTTTTAATATGGAGTTTTTTGGTCATCGACTTGCTCTTGCGAAATAGTAGCCAGGAATGCAGGGCGCATAGTGTAATGCTTTGCTGCCGTTGTGACCAGTATGAGCGTTATCAGCCCTTGGGGGTAAAAATCCTGTAAACTTAAAGCATATTGCTAACAGGATGATTGACCATGACAAATCAACCAACGGAAATTGCCATTGTCGGCGGAGGAATGGTCGGCGGCGCACTGGCGCTGGGACTGGCTCAGCACGGATTTTCGGTAACGGTTATCGAACATGCCCAACCTGCACCGTTTGTCGCTGACAGCCAGCCTGACGTGCGGATCTCGGCGATCAGCGCGGCTTCGGTATCATTGCTTAAAGGTTTAGGCGTCTGGGACGCAGTACAGGCCATGCGTTGCCATCCTTATCGCAGACTGGAAACGTGGGAGTGGGAAACGGCGCATGTGGTGTTTGATGCAGCCGAATTGAAGCTGCCGTTGCTTGGCTATATGGTGGAAAACACTGTCCTGCAACAGGCGCTGTGGCAGGCGCTGGAAGCGCATCCGAAAGTAACGTTACGTGTGCCAGGCTCACTGATTGCTCTGCATCGCCATAATGATCTTCAGGAACTGGAACTGAAGGGGGGCGAAGTGATCCAGGCGAAGCTGGTGATTGGCGCTGACGGTGCAAATTCGCAGGTGCGGCAAATGGCGGGAATTGGCGTTCATGCCTGGCAGTATGCGCAGTCGTGTATGTTGATTAGCGTACAGTGCGAGAATGATCCCGGCGACAGCACCTGGCAGCAGTTTACTCCGGACGGGCCGCGCGCGTTTCTGCCGCTGTTTGATAACTGGGCATCGCTGGTGTGGTACGATTCACCAGCGCGTATTCGCCAGTTGCAGAATATGAATATGGCGCAGCTCCAGGCGGAAATCGCGAAGCATTTCCCGTCACGTCTGGGTTATGTAACGCCGCTTGCTGCTGGTGCGTTTCCGCTTACGCGCCGCCATGCGTTGCAGTATGTGCAGCCAGGGCTTGCGCTGGTGGGCGATGCGGCGCACACCATTCATCCGCTGGCGGGGCAGGGGGTGAATCTTGGTTATCGTGATGTCGATGCCCTGATTGACGTTCTGGTGAATGCCCGCAGCTACGGCGAAGCGTGGGCCAGTTATCCTGTCCTCAAGCGTTACCAGATGCGGCGTATGGCAGATAACTTCATTATGCAAAGCGGTATGGATCTGTTTTATGCCGGATTCAGCAATAATCTGCCGCCACTGCGTTTTGTGCGTAATCTTGGTTTGATGGCGGCGGAGCGTGCTGGCGTGTTGAAACGGCAGGCGCTGAAATATGCGTTAGGGTTATAGCCTTACAACATTGCCGGATGCATGCCAACTGTAGGTCGGATAAGACGCATCAGCGTCGCATCCGACTTTGAAGAATAAGACGTGTCAACATCGCATTCGACATTGAATATACGCAGAAAAGCAAAAAGCTCGCCGAAGCGAGCTTTTTTAATGTGGCTGGGGTACGAGGATTCGAACCTCGGAATGCCGGAATCAGAATCCGGTGCCTTACCGCTTGGCGATACCCCAACAAATTGGTTTGTGAATTTGCCGAACGCATTCGACACATTCAGAATTTGGTGGCTACGACGGGATTCGAACCTGTGACCCCATCATTATGAGTGATGTGCTCTAACCAACTGAGCTACGTAGCCAGATTGTTTCTTCGATGGCTGGGGTACCTGGATTCGAACCAGGGAATGCCGGTATCAAAAACCGGTGCCTTACCGCTTGGCGATACCCCATCCGTACAACGCTTTCTGGTGAATGGTGCGGGAGGCGAGACTTGAACTCGCACACCTTGCGGCGCCAGAACCTAAATCTGGTGCGTCTACCAATTTCGCCACTCCCGCAAAAAAGATGGTGGCTACGACGGGATTCGAACCTGTGACCCCATCATTATGAGTGATGTGCTCTAACCAACTGAGCTACGTAGCCATCTTTTTTTCGCGATACCTTATCGGCGTTGCGGGGCGCATTATGCGTATAGAGCCTTGCAGCGTCAACCTCTTTTTCAAGGAAAATTGCTCGAAAGTGACTGTTTGGTTAGGTTGCGAACAGCGTGGCGCTATATTCGTCAATTATTGTTTACTTTGTGTTTTTTCCCCACCCTACAGCCATTCTTTTGTCATACAGGATGAAATTCGGAATTCAACAATGGTGGTAAGAAATTAATCTATGAAATACTGGCCCGTTGCAACAGGACAGGGCAGGGATCGCTACGCCTGCATCTCTGCTACCACTTCAGGCGATTTATTGAGGGAATACTATGCTGCGTTTTATGACGGCGCTGATGGGGGCGTTATTACTCATGCAATCTGCGTTTGCCGATACGGTCAAACCGGAAATCGGTAAATATGTTTTTGGCTATCGTGGGCAGGAAGGCGCTGTGGTGTGGATGATGCGGATAGGGCCGAAAGCCTCTAATGAAGCCCTCATTCAGGTATCGCATGTTGATAATGACATCGATGGCCAGATTTTTCGCTGCAAAGTGAAAGCATTACAGGAAGGTGAAAAATCCTATACCGCCGTAATTAAGGGCAAATCTTTTGAGTTATTACGCCTGAAAGAGGGGAATGGCAGCCTGCATATTCCGGATGAGCAGGCGACCTGGTCGGTGGCCTACAGTGATGAGTTGTCAAACAGTGATGTGGCAAACCCGGAACATTTCCTTACTGCATATCAGAATCAACAAGCAGATCAATAACTGAAACAGCCCCGGATTTCTCCGGGGCAGTACCGCATTTCTTACTTATACGCCGACTGGTGAACACCAACCGCACGACCAGACGGATCGTCCATTTTCTTGAACGCCTCATCCCACTCAATCGCTTTAGCGGAAGAACACGCGACGGACGGGCCGCCCGGTACACACTCAGCGGCGCTCGGTAGCGGGAACAGTTCTTCAAAGATCTCCCGGTACAGATACGCTTCTTTTGAGGTCGGCGTGTTGTACGGGAAGCGGAAACGGGCAGTTTCCAGCTGTTGATCAGAAACCTGCTGCGCCGCCACTTCTTTCAGAGTGTCTATCCAGCTGTAACCGACGCCATCGGAAAACTGCTCTTTCTGACGCCAGGCCACACTTGCAGGCAGGTACGACTCAAAACATTCACGCAGGATGTGTTTTTCCATCTTGCCGTTACCGCACATTTTATCCTGCGGGTTAATGCGCATCGCCACATCAAGGAATTTTTTGTCGAGGAACGGAACGCGTGCTTCCACGCCCCAGGCTGACATCGCTTTGTTGGCACGCGCGCAGTCATACATATGCAGGGCCAGCAGTTTACGCACCGTCTCTTCATGCAGTTCTTTAGCGTTCGGCGCTTTGTGGAAGTAGAGATAACCGCCAAACACTTCATCAGAACCTTCACCGGACAGTACCATTTTAATGCCCATCGCTTTGATCTTACGCGACATTAAATACATCGGTGTTGAAGCGCGAATAGTGGTCACATCATAGGTTTCAATGTGGTAAATAACATCGCGGATGGCGTCCAGACCTTCCTGTACAGTGAAGTGAATTTCATGATGCACAGTGCCCAGATGGTTTGCCACTTCCTGGGCTGCCTTCAGATCCGGTGAACCCGGCAGACCTACAGCAAAGGAGTGCAGCTGCGGCCACCAGGCTTCAGAGCGTTCCTGATCTTCCACGCGACGGGCGGCGTATTTCTTGGTGATCGCGGAAATAATTGAGGAATCCAGACCACCAGAAAGCAGCACACCGTAAGGCACATCAGACATCAGATGGCTTTTAACGGAATCTTCCAGTGCCTGACGCAGCTCGTTTTTGTCGGTCACGTTATCTTTCACCGCATCGTAGTCGAACCAGTCGCGGTGATAATAAGAACGGATTTCGCCGTCCTGACTCCACAAATAGCTTCCCGCCGGGAACTCTTTAATCGTGCGGCATACCGGCACCAGGGCTTTCATTTCTGAGGCCACATACAGCTGACCATGTTCGTCATAGCCCATATACAGTGGGATGATCCCCAGATGGTCGCGACCAATCAGATACGCATCTTTTTCGCTGTCGTATAGGGCAAAAGCGAACATGCCCTGCAAATCGTCGAGAAATTCCGGCCCTTTTTCCTGATACAGCGCGAGGATCACTTCACAGTCAGACCCGGTCTGGAACTGGTAACGATCGCCATATTCAGCGCGCAATGCCTGGTGGTTGTAGATTTCACCGTTTACTGCCAGCACATGAGTTTTTTGTTGGTTGTAGAGAGGTTGCGCCCCCGCGTTAACGTCAACAATGGACAGACGTTCGTGGGCGAGAATGGCGTTATCGCTGGCATAAATACCGGACCAGTCCGGGCCACGATGACGCATCAGGCGTGACAGCTCGAGTGCTTTCTTACGCAGCTCAACTGCGTCTGTTTTGATATCGAATACGCCAAAAATTGAACACATAACCTTCTCCGTTAACCTGGTATTTGTTGCTTGTTGTGTTTGCTTGTTTAAAAAAATGCCGCAAAGCAGCACTGTGCGCAAGCGATTTGGCAGGGGGGGAATAAAAAACGTAATGGTGATTGTCGATTGGTGAAAAAAGGTCTGGTGTGAGGATGTATTTATTGATGAATCGATAATTTTTAGCGGGTTTTATTAAATGGTTATATTTTACGGGGGCCAAATTGCTGACAAAGTGCGATTTGTTCATGCCGGATGCGGCGTGAACGCCTTATCCTGCCTACAAAAGCATGAAAATTTAATATATTGCAGGAGCTGCGTAGGCCTGATAAGCGTAGCGCATCAGGCAGTTTGGCGTTTGTCATCAGAGCCAACCACGTCCGCAGACGTGGGTGGTATTCAGATAACGTCGATTTCAGCGACTGACGGGTAAATCCAGCTTGGGCGGAACGGCATACTGTCGATATCGTCGAGCGATGAAACACCAGAAAGCACCAGAATCGTCTCCAGACCGGCCTGGAAGCCCGCCAGAATGTCGGTGCGCAAGTTATCGCCGACAATCACCGTTTCTTCCGAATGCGCCTGCATTTTGTTTAATGCTGCGCGGATGATCCACGGACTCGGCTTACCAACATAGAACGGTTTACGTCCGGAGATTTTTTCGATCCCCGCGCATAGCGCGCCACAGGCCGGATAAAAACCGCGCCCGTGGGTGTCCGGGTTGGTGGCGATAAAGCGTGCACCGTTAGCGACGAAATAGGCTGCTTTATGCATCATGTCCCAGTTGTAGGAACGCGTTTCGCCAACAATCACAAAATCAGGGTTCACATCGGTAATAGTGAAACCGGCTTTGTACAGTTCATGAATCAGTGCGCCTTCGCCCACCACATACGCTTTCTTACCTTCCTGGCGACGCAGGAAATCGGCGGTCGCCATCGCGGAGGTATAAAACACGCTGTCCGGCACATCGACACCCGCAGTGGCAAAGCGGTTCGCCAGATCTTGCCCGGTCTGCGAAGGATAGTTGGTCAGCAACACCAGCGGCAGGCCTTTATCCATAATCCCGTGCAAAAATTCCGCTGCACCCGGTACGGCGACGTTATCGTGCATCAGCACGCCGTCGATATCGCAAATTACATTTTTAATGGTCATGGACTACCCAGAATATTGACAACAATAAGCGCCACTATAAAAGCACATTAATTTTCCAGCAAATGCTGGAGCAAAATACCGTTGAGCATGGCGCGTTTTACCAGCGCAAAAGCGCCGATTGCCGAGCGGTGATCCAGCTCAGAACGTACCACCGGCAGATTAGTACGAAACGCCTTCAGCGACTGGGTATTAATGCAGCTTTCAATAGCAGGGAGCAGCACTTTATCGGCTTCGGTGATTTCACCGGCAATAACAATTTTTTGCGGATTAAATAAGTTGATAGCAATGGCGATGGTTTTACCCAGATGACGACCAACATATTCAATCACTTCCGACGCCAGACCGTCGCCTTTGTTCGCGGCTTTGCAGATAGTTTTGATGGTGCAGTCGTCCAGTGGCACACGGCTCTGGTAGCCCTGCTTTAACAGATTTAACACTCGTTGTTCAATGGCAGCGTTGGCGGCGATAGTTTCCAGGCAGCCAAAGTTGCCGCAGTGGCAGCGTTCACCCAACGGTTCGACCTGAATATGACCAATTTCACCGACGTTGCCGTTGCGCCCGATAAAAATGCGCCCGTTAGAGATAATCCCTGCCCCGGTTCCGCGATGCACACGCACCAGAATGGAGTCTTCGCAATCCTGGCTTGCACCGAAGTAGTGCTCTGCCAGTGCCAGACTGCGGATATCGTGGCCGACAAAACAGGTCACTTTAAAACGTTCTTCCAGTGCTTCTACCAGTCCCCAGTTTTCTACCTGAATATGCGGCATGTAATGAATTTTGCCACTGTCCGGGTCAACAAGCCCTGGCAGGATCACGGAAATGGCGATCAGCTCGCGCAGTTTGCGCTGGTAGCTATCAATAAACTGAGCAATGGCATTCAGCAGGGCATGTTCCAGCGTTTGCTGAGTGCGTTCAGGCAACGGGTAATGTTCCTCTGCCAGCACTTTGCTACTGAGATCAAACAGGGTGATGGTGGCGTCGTGACGACCAAGCCGTACGCCGATTGCGTGGAAATTGCGGGTTTCGGTGACGATAGAGATAGCGCGGCGGCCCCCGGTGGAGGCCTGCTGATCAACTTCTTTAATCAGCCCGCGTTCGATAAGCTGACGCGTAATTTTTGTTACGCTGGCGGGGGCAAGCTGGCTTTGCTCGGCAATCTGAATCCGCGAGATTGGCCCGTACTGGTCAATCAGGCGATAAACCGCCGCGCTGTTAAGCTGTTTTACGAGATCAACATTACCTATCTGAGCTTGTCCGCCTGGTGTCATACTTTCTCTTATTGAGTTACGACCTCGTTACCGTTAACGATGGTCTTGGTGATTTTAAAATCAGGTGTGAATGCAGTCAGGTTGGCTACTTTACCAGCGGCGAGCGTGCCGAGACGTTTTTCAACGCCAATCGCACGCGCCGGATAGAGCGTCGCCATACGCAGCACTTCATCCAGTGCGATACCGCAATGTTCGACCAGATTACGCACGCCTTCAATCATGGTTAAGGATGAACCGCTTAACGTACCATTCTCATCCACACAAAGTCCGTTACGGTAGTATATTGTTTTACCCGCAAAAATGAACTGTTCAATGTTGGCACCGGCTGGCGCAGTGGCGTCGGTAACCAGACACAGTTTGTCGCCTTTCAGACGTTTAGCGTTACGAATATTGGCGTAATCAACATGCAGGCCATCAGCGATAATACCGCAATAAATGTCAGCTTCGTCGAGGATCGCGCCCGCCAGACCCGGTTCACGACCGGTGATATAAGGCATCGCGTTATAGAGATGGGTGGCAAAGGTAATCCCCGCGCGGAAACCAGCTTTCGCTTCTTTTAACGTCGCGTTTGAGTGACCAGCAGACACTACAATCCCGGCATTTGCCAGTTTACTGATCACTTCCGCAGGAACCATTTCCGGTGCCAGCGTCACTTTGGTAATGACGTCGGCGTTCTCACACAGGAAATCGACCAGCGCGGCATCAGGCTTACGCACAAAATTCGGATTATGGGTGCCTTTTTTTACCAGATTCAGCCACGGACCTTCCAGATGCAGACCTAACGCCTGATTCGGATGTTTTGCCAGGTACTCGCGCATAACGCGCACGCCCTGTTTCATCAGCTCGTCGCTGGTGGTGATAAGCGTCGGCAAATAGTTAGTACAGCCTGATTTCTCATTGGCTTTCTGCATGATTTCCAGCGTTTCTACGCTGACTGCTTCAGCAGTATCGTTAAACTGCACGCCGCCGCAGCCGTTTAACTGCACATCGATAAAACCGGGGGAGAGAATGGCCCCGTTCAGTGAACGTTGTTCGATCTCTGGCGGCAGTTCCGCTACCGGACAGACGCTTTTAATCAGGCCATCAGCGATAACAACCGCGTGGTCATCAAGAAATTCGTGGCCGGTAAAGATTCGGCCCTGGGTTAATGCATACATTCTGACCCCCGATTTAAAAAAAATATTGCCCTGAGCAATGCGTCAGGGCAGGGATAATAATTACAGACCTTTGATATTTTCTGCTTCTAACTCATTGAAATATCTTAAAGTCTTAACTTTCAGCTCCATGGTGGAAGGTTCATCGCACACCATGATGGCTTTCGGATGCAGTTGCAGACAGCTGATGGTCCACATGTGGTTCACGCAACCTTCAACGGCGGCTTGCAGCGCCAGTGCTTTCTGGCTGCCCAGCACCAGAATCATTACTTCTTCGGCATCCAACAATGTACCAACACCGACAGTCAGGGCATATTTTGGCACCTGATTGACATCGTTATCAAAGAAACGAGAGTTCGCGACGCGAGTGTCATGAGTCAGGGTTTTGATACGAGTACGAGAAGCCAGAGAAGACGCTGGTTCGTTAAATGCAATATGACCGTCGTTACCTACACCGCCCATAAACAGATGAATTTTTCCGTAAGAACGGATTTTTTCTTCATACTGGCGGCACTCGGCGTCGATATCCGGGGCGTTGCCGTTGAGAAGATTGATGTTTTCTGCTGGAATATCAACGTGATCGAAGAAGTTACGGTGCATAAAGCTGTAGTAGCTTTCCGGATGCTCTTTCGGCAGACCGACATATTCGTCCATGTTGAAGGTGACAACGTGCTTAAAGCTGACCTGGCCTGCTTTATGCATTTCGACTAACGCTTTATAGGTGGTCATCGGCGTGCCGCCAGTCGGCAGGCCCAGAACAAACGGACGATCGGCAGTCGGTTTGAACGCATTGATACGATTGACGATATGGCGAGCAGCCCATTTGCCGACCTGTTCAGCGGTAGTCAGGGGGATCAGTCTCATTATTCACCTCAAGTAAGTAAAAAGTAAGCCGTTGGCGGATTAGGCATCTTTAAGCGTAACCTGGATTTGCGCAGACAGGCGTCAATCCGACCTGATTTTTTGAATGATAAAATAAGTTTTCTGGTTTAGCCAGTAAAAGGGAGTGATGATAACGATATTTGGTGACAAAACTCACAAAAGACACGCGTTTAATTTGCGATACGAATTAAATTTTCACACACTCTGTAGCAGATGATCTAACAATCTGATTACAGAACATCGGCAGTACAATTTGCAGCAAAATAAAAATACGGCTTTAAACGAGCCAAATAGGGTTCTCGTAGGGGGAATAAGATGAATATTTTAGGTTTTTTCCAGCGACTCGGTAGGGCGTTACAGCTCCCTATCGCGGTGCTGCCGGTGGCGGCGCTGTTGCTGCGATTCGGTCAGCCAGATTTACTTAACGTTGCGTTTATTGCCCAGGCGGGCGGTGCGATTTTTGATAACCTCGCATTAATCTTCGCCATCGGTGTGGCATCCAGCTGGTCGAAAGACAGCGCAGGTGCGGCGGCGCTGGCGGGTGCGGTCGGTTACTTTGTGTTAACCAAAGCGATGGTGACCATCAACCCAGAAATTAACATGGGTGTACTGGCGGGTATCATTACCGGTCTGGTCGGTGGTGCTGCCTATAACCGTTGGTCCGATATTAAACTGCCGGACTTCCTGAGCTTCTTCGGCGGCAAACGTTTTGTGCCGATCGCCACCGGCTTCTTCTGCCTGGTGCTGGCGGCCATTTTTGGTTACGTCTGGCCACCGGTACAGCACGCTATCCATGCAGGCGGCGAATGGATCGTTTCTGCGGGCGCGCTGGGTTCCGGTATCTTTGGTTTCATCAACCGTCTGCTGATCCCAACCGGTCTGCATCAGGTGCTGAACACCATCGCCTGGTTCCAGATTGGTGAATTCACCAACGCGGCGGGTACGGTTTTCCACGGCGACATCAACCGCTTCTATGCCGGTGACGGCACGGCAGGGATGTTCATGTCCGGCTTCTTCCCGATTATGATGTTCGGTCTGCCGGGCGCGGCGCTGGCGATGTACTTCGCAGCACCGAAAGAGCGTCGTCCGATGGTTGGCGGTATGCTGCTTTCTGTTGCTGTTACTGCGTTCCTGACCGGTGTGACTGAGCCGCTGGAATTCCTGTTCATGTTCCTTGCACCGCTGCTGTACCTCCTGCACGCACTGCTGACGGGTATCAGCCTGTTTGTGGCAACGCTGCTGGGTATCCATGCTGGCTTCTCCTTCTCTGCGGGGGCTATCGACTACGCGTTGATGTATAACCTGCCGGCCGCCAGCCAGAACGTCTGGATGCTGCTGGTGATGGGGGTTGTGTTCTTCGCTATCTACTTCGTGGTGTTCAGTGTGGTTATCCGCATGTTCAATCTGAAAACGCCGGGTCGCGAAGATAAAGAAGACGAGATCGTTACTGAAGAAGCCAACAGCAACACTGAAGAAGGTCTCAATCAACTGGCGACCAACTATATTGCTGCGGTTGGCGGCACTGACAACCTGAAAGCCATTGACGCCTGTATTACTCGTCTGCGCCTGACGGTGGCTGACTCAGCTCGCGTCAACGATGCGATGTGTAAACGTCTGGGTGCTTCTGGGGTGGTAAAACTGAACAAACAGACTATTCAGGTGATTGTTGGCGCGAAAGCGGAATCCATTGGCGATGCAATGAAGAAAGTCGTTGCCCGTGGTCCGGTAGCAGCCGCCTCTGCTGAAACTGCGCCTGCAACTACCGTGCCTGTAGCAAAACCGCAGGCCGTACCAAACGCGGTGTCTGTCGCGGAGCTGGTATCGCCGATTACCGGTGATGTTGTGGCGCTGGATCAGGTTCCTGACGAAGCATTTGCCAGCAAAGCGGTGGGTGACGGTGTGGCGGTGAAACCGACGGATAAAATCGTCGTATCGCCAGCCGCAGGGACAATCGTAAAAATCTTCAACACCAATCACGCGTTCTGCCTGGAAACCGAAAAAGGCGCTGAGATTGTCGTCCATATGGGTATCGACACCGTAGCGCTGGAAGGCAAAGGCTTTAAACGTTTGGTGGAAGAGGGGGCGCAAGTAAGCGCAGGGCAACCGATTCTGGAAATGGATCTGGATTACCTGAACGCTAACGCCCGTTCGATGATTAGCCCGGTGGTTTGCAGCAATATCGACGATTTCAGCGGCCTTATCATTAAAGCTCAGGGTCATGTTGTGGCGGGTCAAACGCCGCTGTATGAAATCAAAAAGTAATCTGCTTCATGCCTGATGCGACGCATGACGCGTCTTATCAGGCCTACAAAAGCTCAGTCCAGGTTGGATAAGACGCTTAAGCGTCGCATCCAACAATGACGCAGGACTGGCAAAAGCGGTGGAGATCTTCTCTGCCGCTTTTTTTTTCATCAATCATCCCCATAATCTCAGTGAGATTTTCGATTTTCACTAACTAACAGTTGTCAGCCTGTCCCGCTTATAAGATCATACGCCGTTATACGTTGTTTACGCTTTGAGGAATCCACGATGAGTGAGGCAGAAGCCCGCCCGACTAACTTTATCCGTCAGATCATCGATGAAGATCTGGCCAGTGGTAAGCACACCACAGTACACACCCGTTTCCCGCCGGAGCCGAATGGCTATCTGCATATTGGCCATGCGAAATCTATCTGCCTGAACTTCGGGATCGCCCAGGACTATAAAGGCCAGTGCAACCTGCGTTTCGACGACACTAACCCGGTAAAAGAAGATATCGAGTATGTCGATTCGATCAAAAACGACGTAGAGTGGTTAGGTTTTCACTGGTCTGGTAACGTCCGTTACTCCTCCGATTATTTTGATCAGCTCCACGCCTATGCTGTTGAACTGATCAATAAAGGCCTGGCGTATGTTGATGAGCTGACGCCGGAACAGATCCGCGAATACCGCGGCACCCTGACGCAGCCGGGTAAAAACAGCCCGTACCGCGACCGCAGCGTTGAAGAGAACCTGGCGCTGTTCGAAAAAATGCGTACCGGCGGTTTTGAAGAAGGTAAAGCCTGCCTGCGTGCGAAAATCGACATGGCGTCGCCATTTATCGTAATGCGCGATCCGGTGCTGTACCGCATTAAATTTGCTGAACACCACCAGACCGGTAACAAGTGGTGCATCTACCCGATGTACGACTTCACCCACTGCATCAGCGATGCGCTGGAAGGTATTACACACTCTCTGTGTACGCTGGAGTTCCAGGACAACCGTCGTCTGTATGACTGGGTACTGGACAACATCACCATTCCTGTTCATCCGCGCCAGTACGAATTCTCGCGCCTGAATCTGGAATACACCGTGATGTCCAAGCGTAAGCTGAACCTGCTGGTGACCGACAAGCACGTTGAAGGCTGGGATGATCCGCGTATGCCGACTATTTCCGGTCTGCGTCGTCGTGGTTACACGGCGGCTTCTATTCGTGAGTTCTGCAAACGCATTGGCGTGACCAAGCAGGACAACACCATTGAGATGGCGTCGCTGGAATCCTGCATTCGTGAAGATCTCAACGAAAACGCCCCGCGCGCAATGGCGGTTATCGATCCGGTGAAACTGGTTATCGAAAACTACCAGGGCGAAGGCGAAATGGTTACCATGCCGAACCATCCAAACAAACCGGAAATGGGTAGCCGTCAGGTGCCGTTTAGCGGTGAGATTTGGATCGATCGCGCCGATTTCCGCGAAGAAGCTAACAAGCAGTACAAACGTCTGGTGCTGGGTAAAGAAGTGCGTCTGCGTAATGCTTACGTTATTAAGGCAGAGCGCGTGGAGAAAGATGCCGAAGGCAATATCACCACTATCTTCTGTACTTATGATGCTGACACCTTAAGCAAAGATCCGGCAGATGGTCGTAAAGTCAAAGGTGTTATTCACTGGGTGAGCGCGGCACATGCGCTGCCGGTAGAAATTCGTCTGTACGATCGTCTGTTCAGCGTGCCGAACCCAGGTGCTGCGGATGATTTCCTGTCGGTGATTAACCCGGAATCGTTGGTGATCAAACAGGGCTTTGCTGAACCTTCGCTGAAAGATGCGGTAGCGGGTAAAGCATTCCAGTTTGAGCGTGAAGGTTATTTCTGCCTCGACAGCCGCCATTCTACGGCGGAAAAACCGGTATTTAACCGCACCGTTGGGCTGCGTGATACCTGGGCGAAAGTAGGCGAGTAATTTTAAGTTCTACCAGGCCGGGTGAGGCGTTTACGTCGCATCCGGCAAGAAACATAGAAACAGTTTCAAACGCTAAATTGCCTGATGCGCTACGCTTATCAGGCCTACATGATCTCTGCCATATATTGAATTTGCGTGCTTTTGTAGGCCGGATAAGGCGTTCACGCCGCATCCGGCAAGAAATAGCAAACAAATCCAAAACGCCGCGCTCTGCGGCGTTTTTTTCTACTTTTCTTCGCGAATTAATTCCGCTTCGCAATTTATCCATAAAACAAATTTAAAATCACAAACCATAATTAAATAAAATGTAACCGTTTTCATCTTGCTGGAAATTCACGCTTTTATTCTTCTGCAAGCCTTTCAACTGCAAACTTAAGCCTTGTAACAAAAATCATCAAAATATGTGCGGTTGCTCATGTTCTTACATTCTGGTTACAGAAAGAGATTGATAATTCGCGTCGCGAAAAATAGTCTGTTCCTGTAGTCAGCGAGACTTTTCTCAACGCTACTTTTTTAATTTTTATTTTTTTCGCTGTTCACCTTTGGTGCAGCAATTTATACGTCAAAGAGGATTAACCCATGCGTACGTTTAGTGGCAAACGTAGTACGCTGGCGCTGGCTATCGCCAGTGTTACAGCAATGTCGGGCTTTATGGCAATGCCGGAGGCTCGCGCCGAAGGATTCATCGACGATTCAACCTTAACCGGCGGTATCTATTACTGGCAGCGTGAACGCGACCGTAAAGACGTTACCGACGGCGACAAATACAAAACCAACCTTTCTCACTCCACCTGGAATGCCAACCTCGATTTTCAGTCTGGTTATGCTGCTGATATGTTCGGCCTTGATATTGCGGCGTTTACGGCGATTGAAATGGCGGAAAACGGCGACAGTTCTCACCCGAACGAAATCGCGTTTTCAAAAAGCAATAAAGCCTATGACGAAGACTGGTCCGGCGATAAAAGCGGTATAAGCCTGTATAAAGCAGCGGCCAAATTTAAATACGGTCCGGTGTGGGCGCGGGCAGGTTATATTCAGCCAACCGGTCAGACGCTGTTAGCGCCGCACTGGAGCTTTATGCCGGGTACTTATCAGGGGGCGGAAGCGGGGGCGAATTTTGATTACGGCGATGCTGGTGCGTTGAGTTTCTCCTACATGTGGACCAACGAATATAAAGCGCCGTGGCATCTGGAAATGGATGAGTTTTATCAGAACGATAAAACCACCAAAGTTGATTATCTGCACTCCATCGGTGCGAAGTACGACTTCAAAAATAACTTTGTACTGGAAGCGGCATTTGGTCAGGCAGAAGGGTATATAGATCAATATTTTGCCAAAGCCAGCTACAAATTTGATATCGCCGGTAGCCCGTTAACCACCAGCTACCAGTTCTATGGTACGCGCGATAAAGTTGACGATCGCAGCGTCAACGACCTTTACGACGGTACTGCCTGGCTGCAAGCGTTGACCTTTGGTTACCGGGCGGCTGATGTAGTGGATTTGCGCCTCGAAGGCACCTGGGTTAAGGCTGACGGTCAGCAGGGATACCTCCTGCAACGTATGACTCCAACCTACGCTTCCTCGAACGGTCGCCTGGATATCTGGTGGGATAACCGTTCTGACTTCAACGCTAACGGCGAAAAAGCGGTCTTCTTCGGTGCGATGTATGACCTGAAAAACTGGAATCTTCCAGGCTTCGCCATCGGCGCTTCCTACGTTTACGCATGGGATGCTAAACCCGCTACCTGGCAGAGCAATCCGGATGCGTACTACGACAAAAACCGGACTATTGAAGAGTCTGCATACAGCCTGGATGCGGTCTACACCATTCAGGACGGTCGTGCTAAAGGCACGATGTTCAAACTGCACTTCACCGAATACGACAACCACTCCGACATCCCAAGCTGGGGCGGTGGTTACGGTAACATCTTCCAGGATGAGCGTGACGTGAAATTTATGGTAATCGCACCATTCACCATCTTCTGATGCCCGACGCGGCAGGTTTTGTGCCTGCCGCACGTTTGAGGAATTTGCAATGAAAAAACTGATTCTCATCGCCATGATGGCATCGGGGCTGGTGGCTTGTGCACAATCCACCGCGCCACAGGAAGACAGCCATCTGAAAGAAGCTTACAGCGCCTGTATCAACACCGCGCAAGGTTCGCCGGAAAAAATTGAAGCCTGTCAGAGCGTGTTAAACGTGCTGAAGAAAGAGAAACAACATCAGCAGTTTGCCGAGCAGGAAAGTGTACGCGTACTGGATTATCAGCAGTGTCTGCGTGCAACGCAAACCGGAAATGATCAGGCGGTGAAAGCCTATTGTGATAAAGTCTGGCAGGAAATTCGCAGTAATAACAAATAAGTGAGAGCTGTAACTCTCGCTTTTCTTATTTCCCTTGCATAAAAAAGCCAACCCGCAGGTTGGCTTTTCTCGTTCAGACTGGCTTATTTGCCTTCGTGCGCGTGCTCATCTTCGCGGCAATCGCCTTCGGCACAGTGACCGTAAAGATAGAGACTGTGGTTAGTCAGGCGAATGCCATGTTTTGCGGCAATTTCACGCTGACGCGCTTCGATGGAATCATCACTAAACTCGATAACCTTGCCGCAGTCGAGGCAGATCAGGTGATCGTGGTGATGTTGCTGTGTCAGTTCAAATACGGATTTACCGCCTTCAAAATTGTGGCGGGTGACGATGCCAGCGTCGTCGAACTGGTTCAGTACGCGATAAACCGTAGCCAGACCAATTTCTTCACCCATATCGATCAGACGTTTGTATAAATCTTCCGCACTGACGTGATGGTTGTCCGGCTCCTGAAGAACTTCCAGGATTTTCAAGCGAGGAAGCGTTACTTTCAGGCCAGCTTTCTTTAGGGCGGTATTGTTATCAGTCATGCGGAATCTGTCCTGTTACTAAGCGGTTCACTTCATTAGAAGAAGTGACAGAATTTGCTCTTGAGATAATGCGTATCATTATAGAATTGCCACGCCTAAATGAAAACCACAAGTCCCTGGCAAATATTGTTAATAAAAACGTGGCTCAGCTTACATTTACAACGGCAAGGCCACTTGAACACCGGAACATTGTACAGGTACCACGGCAAAAGTTACAAATTTGTAGCAATTATTTTGATTGGCATTATCTATTAATACGGCGTAGACATGAGTCTACGCCGTATTACATCAGGCATTGAGAATTTCGTCGAGATGCAGCTCTTCAGAAATCTGTTTAACCCATTTTTCTACACGTTCAGCGGTCAGTTCCGGCTGACGATCTTCGTCGATAGCCAGTCCGACAAAGTGGTCGTCATCTGCCAGACCTTTTGACGCTTCGAAGTGGTAGCCCGCAGTTGGCCAGTGACCAACGATAGTTGCGCCGCGCGGTTCAATGATGTCGCGGATGGTGCCCAATGCATCGCAGAAATATTCAGCGTAATCTTCCTGGTCGCCACAACCAAACAGCGCAACCAGTTTACCATTGAAATCAATCTCTTCGAGAGTCGGGAAGAAGTCATCCCAGTCACACTGTGCTTCGCCGTAATACCAGGTTGGGATGCCCAGCAGCAGAATGTCATATGCTTCCAGATCTTCTTTGCTGCTTTTTGCAATGTCATGGACATCGGCAACGTCTTTACCAAGCTGTTTTTGAATCATTTTTGCGATATTTTCGGTATTACCGGTGTCGCTGCCGAAAAAGATGCCAGTGATAGCCATGAGTGAAATAACCTCTTGAAACTTATTGAAATGGGGGTGGAAAATTGCCCACGGATAAAGGCAATCATAGCAGAACAGGCAGTCTTGCGGAATCAGCAAACGAGCAGGACTGCACACTGTGCTACATGAAAGTGGAAATTTAAACGATGCCCTGACTACGCAGCGCCGCCAGTTGCTGCATTAACATCTCTTCGATCAGTTCGCTACGGCTCATATTGCGCGATTCCGCCAGCTCGTTCAGCGCCTCGACAGCTTCCGCGTTCAGCTTCAGTTCGACACGCTTAAGGCCACGTACTTTGTCGCGTTTTAGCTGGTTGCGTTTATTAATACGCAGCTGTTCATCGCGCGAAAGCGGATTAGTTTTCGGTCGTCCCGGTCGACGCTCGTGCGCGAACAGATCTAATGTCGTACGGTCCGTTTGTTCTTTGGCCATGATCTTGGTGACTTCGGGGGAAACAATCAGCCAGGCGCCTGCCCGGATGGATAGCGCGCCATAATACATCAGCGCGATGAGTCACGCCAACGCCCACGCGCGGAAAGCGACGCGGACGCTGGGTTTTTAATCAGTTACGTTAATCATTGAGATAGCGACGGATAGCGCGTAATACAGCATCCGGTTTTTCAGCATGGACCCAGTGACCCGCGCCAGCAATCACATGCGCTCGTGCCTGTGGAAATTGTGTCAGTAAATCATCACGATACTGCTCGCTAACATACGGAGAATTGCCACCAGGGATAAACAGGGCAGGGTGATCCCATGCCGGGATTTTCTCCCAACCCACAATATGCGGATACTGATCCCACAATACCGGCACGTTAAAGCGCCACTCCCCGTCAACAAAAGATTTCAACAGAAACTGAATCACCCCTTCTTCATTAAGATGCTGGCGCATTACTGCCGCTGCTTGCTGGCGAGTTTGCGCGTCGGATTCACTGACTGCGTTGATAGCCGCGAAAATCTCATCATGACGGCGTACGTGATAGTCGACCGGCGCGATATCAATCGCCACCAGTTTATCGATGCGATCGGGGGCCAGTGCAGTCAGTGCCATCACCGCTTTGCCGCCCATTGAGTGTCCAATAAATGTCGCTTTATCGATCTGCAGTGCATCCAGGGTATCAACAAGATCCTGCGCCATCGCCGGGTAATTCATCACCGGATCTCTCGGTGAAAGACCGTGGTTACGCATATCAACCTGGATGATATTGTGATCGTTTACCAGATCGCGAGCCAGTACGCCAAGGTTGTCGAGGCTGCCAAACAGACCATGGACAAGAACGATGGGAGAATTATTGTGCTGGTTTTGTGCAGTTTGCGCGCGGATATTCAATTTCATGGCAAAGTTCTTTTTTTCGCGTTGTCGGGTTAGGGTATTATGTTGACCATTGTGCCACAGGGCTGCAACAAATAAGGTTTAATCCGAGTTTTTCTGCAAGCCAGGCTTGACGCTATCCGCTGCCGGGATTTATTCATATACTCCTGGCGACTTGTATTCAGCTAAGACACTGCACTGGATTAAGATGAAAACGATTGAAGTTGATGATGAACTCTACAGCTATATTGCCAGCCACACTAAGCATATCGGCGAGAGCGCATCCGACATTTTACGGCGTATGTTGAAATTTTCCGCCGCATCACAGCCTGCTGCTCCGGTGACGAAAGAGGTTCGCGTTGCGTCACCTGTTATCGTCGAAGCGAAGCCGGTCAAAACGATTAAAGACAAGGTTCGCGCAATGCGTGAACTTCTGCTTTCGGATGAATACGCAGAGCAAAAGCGAGCGGTCAATCGCTTCATGCTGCTGTTGTCTACACTATATTCTCTTGACGCCCAGGCGTTTGCCGAGGCCACGGAATCGTTGCACGGTCGTACACGCGTTTACTTTGCGGCAGATGAACAAACGCTGCTGAAAAATGGTAATCAGACCAAGCCGAAACATGTGCCAGGCACGCCATATTGGGTGATCACCAACACCAACACCGGCCGTAAATGCAGCATGATCGAACACATCATGCAGTCGATGCAATTCCCGGCGGAATTGATTGAGAAGGTTTGCGGAACTATCTAAAACGTTGCAAATAAAGGACAAAGCAATGGCTATCCACAACCGTGCAGGCCAACCTGCACAACAGAGTGATTTGATTAACGTCGCCCAACTGACGGCGCAATATTATGTACTGAAACCAGAAGCAGGGAATGCGGAGCACGCGGTGAAATTCGGTACTTCCGGTCACCGTGGCAGTGCAGCGCGCCACAGCTTTAACGAGCCGCACATTCTGGCGATCGCTCAGGCAATTGCTGAAGAACGTGCGAAAAACGGCATCACTGGCCCTTGCTATGTGGGTAAAGATACTCACGCTCTGTCCGAGCCTGCGTTCATTTCCGTACTGGAAGTGCTGGCAGCGAACGGTGTTGATGTCATTGTGCAGGAAAACAATGGCTTCACTCCGACGCCTGCCGTTTCCAATGCCATTCTGGTTCACAATAAAAAAGGTGGTCCGCTGGCAGACGGTATCGTGATTACACCGTCCCATAACCCGCCGGAAGATGGTGGTATTAAGTACAATCCGCCAAATGGTGGCCCGGCTGATACTAACGTCACCAAAGTGGTGGAAGACAGGGCCAACGCACTGATGGCCGATGGCCTGAAAGGTGTGAAGCGTATCTCCCTCGACGAAGCGATGGCATCCGGTCATGTGAAAGAGCAGGATCTGGTGCAGCCGTTTGTGGAAGGTCTGGCCGATATCGTTGATATGGCGGCGATTCAGAAAGCGGGCCTGACGCTGGGCGTTGATCCGCTGGGCGGTTCCGGTATCGAATACTGGAAGCGTATTGGCGAGTATTACAACCTTAACCTGACCATCGTTAACGATCAGGTCGATCAAACCTTCCGCTTTATGCACCTCGATAAAGACGGCGCGATCCGTATGGACTGTTCCTCCGAGTGTGCAATGGCGGGCCTGCTGGCACTGCGTGATAAGTTCGATCTGGCATTTGCTAACGACCCGGATTATGACCGTCACGGTATCGTCACTCCGGCAGGTTTGATGAATCCTAACCATTACCTGGCAGTGGCGATCAACTACCTGTTCCAGCATCGTCCGCAGTGGGGCAAAGATGTTGCTGTCGGTAAAACGCTGGTTTCATCTGCGATGATCGACCGTGTGGTCAATGATTTGGGCCGTAAGCTGGTAGAAGTCCCGGTAGGCTTCAAATGGTTTGTTGATGGTCTGTTCGACGGCAGCTTCGGCTTTGGCGGCGAAGAGAGCGCAGGGGCTTCCTTCCTGCGTTTCGACGGCACGCCGTGGTCTACTGATAAAGACGGCATCATCATGTGTCTGCTGGCGGCAGAAATCACCGCGGTCACCGGTAAGAACCCGCAGGAACACTACAACGAACTGGCAAAACGCTTTGGTGCGCCGAGCTATAACCGTTTGCAGGCAGCTGCGACTTCCGCACAAAAAGCGGCGCTGTCTAAGCTGTCTCCGGAAATGGTGAGCGCCAGCACCCTGGCTGGTGACCCGATCACCGCGCGCCTGACGGTGGCACCGGGCAACGGTGCTTCTATTGGCGGTCTGAAAGTGATGACTGACAACGGTTGGTTCGCCGCGCGTCCGTCAGGCACAGAAGACGCATACAAAATCTACTGCGAAAGCTTCCTTGGTGAAGAACATCGCAAGCAGATTGAGAAAGAAGCGGTTGAGATTGTTAGCGAAGTTCTGAAAAACGCGTAAACACATTAAATAAGAAAAAGGGCGGTCGGAAGATCGCCCTTTTTACTTATGATAGCCTGATACGCTACGTTCATCAGGCCTACGAGGATGGTGCAATATATTGAATTTGCACTATTTTGTAGGACGGATAAGGCGTTCACGCCGCATCCGGCATGAACAACGAGCACTTTGTTAATAATCTGAAAGGGCGATCATTCAATCGCCCTTTTTTATTTCGCTTTTTTTAACCGTGTTTGTTTTTCAGTTCAAAGCGTGGTGATACCAGACCATACAGTGTCCAACCAAGGAAGGTCACGATGGAACCGTACAGCATGGCTTCTTCCCCGGATGAGTACAGCGCATAGAAACTGTACATCGCACCAACAAAGGCAACAAAGTTTGCTACTTTCGCTTTTGAGGGTGGCACATTGGCGACCTTCTGAATAATGACTAATGCCGCCATCGACAGAATATATGGGATGATATTGGTCACCACGGCCAAGTTAACCAGCACGTTGAACTGGCTGTTCAGTGACGGGCTAATGGTCATCAGTGCCAATCCACTCTGAATAATCACAATGGTCAATATCCCCTGAACCGGTGCATCCACTTTGGTTACACGGGAGAAAATTTTAGGGAAGTAGCCTTCATCAGATGAAGATTTAAACACCTGGGCAATGGTGAACTGCCAGCCAAGTAGCGAACCGCAGCAGGACATCACCATCAGCGCCATAATGACTTTACCCACTTCCGGTGTGAACATTTGCGCGAAGGCCAGACCAAATGGTGCCGTTGAATTTGCCAGCTCCATATTGGGCACAATCCCGGCAATCACGTTGGTGGAGACGATATAAATCACCGCCGCACCTAACGTACCGCCGAGTACCGCGATTGGCACATTACGTTCCGGGTTTTCCACTACATCAGTATTCGCACACGCAGACTCCAGACCAAGAAAAGCCCACAGCGTCATGGCGATGGAAGAACCTACCGCACTGAAGAACGGTGCATGATGCGGATTCCAGGAATCAACGTAAAGTGTCGGGCTAAACCAGAACCAGCCGATAACGCACAGGCCTACCACCGGAATAATGACTCCCCACACGGTAATGCTACTGATTTGCCCGGTAATGCGCGCACCACCAAAGTTAGCCACGGTACAAATCCACAGCACTCCGATGGTCGCCAGACCAATCTGCACTGGCGACAAACTCGCGCCAAGCAGTTCGGTGCCGTAACCAACTGCCGAAATAGCAATCGCCACGTTAGCAATCAGCAGCGAGACGCCGTAGGTATAGTTCGCCATAAAGTTACCGGATTTACCGAAAGCATACTCGGCATAACCGCCCATACCGCCTGATTTACGGCTGAACATACCGCATTTTGCGAATGCCCATGCCAGCGCCATTGAGCCTACGGCTGTCACCAGCCAGGAGATTATTGAGATTGTCCCAACTTCGGCAAGCTTTGTCGGCAGCATGATGATGCCGGAGCCCATCATGTTGACCATCGTCAGTATGGTTAACTGAACGACGCCCATTTTGTTCGATTTAGCCTGACTCATAATTTTTCCCCTTTCAACAGGGTGCTTTGCGCATCACGAGGCTTGATGACATTGCACCAAACTTGCTTACGACCATCATGTTCTTCGATATAGACACCCTGCAGCTCCGGTGCAAAACCTGGCAGCAGGTTGATCCCTTCTTCCAGAGCGCTGAAGTAACGCAGAACAGCACCACCCCAGATTTCACCCGGAACAACACACAGCACACCCGGAGGATAAGGAAGCGCACCTTCGGCTGCGATACGGCCTTCTGCATCCGGCAGACGAACCAATTCCACTTCACCGCGTAAGTAGGCATAGTTGGCTTCCTGTGGATTCATGCTGACGCGTGGGAAGTGTTCCTTACGGAACATCTCTTTTTGCAGTTGTTTCACGTTGTGACGGGCATACAAATCATGCATTTCCTGGCACAACTGACGCAGGGTATAACCGGCGTAGCGCTCTTCATGCTGTTTGTAGATGGAAGGCAATACTTCCGCCAGAGGCGCATCAGCTTCCAGTAGTTTTTCGAAGCGTACCAGCAGGGCAACAAGTTGCTGCAGTTTGGCCATATCTTCTGCCGGAGTCAGCAGGAAGAGGATGGAGTTAAGATCGCATTTTTCCGGCACTACGCCATTTTCGCGCAGGAAGTTAGCAAGAATCGTCGCGGGTACACCGAACGCTTCGTATTCGCCGTTACGTGCATCAATACCTGGGGTTGTCAGCAACAGTTTGCACGGATCGACAAAGTATTGATTCTCTGCGTAACCTTCAAAAGAATGCCAGTGCTCACCGGGTACAAATTTAAAGAAGCGCAGATCAACCGCAATTTGCGCTGTTTCATACGATTGCCAGGGTTTACCATCCACCAGTTCAGGAACGAACGGACGAATGTGCTGGCAGTTATCGAGGATCAATTTGCGGGCATTAATACCGTTAACCACACAATCCATCCACATATTACGACCGCTGACACCTTCATGCATTTTGGCGTTAATATCCAGTGCGGCAAACAGCGGATAGAACGGGCTGGTGGAGGCGTGCATCATAAAGGCGTTGTTCATGCGTTTGTGCGGTACATAACGCTGTTGCCCTTTGATATGGCTGTCTTTTTTATGAATTTGTGAAGTCTGAGAAAAACCAGCCTGCTGCTTATGTACAGATTGCGTAACCAGAATACCCGGATCGTTCTCATTAAGCTCCAGTAGCAGCGGCGAACAGTCCGCCATCATCGGAATAAACTGTTCATAGCCGACCCATGCTGAGTCAAACAGGATGTAGTCACACAGATGACCGATTTTATCCACCACCTGGCGGGCGTTATAAATAGTACCGTCGTAGGTGCCTAACTGAATCACAGCGAGGCGGAACGGACGCGCCTCTTTTGCCCGTTGCGGTGCAACTTCTCTAATCAGTTCACGCAGATAACTTTCTTCGAAGCAGTGCGCATCAATACCACCGATAAAACCATACGGGTTACGTGCTGTTTCCAGATAAACCGGTGTTGCACCAGCCTGTAGCAAGGCCCCGTGGTGGTTAGACTTATGGTTATTGCGGTCAAACAGCACCAGATCACCCGGTGTTAGCAGGGCGTTTAAAACCACTTTGTTGGAAGAGGAGGTGCCGTTTAAAACAAAGTACGTTTTATCGGCATTAAACACTTTAGCTGCATGTTGCTGTGCAATGCATGGCGCACCTTCATGAATCAGTAGATCGCCCATTGCTACGTCGGCATTACACAAGTCGGAGCGGAAGAGCATTTCGCCAAAATATTCCACGAACTGATTGCCTGCCGGATGGCGACGGAAAAACTCACCCCCCTGATGACCCGGGCAGTCAAAAGCGCTATTGCCCTGATTGACATAATCGACCAGTGCGCGGAAGAAGGGCGGGCGCAGCTGCGTTTCATAATGGCTGGCGGCGGTTTCTAACTGACGTCCGTAAAATTCTTTCCGTGATTCGCAATGCTCGAAGACACCAGTAATACGTGGCAGATATTCTGCTGGTACACGTTCTTCATTTTCCGTTGCAATAAAAACAGGAATGCCATAGCCAGTAGCGTCTATTTCATCGAGTTTTCCACGTTCAACATCATTGACTGATAAAATAATGGCGGCAACGTCAATATAATTACTTTCGTCAATATTCACGCATGCACGATGAGTGGAAAAACAATCCGGGCAAGAACGACTAACGGCAATTTTTAATTCTGACATTTTGTTCATCTCTTTATTTCAGGTAATAGCAGGTCCTCAATTTCTCAAAGGAGAAATCGATCACGCCGGAAAAAAAGCAAAACTCCACCGCTGATAAATAAATCAGTAGTTTGCTTTTTGCAGATGCAATAACCCAGACCAGCCCGGTAACTGGCTATACTCGTCATACTTCAAGTTGCTAGTGCTGCGACTTGAATTATTTAGAGTTTAAAAGGGTTAGCAGTATATGAGCACCGAGGGATACAGGTATTAACCTGTAATGCTTAAAGTCAGGGAGACCTGTACGCTGGGGTGCCCTTTAGTCAGAAGACTAACGGGCATTAAAGAAATGAAAGTCAAAACTATTACGATGGGCAAACTTCATGATATGGGTTGTCCGCCTTATATGAGGCATTAAGCGGTTATTATTTTCCATTTACCTTTACCTTTTGCTGTGTCAGTTGAAGGTAGAGTTATTCTATCCATGAAAAGGCTATAAACTGTGAAGAAGATCAACAAAAAACGATCACACCCCAAATAATAAATCGTTAATTATGAATAGCGCCATATTAGATGCTGTTTTGTTGTTTAAATGTTGCAATTTCGTAGGTTATATTTTCATTAAGAAATTAAACCTGCCAAATAATAATTTTCGGGGCAGGTTTAATAATAAATTAATAATTAGTTAAGCGTATTTATTGAATAATAATTCATGGCATAAACCGATACCCAATACCGGTTTCAGTAATAAAATGGCGAGGGCGGGCGGGATCTTGCTCCAGTTTTTGTCGCAGATGCCCCATATAAATACGCAAATAGTGGCTGTGTTCGACCGCGTTTGGTCCCCACACCTGGTTGAGAAGCTGGCGCTGGGTGAGCACTTTTCCGGCATTGTTGAGCAGCACCGCCAGCAGGCGGAATTCAATCGGGGTGAGATGCACCTCTTCCTCACTGCGGTGAATCACGCGGGCGGCTAAATCGACGGTAACATCAGAAAATTTCACCAGCGGATCGGTCGCGGTGGTAGCAGAGTGGCGGCGTAAGGCGACGCGCAGACGCGCCTGCAATTCACCAATGCCAAATGGTTTACTCAGATAATCATCCGCTCCAGCATCCAGCGCAGCGATTTTGTCGCTCTCTTCGCTGCGGGCGGAAAGCACAATTACTGGCACCGCGCTCCACTGGCGCAGGTCGCGGATAAACTCAATCCCATCACCGTCTGGCAGGCCGAGATCGAGAATAATCAAATCTGGCTTACGGGTTGCCGCTTCCAGCAGCCCCCGTTGCAGCGTTTCGGCTTCAAAAACGCGCATACCGTCACCCTCCAGCGCCGTGCGCAGAAAGCGACGAATAGCCTGTTCATCTTCAACAATTAGAACGTTTGTCACATATCCTCATGAAATTCTTCAAGTTCAGGGGCAGTTTGCTGGGGAAGTGTAACACGAAAACAGGCACCACCTTCCGGTCGGTTGAACGCGGTAATGGTGCCGCCGTGTACATCCACAATCGCCCGACAAATTGCCAGCCCAAGCCCGACGCCCGGCACTGCCGACTCTTTATTTCCACGAGCAAACTTATCGAATATCGTCTGCTCCAGGCCTTGTGGAAGACCGGGGCCGTTATCCCAGACATCCAGTTGTAGATTTTCGCCCTCAACGTGGGCATCGATACCAATTTCGGCCTGCGCACCCGCGTATTTCACCGCGTTCTCCAGCAGATTAATCAGCACCCGTTCAAAGAGTGGCCCGTCAACGTGGATTAAGGTCAGCGGTTCTGGCAGAGAAAGATTGATGGGCGAGGATAAACCCGGTTCCAGCATTTTCAGCGCGCTGCCGACCACTTCTTCCAGCGTTAACCACTCTTTCTTCAAATTAAAGCCGCCGGACTGAATTCGCGCCATATCCAGTAGATTATTCACCAGTCGGGTCGTGTTCAGCACATGCTGACGAATCTCGCTGGCCTGGCGGGCGTGAGGCGATTCTTCGCTTGCCAGATCGAGCGTTAAGATTTCTGCCTGACCGAACAGCACCGTAAGCGGCGTGCGTAAATCATGCGAAAGCGCCGCCAGCAGGGCGTTGCGGATCTGTTCTCGTTCGCTTGCCATCCGCGCCTGTTCTTCGCTGGCGGTCAGCGCCAGGCGTTCCAGGGCATTGGCAACTAACAGCGTGAACGTCTCCAGCAGGCGTTGCTGTTCCGGGATCATCAACTGGCGCAGATTCCCCGGTTCCACCACCACCAGTCCGTAGGTTTTCTCGCCGCTTTTTAACGGCAAAATCTGGTATGGCACACCGGGTAACGTGTCGGTGCCCGCGCCCGCAGGCAGGCCTTTATCAAAACTCCACTGCGCGATGGCATCGTCCCACGGCGTCATTCCTTGCGGATGTGTCAACGGCTGCAATTTGCCGTTGTCATCGGGCAACAACACCTGACTGCGGGCATGAAACGTGGAAGCAATAAATTGTTCGCTGGTGGCGGCGATGTCCTGCGGACTGCGTCCCACAGCCAGAGCTTTCGACATTTCATATAAGTGTCGTGTGCGTTGCTCGCGGTAACGGGCTACCCGCGCCTGATAACGTACGCCAGCAGTAAGATTCCCGATCACCAGCCCGACGGTTAACATCACCGCGAAAGTCAGCAGATACTGCACATCAGAGACGGCGAGCGTGCCGCGTGGGGCGATAAAAAAGAGATCGAAACTCACCACATTAATGACGGTAGCAACCACCGAGGGCCAGCGTCCATAAAATAGCGCCACCACCACCACGCCAAGCAGATACAGCATCACCAGGTTGGCGGCATCAAACGCCATCAGCCACTGCATGGCAATTAAGGTGATAACGGCGCATAACGCGGCGGCAACCACGCATCCCTGAATCTGTACCCGCCATTTGTCTTTAAAAGAGCGGCTATCCGGCGCGTTATTAAGCGGGCGGGCGGGTGGTTCATCAAGCGCGACCAGCACCTGATCGAGATCGGGGGCGATGCGCGCCAGTCGGTCAGCAAACGTTTCCCGACGCCACCAGCGGCGCGAGGCCGGGCGACCGAGAATAATCTTGCCGAGATTATGTTCACGGGCATAACGCACTACGGCTTTTTCTTCCGCCGGATCAGAAAGTGTTGCTGTCTCCGCGCCCAGCTCCTGCGCCAGACGTAAGGCGCTGAGAATTGCCCGACGTTTTTTCTCCGGTAAGCGATGCAGGGCAGGGGTTTCAACATACACCGCGTGCCAGACGCTCCCAAGGCGCGATGCCAGCCGCGCCGCCGCGCGGACCAGTTTCTCACTGCCGGTGTTATGCCCAATACATAAAAGAATCGCGTCGCGCGTGTGCCAGACTTTCTCTTCGCCAGGATGCCCCCGCCAGGCGCGCATTTGCTCATCTACGCGATCGGCAGTACGGCGCAGTGCCAGTTCGCGCAGGGCGATCAGATTGCCTTTGCGGAAAAAATGTTCAATGGCGCGCTCCGCCTGCCCGGCAATATAGACTTTGCCTTCTTTCAGCCGTTGACGCAGATCGTCCGGGGGCAAGTCCACCAGCACTACGTCGTCGGCAGCATCAAAAAAGGGATCGGGCACGGTTTCCCGCACCTGAATTCCGGTGACGCCGCTGACCACATCGTTCAGGCTTTCCAGATGTTGAACGTTGACGGTCGTGAAAACATCAATGCCCGCTTCCAGCAGCTCTTCGATGTCCTGCCAGCGTTTAGGATGACGAGAACCTGGCGCATTACTGTGCGCCAGTTCGTCCATTAAGATCAGCGCCGGACGGCGGGCGAGGGCGGCATCGAGATCAAACTCGCTGATATGCCGCCCACGGTACGCCTGGCGTTTTAGCGGCAGAACAGCCAGCCCTTCCAGCATTGCGGCGGTATCTTTCCGTCCGTGAGTTTCAACCACGCCAACCACAATATCCAGCCCTTGCGCCCGCAGTCGCTGGGCTTCTGCCAGCATCGCCCAGGTCTTCCCGACGCCTGCACAGGCACCGAAAAAAACTTTCAGCTTCCCCCGATGCGGCGCGGCAGTTTGTTCCAGCAGACGATCGGGGTCGGGACGTAAGGGTTCGTTATTCATCAAGCTTATCCAGCGCCAGATTGAGTTCGACAATGTTGACGACCGGCTGGCCGATATATTTCACCAGCGGTTGTTGGCTATATTTTGCGATCAGCTGCGTGAGCTGTTCAACGCTGAGATTACGCGCTTTCGCCACGCGTGGGATCTGCCAGGCCGCCGCTTGCGGGGTGATGTTATTGTCCAGCCCGCTTGCCGACGCCGTCACCAGTTCAACCGGAACGTTCGCGCTGGCATCCGGGTTAGCGGCCCGTAATGCAGCAACGCGTGCGGCTATTAGTTTATCCAGCTCAGGGTTACTGACCGCCAGATTGCTCCCGCCAGAAGCCTGTGGATTATAGGGCATTTCTGCCGTTGCCGACGGGCGACCATGAAAATAGCCGTTGCCGGTAAAATTCTGCCCGATTAATGCCGAGCCGCGCACCGTATCACCTTCGCGAATCAACGAACCATTGGCCTGCCAGGGAAACCACCATTGCCCCAGCGCGGTGGTCAGCAGCGGGTAAACACCGCCAGTAATCAGTAACAAAAAGAGAAATGTTGATAATGCCGGACGTAATCCACGCATGGTAAACCTCACACCAGACCGCAAACGGTCAGCAGTAAATCAATGACTTTGATACCAATAAACGGCACCAGCAGCCCACCCAGACCGTAAATCCATAAGTTACGGCGCAACATGGCAGAAGCGGTAAGCGGTTTATAACTCACGCCTTTTAACGCCAGGGGAATCAAAAAGACGATAATCAAGGCGTTGAAAATGACCGCACTGAGAATGGCGGAGTCGGGCGAATGCAGGCGCATGATGTTCAGCGCATTTAACTGCGGATACGTTGCCGCGAACGCCGCCGGAATAATGGCGAAGTATTTCGCCACATCGTTGGCAATGCTGAAGGTGGTCAGCGAGCCACGGGTCATCAGCATCTGTTTGCCAATATGCACCACTTCGATCAACTTGGTCGGGTTAGAGTCGAGATCCACCATATTGCCCGCTTCTTTCGCCGCCTGAGTACCAGAGTTCATCGCCACCGCGACATCTGCCTGCGCCAGCGCCGGAGCATCGTTGGTGCCGTCGCCGGTCATCGCCACCAAACGGCCTTCCGCCTGATACTGACGGATCAATGCCAGCTTGGCCTCCGGTGTCGCTTCAGCGAGAAAATCATCGACGCCCGCTTCCGCAGCAATGGCGGCGGCAGTCAGACGGTTATCACCGGTAATCATCACCGTTTTAATGCCCATTTTGCGCAGTTGGGCGAAGCGCTCTTTAATACCGCCTTTGACGATATCTTTCAGCGCAATAACGCCCAGCACACGAGAACCTTCCACCACCACCAGCGGCGTGGCTCCCTGACGCGCAACCTGATCGACTTTTTGATCAACATCGGCAGGGAAGTGACCACCGTTAGCCTCAACATGGCGGCGAATGGCATCGACAGAACCTTTACGGATCATACGGTTGTCGATATTGATCCCGCTCATTCGACTTTGCGCAGTAAACGGTACAAAAGTGGCGTGAAGCGACTGCACATCGCGCTCGCGCAGGTTAAAACGCTGCTTGGCGAGGATCACAATACTGCGGCCTTCCGGCGTTTCGTCGGCCAGCGAAGCCAGTTGTGCTGCGTCGGCCAGCGTTTTTTCCTCTACGCCCTGCGCAGGGATAAACTCTGATGCCTGACGGTTACCGAGGGTGATGGTACCGGTTTTATCCAGCAGCAGGACGTCCACGTCGCCCGCCGCTTCAACTGCACGCCCGCTGGTGGCAATCACATTCGCGCCCAGCATCCGGCTCATCCCGGCGACGCCGATAGCTGACAACAGGCCGCCGATGGTGGTTGGGATCAGACAGACCAGCAGCGCCACCAGTACCGTTACGCTGACCGCGTTGCCGCCCCAGGCGGTAAATGGCCACAGCGTGGCGGTTGCCAGTAAAAAGACGATAGTCAGGGCAATCAGCAGGATGGTCAGGGCAATCTCGTTTGGCGTTTTGCGTCGCTGTGCGCCTTCCACCATCGCGATCATTCGATCCAGAAATGTCTCGCCGGGGTTAACGCTGCACTCAATCACCAGCCAGTCAGAAAGAATACGCGTGCCGCCAGTGACGGAGGCAAAATCGCCACCGGATTCACGGATCACTGGTGCCGATTCCCCAGTGATGGCGCTTTCATCGACCGATGCACCACCTTCAATAACTTCGCCATCGCAGGGGATAATATCGCCCGCTTCTACCAGCACGATATCGCCTTTACGCAGCTGATCGGCAGGAACTTTGTCTGTCGCAGCGCCATATTTCGGTTCGCGCAGTTTGCGGGCAAAGGCGGTTTTTTTCACTCCTTTCAGACTGTTAGCCTGCGCTTTACTGCGGCCTTCAGCCAGCGCTTCGGCGAAATTTGCGAACAGTACGGTGACCCACAGCCATGCGCTAATTGCCGCGCTAAACAGCGCATTGCCAGGCATCGCACCGCTTGCCATCGCGATGCTAATACAGGTGGTCAGCAGACTGCCGATCCAGACGATAAACATCACCGGATTGCGCCATTGCGCCTGCGGGTTTAATTTTTTCACCGCTTCTTTCAGCGCCTGAACGACAAGTGTTGGTTCGAATAGCGCCAGTTGTTTACGACTCATATTCAGTGCTCACTCAATATCATCAGGAGAGATATTCCGCCACCGGACCAAGCGCCAGGGCAGGGATAAAGGTCAGTGCGCCAACCAGCAACACGGTGCCGATTAACAGGCCAACAAACAGCGGGCCGTGCGTTGGCAGCGTGCCGGAGCTGGCGGGCTGGCTCTTTTTACTCACCAGCGAACCGGCAATTGCCATCACCGGGATAATTACCCCGAAGCGACCGACAAACATGCAGAACGCCAGCAAACAGTTCCAGAATGGAGAGTTGGCGCTTAATCCGGCAAAGGCGCTGCCGTTGTTGTTAGCGGCGGACGACACGGCGTACAGCACTTCGCTAAAACCATGCGGGCCAGGGTTGAGCATGGCGCTACGTCCGGCGTCGGTCATCATCGCCAGTGCTGCGCCCATCAGTACCAGCGTTGGGGTGACCAGAATCGCCAGTGCGGTCAGTTTCATCTCGCGTACGTCGATTTTTTTACCCAGATATTCCGGCGTACGACCAATCATCAGCCCGGCAATAAACACCGCCAGCAGAACGAACAGCATCATGCCGTAAAGACCAGAACCGACGCCGCCGAATACCACCTCACCAATTTGCATCAACCACATCGGTACCATGCCACCGAGAGCGGTAAACGAATCATGCATCGCAATCACTGCACCGCAGGAAGCCGCCGTGGTCACGACCGCAAACAGGCTACTGACCAGCACGCCGAAACGGCTCTCTTTACCTTCCATATTGATGCTGCTGTCCGCGCCCAGTGCCAGCAGATGAGGATTACCCTGAACTTCTGCCCACATCACCACGCCTACGCAGATGACAAAAATCACCGACATCGCCCACAGCAACATGCGCCCCTGGCGGCGATCGCCTGCCACTTCACCAAAGGCAAAGCACAGCGCTGTTGGGATCAAGAAGATCGCCAGCATCTGCACGAAGTTGGTCAGTGCGGTTGGGTTTTCAAACGGATGCGACGAGTTGGCATTAAAGAAGCCACCGCCGTTAGTACCGAGCATCTTGATCGCTTCCTGAGAAGCTACAGGCCCCATGGGTAACAGCTGTTGCGCTCCTTCAACGGTATTCACCGCCTGATAGGGCAGAAAGTTTTGCAGCGCACCTTGTTGAATAAAAAATAGTGCGATCAACAACGCCACAGGGACTAGCACCCATAACGTGATGCGTAGCAGATCGACCCAGGCATTCCCGAGTGTGCTCATGCTCTGGCGGGTAAATGCACGAATGAGGGCAAAAATCACCGCAATCCCGCTGGCGGCAGAAAGAAAGTTTTGCACCGTTAAGCCTGCCATCTGGCTGAAATAGCTCAACGTGGTTTCACCGCTGTAAGATTGCCAGTTGGTATTCGTGACAAAACTGACGGCGGTATTCAGCGCCAGATCCCATGACAGCCCCGGCAACTGCTGTGGATTAAGCGGTAGATAGTGCTGACCGAGCAGCATGAAAAACAGCACCGCCAGCCCCAGCATGTTCAGGCCGAGAATGGCACAGAGATATTGCTTCCAGTTCATCTCACGGTCAGAGACGCCAGGTAAACGAAAAAGTACGCGCTCAACGCCCGCTGTACCGGGAAGAGGTATGTCATTAATCAGCCGCGCCAGCCCGCTGCCTAAAGGACGCGACAGTACCATTAATACCAGTAAAAACGTGGCAATCAGTAAGAATCCTTGCGCAGCCATCAGAACGCCTCCGCATTGATCAGGGCATAAACCAGATAACCCAGTAATAAAAACACCAGCAATACGCCGGTTATCACGCCTGCACTCACAGTGCACCTCCAGTGGCCTAAAAGTGATACCGGAAGGGTAGAATTCTGGCTGCAAAGATTTCGCAAAAATCTGCGGACGGGGTGTAAAAAAAGTATAAAAATGGCAAAAGCCATGATTTAACTAATGTTTAGTATTAATTTAACTTTTGTGTAACTTAATTACAGGGTGAATGTAAATAAACCATCAATAAGCAAAAATAAGTGGTCGGATGAGTAGTAAAATTACACAAAAGGCGGTACTATTTTCATCAGATAAACAAATTCATTTTTCCGGTGCCATTCACCGGGTAGATACAAAAGGGGGAGAAAAGTATGGAACTCTACAGAGAATATCCTGCATGGCTTATCTTTTTACGCCGTACTTATGCGGTTGCAGCGGGCGTCCTGGCGCTGCCTTTCATGCTTTTCTGGAAAGACCGCGCCCGCTTTTACAGCTACTTGCATCGCGTCTGGTCGAAAACCAGCGATAAACCGGTGTGGATGGATCAGGCCGAAAAGGCAACCGGTGATTTTTACTGATAGCCTGCGCGCTTAAGCCAGCCTCGTATCAGGGGGCTGGTTTAGGTGTTCAACATCAACGTCTTCCATGATAATTAACATGGAAGACGTTTCCATCTTGTTATTCATTTCATCACTGTTTTAGCATCAAGTTTCAATAGTATCCTTTCATAGGGCTACCCAGGATGCGTTCACCTTCATTGTCGCTCTAAGCAACTAGATCATCAGAAATCTCCAGTTAGGTTGCATCCTTCCTTACACACTTTCCTGAAACTTCAGGGTAAGGTGAGAAAGCCGCCATCACTTTTTCTTATTCCAGCATCTAAATAAATTCCGAATTTTGCTATTAATATCGCTACCGCAATAAAAAAAGATAGTAAAGAGAGTAATATATACTTTAGTGATATGTTAAGAATAATTGATTGTTAACATATCTAATGGGATAAGATGTGTTTCTGTTAATGAAAATATTCAAGATTTATGGTTGATAATTAAAATACACTCGATATCTCAGCCCTTTCTATGCAAGATGCAATTTTATAAGCTGTCCATTTTTATATGGAGGCGGTAGTGTGTTTGTTACTCGTGATTTTATTGGTATGGTGAATATGTTGGGATTGTTAAATACATAACGGCATATCAGTTCCGGTCATTGTAAATATGGGTAATTGCTTAATGTTATTAATGATTACGGCTTGAAAGATAAAGAGTGCTGTAAAGCGGTGATAGATATTACATTCATGATTAAAAAACAGAACCTGTCAATAAATAATTCATTTATTAAAAAGGACGACTTCTATTATGACGGAATATTATCTCAATGAGGCGGTTTTGAAATACAGAGCCAGTTTCTCCGGGGTAACGAGCAGGTGTACCAGTGTCAGGTGGCATTTGTATTGCCGGGTGAGCGGGTCATGATGGCCTTCACCTATGCCAGAACCACACCGCTGACCCCGCCAGATATGACGCGCTGGGCTGAAATTAAAAAGAATCTGCGCTTCAGGATGCGGCAGGAAGCCGGGACGAATTAATCACACAGGGAACGGGACATGGAAGAGGCATTCTGGGCGGCAAGGCAGGGTGATGCCC
>NZ_PTRX01000016.1:0-117316 GCF_002966045.1 Escherichia sp. MOD1-EC5189 | reverse complement strand
TGTAGATGACACTCACGCATACAGGATCGCCTGTACGCGCCAGTTATCAGGCTGCTGGTCTTCGTACATGGTAATAATGCGGTACCATGATGCACCTTGTTCATCGGCCTTTAACGCCACGATACGTTCCACGTCCTGCGGATCCCCTGAAATATTGCTAACCGAGATCTGACCTATTTCATTCAGGCCCGTCACGCAGTCAGCACTGGCGAATTCTGCAGACTGTGCCGTGGTGCTCGCAGGATAAGTCACTAATTGCAGCGAGGGTGAGGCAAGTAATTGTTTCATCGTCAGCTCCATTTTTCGTTTCCCCACATGTTGCAGGGCATTCCATCGCGGTAATAAACGCCCGAGCTTCCAGCTGGTAATTTATTGTGCACAGGTAAACGCATAGGGACGCAAAGCAATGTAAAGCTGGCTGTATAAGTTGTCTGATTTATTTACGGTATAAAATAGCTTGTGAATACCACTGTCCTGTCACGATGGTTTCGTCCACCATGACGACAACGTAATAATCAGCTTTTGCAGCGACAGCTTTCGCTCTGATTTCTGCTAATGCGTCATCCGGAGAACCCCGAACCATCGTGCTTACGCTACCTATTCGCTGTAACCCTTGCGTCTGGTCGCGGCGAATCTCTTGCGGATGGTCCATTACTGGCGGTGCTGGCTGTGGCGTACCTTGCAGTGCGCTACAGGCACTTAACATCAACACCAATAATAAACTGGCAAACCGGTAAATAACGCTATTACGTTTCCTGCTAACCATAGTGTAGTGCCTTATTAATTTAACTTTGGGGGAATGTTCCCGAATTGTTACCTGGTACGCGATTTTCGAATGAAAACGTGATGAAAGCGTAACCCACATCTCAACATTATGAACTAATACCGCCAGCAGAAACTTGTGCTAAGGATTTCTTCATGTCATACCAGACAAAAAGGAGAGACAGATGATTGAAATAGACTCGCGCGTGCTGGCAGATATTCCCGTTCTTCATGCTTATCCTGTCGGGCAAAAAGATACCCCGTTACCGTGCGTGATTTTTTATCACGGCTTTACTTCGTCCAGTCTGGTGTATAGCTATTTTGCCGTTGCGCTGGCGCAGGCTGGTTTGCGGGTGATCATGCCGGATGCGCCCGATCACGGTAGCCGTTTTAGGGGCGACGCAGCGCGGCGGTTAAATCAATTTTGGCAAATTTTGCTACAAAGTATGCAGGAATTCACTACCTTACGTGCGGCAATAGCCGAAGAAAACTGGCTGCTTGCTGACCGTCTGGCAGTCGGTGGCGCGTCGATGGGCGCGATGACGGCACTGGGAATTACCGCTCGCCACCCCACGGTGAAATGTACCGCCAGCATGATGGGATCGGGCTATTTTACATCGCTCGCCCGTTCACTGTTTCCACCGCTGATACCTGAAACGGCAGCACAGCAGAATGAATTCAATAACATTGTCGCGCCGCTGGCAGAGTGGGAAGCGACAAACCACCTGGAACAACTTGGTGACAGACCTTTACTGCTGTGGCATGGCCTTGACGATGACGTCGTGCCTGCCGACGAATCACTACGTTTGCAGCAGGCCTTAAGCGAGACGGGACGGGATAAACTGCTAACCTGTTCATGGCAGCCAGGCGTGCGTCACCGCATTACGCCTGAGGCATTAGATGCTGCCGTGACATTTTTCCAGCAGCATCTTTAAACACGCAGAATGCTGACCCCTTGCGCTTCCAGTTGTTGCAGGATTTCCGGGTTAGCATTTTTGCCGGTGATCAGCATATCGATTTGATCTGCACGACTAAAGAGCATCCCCGCACGTTCGCCGATCTTACTGCTATCAACCAGTACCACCAGTTTCCCTACCACGCTCAACATCTTCTGCTCTGCCATTGCCGTCAGCATATCGGTTTTATACAACCCTTCTGCGGTCAGTCCTTTGCCGCTGGTAAACATCCAGTGCCCGGCATAGAGACTGTTTTCGCTGCCCTGTGGACTTAAGGTGATGGACTGGCTTTTGTTGTATTGGCCGCCCATGATAATCACGCTGTCATGCTCCTGATCGATCAGGTAATTCGCCAGCGGTAGATAATTAGTAATGATTTGCACTGGCTTGCCACACATTTCCCGCCCAAGCAGAAACGCGGTGGAACCGCAGTTGATGACGACGCTTTCGCCGGGATTCACCAGCTGCGAGGCTGCTTTAGCGATACGTACTTTTTCATCATGGTTCTGCGCCTGATGCAGATTCATCGGCGTCCAGCGTGGGCGCTGCTGGGTAATGGCTTCTGCGCCATTGCGCACTTTTTTCAGTTTGCCGCTTTCGTCAAGTTTATTGATATCGCGTCGCGCAGTGGCAGGCGAAATTCCCAGACGCTCAACGACTTTCTCAACGGTCACAAAGCCCAATTGTGCGAGCATTTCCAGGAGAATTTGATGTCTTTGTGCTTCAGTCATGAGCTATTCCGATAAAATTTGATTTTTTTAGATGATATTTGAAATAGCCAGGAAATACTACGCCGGATAGCGCGAACTACTCCACGCTATCCGGTATAAACGACAGATTACAGGAACGACTTGAACGGCAGATCCGGTTCAATGGTGAAGCAATCGTCAAAACCACGTGGATAGTGGTACTCGAAGTTGTCTTTATCCAGCGGCCAGGTAAATTTGCCACCGACCTGCCAGATAAACGGCTTGAAGCCATACTTCAGGCGATCTTTTTTCATCTCCCACAGTACGCGGATCTCTTGCGGATCGGCCTGGAAGTTTGACCAGATATCATGGTGGAACGGGATAACCACTTTTGTATTCAGCGCTTCTGCCATACGCAGGATATCAGCACTGGTCATTTTGTCGGTGATACCACGTGGGTTTTCACCGTATGAACCTAATGCCACGTCGATCTGATGCTCGTTACCGTGCTTCGCATAGTAGTTAGAGTAGTGGGAATCGCCACTGTGATACAGGGTACCGCCCGGCGTTTTGAACAGGTAGTTTACCGCGCGATCGTCCATGCCGTCTGGCAGTACGCCAGCCGCTTTTTGATCGGCAGGCAAAGTGATCAGTGCAGTACGGTCAAACGCGTCAAGGGCATGAATTTCAATGTCTTTCACTTTAACGACATCGCCCGGTTTGACCACGATGCAACGTTCTTTCGGCACACCCCAGCCAATCCACAAATCCACGCAGGTTTTCGGCCCGATAAATGGCACGTCATCAGCGCAGTTCTGCATCACGGCAGCAGCGACGTTGACGTCGATATGATCGTTGTGATCGTGAGTTGCCAGTACCGCGTCGATCTGGCGAATCGCAAACGGATCAAGAACAAATGGGGTGGTACGCAGGTTCGGTTGCAGTTTTTTCACGCCAGCCATGCGCTGCATCTGGTGACCCTGTTTCATTAGTGGGTTACCGTGACTTTGTTTGCCAGTACCACACCAGAAATCGACGCAAACGTTGGTGCCACCTTCAGATTTCAGCCAGATCCCGGTGCAGCCTAGCCACCACATCGCGAATGTGCCAGGAGCTACCTGTTCTTGTTCAATTTCTTCATTCAACCAGCTACCCCACTCCGGGAAAGTGCTCAGGATCCAGGATTCACGGGTGATACTTTTCACTTTACTCATCGCCATTTACCTTCATGATAGTTCAATTTGAATCAATATTTGATTGGTTTTGATTAATCCTGACACTATTTTTTCAGGAAGGCAATGACCATTTTTTGACTTTTTGCCTGATGAGTAGTTGTTGATTTTAAGGCATTAAAGATGAAAAGGATTGTGATATTTAATTAACTACATGAATTTTAATTAATAAGTTTTGCATTGTGTGAATTCCACGCTTTCTATGTGGAATTATTTGCGTGTCGCGTCACATTTAATCATAAATAATCTTGTTGTGATTACTTTTGAAAATTAGAGTGAGTGCACAACATTCCGGGTGTGCGGAATACCCGGTTACCTCTTCTTCAGGAGATCGTTATGGAGATCCTCTACAACATCTTTACCGTGTTTTTTAACCAGGTCATGACTAATGCCCCGTTACTGCTGGGTATTGTGACCTGTCTGGGCTACATCCTGCTGCGCAAAAGTGTCAGCGTGATTATCAAAGGTACGATTAAAACCATTATTGGTTTCATGTTGTTGCAGGCCGGGTCCGGCATCCTGACCAGCACCTTCAAACCGGTGGTGGCGAAAATGTCGGAGGTTTATGGCATTAATGGTGCGATTTCAGATACCTACGCATCGATGATGGCGACCATCGAGCGCATGGGCGATGCCTATAGCTGGGTGGGCTACGCGGTGTTGCTGGCTCTGGCGCTGAACATCTGTTATGTGCTGCTGCGTCGCATTACCGGTATTCGCACCATCATGCTGACGGGTCACATCATGTTCCAGCAGGCCGGGTTGATTGCCGTTACGCTGTTTATCTTCGGTTACTCCATGTGGACGACCATTATCTGCACCGCGATTCTGGTTTCGCTCTACTGGGGTATTACCTCCAACATGATGTATAAGCCGACTCAGGAAGTGACGGACGACTGCGGTTTCTCCATCGGTCACCAGCAGCAGTTTGCATCATGGATTGCTTATAAAGTTGCGCCGTTCCTCGGCAAAAAAGAGGAAAGCGTTGAAGACCTCAAACTGCCAGGCTGGCTGAACATTTTCCACGACAACATCGTCTCCACGGCGATTGTCATGACCATCTTCTTTGGTGCCATTCTGCTCTCCTTCGGTATCGACACCGTGCAGGCGATGGCAGGTAAAGTGAACTGGACGGTGTACATCCTGCAAACCGGTTTCTCCTTTGCGGTGGCGATCTTCATCATCACTCAGGGCGTGCGCATGTTTGTGGCGGAACTATCTGAAGCGTTTAACGGTATCTCCCAGCGCCTGATCCCCGGTGCGGTTCTGGCGATTGACTGTGCGGCCATCTATAGCTTCGCGCCGAACGCTGTGGTTTGGGGCTTTATGTGGGGCACCATCGGTCAACTGATTGCAGTTGGCATCCTGGTCGCCTGCGGCTCTTCCATTCTGATTATCCCTGGCTTTATCCCGATGTTCTTCTCTAACGCCACTATCGGCGTGTTTGCTAACCACTTCGGTGGCTGGCGCGCGGCGCTGAAGATTTGTCTGGTGATGGGGATGATTGAAATCTTTGGTTGCGTCTGGGCGGTGAAACTTACCGGTATGAGCGCCTGGATGGGCATGGCGGACTGGTCGATTCTGGCACCACCGATGATGCAGGGCTTCTTCTCCATCGGCATCGCCTTTATGGCCGTCATCATTGTCATTGCACTGGCTTATATGTTCTTCGCTGGCCGCGCGCTGCGCGCAGAAGAAGATGCAGAAAAACAACTGGCAGAACAGTCTGCTTAATAAGGAGTTTTGATTATGACCGTACGTATTCTGGCTGTGTGTGGTAACGGACAAGGCAGTTCCATGATCATGAAGATGAAAGTGGACCAGTTTTTAACCCAGTCGAACATCGACCACACGGTAAACAGCTGCGCGGTTGGCGAATACAAAAGCGAGTTGAGCGGCGCGGATATCATCATCGCTTCTACGCACATCGCGGGCGAGATCACCGTGACCGGCAACAAATATGTCGTTGGCGTGCGCAACATGCTCTCTCCTGCTGACTTTGGCCCGAAACTGCTGGAAGTGATCAAAGAACATTTCCCGCAGGACGTGAAGTAAGGGCGCGCTATGAAATTACGTGATTCGCTGGCGGAGAATAAATCTATCCGTCTGCAGGCTGAAGCTGAGACATGGCAGGACGCAGTGAAAATTGGCGTTGACCTGCTGGTGGCGGCAGATGTGGTAGAGCCGCGTTACTACCAGGCGATTCTGGATGCGGTTGAACAGCACGGCCCGTACTTTGTGCTCGCACCGGGCCTGGCAATGCCGCATGGTCGCCCGGAAGAGGGCGTTAAGAAAACCGGTTTTGCACTGGTGACGCTGAAAAAGCCGCTGGAGTTCAACCACGAAGATAACGACCCGGTGGATATCCTCATCACGATGGCGGCGGTCGATGCCAACACGCATCAGGAAGTGGGCATCATGCAGATCGTCAACCTGTTTGAAGATGAAGAGAATTTCGACCGTTTACGCGCCTGCCGTACCGAGCAGGAAGTCCTGGATCTCATTGACCGCACCAACGCGGCTGCTTAAGAAGGAATTGAAAATGTCATTACCGATGTTGCAAGTCGCGCTGGACAACCAGACTATGGCTAGCGCCTACGAAACTACTCGCCTGATTGCCGAAGAAGTCGACATTATCGAAGTGGGCACCATTCTGTGCGTGGGCGAAGGCGTGCGTGCGGTTCGCGATCTGAAAGCGCTTTATCCGCACAAAATCGTGCTGGCAGACGCCAAAATCGCCGATGCGGGCAAAATCCTTTCTCGTATGTGCTTCGAAGCCAACGCTGACTGGGTGACCGTGATTTGTTGTGCAGATATCAACACCGCCAAAGGCGCGCTGGACGTGGCAAAAGAGTTTAATGGTGACGTGCAGATCGAACTGACCGGTTACTGGACCTGGGAACAGGCGCAGCAGTGGCGCGACGCAGGTATCCAGCAGGTGGTTTATCACCGCAGCCGTGACGCGCAGGCCGCAGGCGTGGCGTGGGGCGAAGCGGATATCACCGCGATCAAACGTCTTTCCGATATGGGCTTCAAAGTCACCGTCACCGGTGGCCTGGCGCTGGAAGACCTGCCGCTGTTCAAAGGCATTCCGATTCATGTCTTTATCGCGGGTCGCAGCATCCGTGATGCCGCTTCTCCGGTGGAAGCCGCGCGTCAGTTCAAACGTTCCATCGCCCAACTGTGGGGCTAAGGAGCGGATATGTTGTCCAAACAAATCCCGCTTGGCATCTATGAAAAAGCGCTCCCCGCCGGGGAGTGCTGGCTGGAACGGCTGCAACTGGCAAAAACGTTAGGCTTCGATTTTGTCGAGATGTCGGTAGATGAAACGGACGAGCGCCTGTCGCGCCTCGACTGGAGCCGCGAGCAGCGTCTGGCGCTGGTCAACGCGATTGTGGAAACCGGCGTGCGCGTACCATCCATGTGCCTTTCTGCCCATCGTCGTTTCCCGCTGGGCAGCGAAGATGACGCGGTGCGGGCGCAGGGGCTGGAGATTATGCGTAAGGCTATCCAGTTCGCCCAGGATGTCGGTATTCGCGTGATCCAACTGGCGGGCTATGACGTTTACTATCAGGAAGCCAATAACGAAACGCGTCGTCGTTTCCGTGACGGCCTGAAAGAGAGCGTTGAGATGGCAAGCCGCGCGCAGGTCACGCTGGCGATGGAGATCATGGATTATCCGTTGATGAACTCCATCAGCAAGGCGCTGGGTTACGCGCACTATCTCAACAACCCGTGGTTCCAGCTCTACCCGGATATCGGCAACTTGTCGGCGTGGGACAACGACGTGCAGATGGAATTGCAGGCCGGAATCGGGCATATCGTCGCGGTGCATGTGAAAGACACTAAACCAGGCGTCTTCAAAAACGTGCCGTTTGGCGAAGGCGTAGTGGATTTCGAACGTTGCTTTGAAACGCTCAAACAGAGTGGCTATTGCGGGCCGTACCTGATTGAGATGTGGAGCGAAACGGCGGAAGACCCGGCGGCAGAAGTGGCGAAAGCGCGTGATTGGGTGAAAGCGCGCATGGCTAAAGCAGGCATGGTGGAGGCGGCATAATGCAAAAGCTGAAACAGCAGGTATTTGAAGCCAACATGGATCTGCCGCGTTACGGGCTGGTGACCTTTACCTGGGGTAACGTCAGCGCCATTGACCGCGAACGCGGGCTGGTGGTGATCAAGCCCAGCGGTGTCGCCTACGAAACCATGAAAGCAGACGATATGGTGGTGGTTGATATGAGCGGCAAGGTGGTGGAAGGGGAGTATCGTCCGTCTTCCGACACTGCGACGCATCTTGAACTCTACCGCCGTTATCCGTCGCTTGGCGGCATTGTCCATACCCATTCCACGCATGCCACCGCATGGGCGCAGGCGGGGCTGGCTATCCCGGCATTAGGCACCACGCACGCTGACTACTTCTTTGGCGATATCCCGTGTACGCGTGGGTTAAGTGAAGAAGAAGTGCAGGGGGAATACGAGCTAAACACTGGCAAAGTGATTATCGAAACGCTGGGTGACGCCGAGCCGCTGCATACGCCGGGAATTGTGGTGTATCAGCACGGGCCGTTCGCCTGGGGGAAAGATGCTCACGATGCGGTGCATAACGCGGTGGTGATGGAAGAAGTGGCGAAAATGGCGTGGATTGCCCGCGGCATTAACCCACAACTGAATCACATCGACAGCTATCTCATGAATAAACACTTCATGCGTAAGCACGGTCCTAACGCCTATTACGGGCAGAAGTAAAACACGCGCTGCGGAAATTTCCTTCTTCGGGAGATAACTGGTCTAAGTCCGCAGCCGTTTTTCAAAAAAAGCCCCCTGAGAAGGGGGCAAAGCAAACTATGGCAATGTTTCGTTGGTTATACCTGGTGCTAGCGATAAATATCCGCGCTGGCGTGCATATTGCCGTTACTCCCCGGTTCCCGCATCAGAATCACATGGTAGTACGTTGCGCCCTGCGCATCTGTCTCTTCATTTAATGCCTGACGTGCTTCACTTTCAGTGGCGAAATTATGATTGATATAAATCACGCCTAAGCTTTGCACATCGTCCATATTTCTGGCCTGGTGGTTATTAATTTCAATGGCTGCCCATGTATTTGCACTTAGCAAAAGCACAGCCAGAAGGGCTAAAACACGGCTGAACATAGATACCTCCTCGACGGCTGACTTTGTGTGCTCTCCTCTTGTGGTGATCTTCTGATTTAATTTTAATCAATGATAAAGAAGTGGATGGTGACCATTTCTGATGCAGTTGTTCAAAAAAACACCATGATGAGGTGTGATGAACTTCAAATCAGCGTGTTAGTACGATTTGGTGAAAGATGAGATTTATTTGTCGGCTGGCCTTGAGTTTAGCGGGGTATGTCAGTACTATAACGCGTCATTTTTCAGCCGACCTTTAACACGTTCCTTGCCTCCCCGGGATTCGGCTGACCCAGACAGGAGGCTGAATAATCCGTAAGGAGCAATTCGATGCGTCATTACGAAATCGTTTTTATGGTCCATCCTGACCAGAGCGAACAGGTTCCGGGCATGATCGAGCGCTATACTGCTGCCATCACTGGTGCAGAAGGCAAGATCCACCGTCTGGAAGACTGGGGCCGCCGTCAGCTGGCTTACCCGATCAACAAACTGCACAAAGCACACTACGTTCTGATGAACGTTGAAGCTCCGCAGGAAGTGATCGATGAGCTGGAAACTACCTTCCGCTTCAACGATGCCGTTATCCGCAGCATGGTTATGCGTACCAAGCACGCTGTTACCGAAGCATCTCCGATGGTTAAAGCGAAAGACGAGCGCCGTGAGCGTCGCGATGATTTCGCAAACGAAACCGCTGATGATGCTGAAGCTGGGGATTCTGAAGAGTAATTTCTGATGACCAACCGTCTGGTGTTGTCCGGCACCGTGTGCAGGACTCCCCTTCGAAAGGTCAGTCCATCAGGAATTCCTCACTGCCAGTTCGTGCTTGAGCATCGTTCTGTGCAGGAGGAAGCCGGCTTTCACCGGCAGGCGTGGTGTCAAATGCCCGTTATTGTTAGCGGACACGAAAACCAGGCCATTACTCACAGTATAACGGTCGGCAGTCGCATAACCGTTCAGGGGTTCATTTCATGCCACAAGGCAAAGAACGGACTGAGCAAAATGGTTTTGCATGCCGAGCAGATTGAATTGATAGATTCTGGAGACTAGCCATATGGCACGTTATTTCCGTCGTCGCAAGTTCTGCCGTTTCACCGCGGAAGGCGTTCAAGAGATCGACTATAAAGATATCGCTACGCTGAAAAACTACATCACCGAAAGCGGTAAGATTGTCCCAAGCCGTATCACCGGTACCCGTGCAAAATACCAGCGTCAGCTGGCTCGCGCTATCAAACGCGCTCGCTACCTGTCCCTGCTGCCGTACACTGATCGCCATCAGTAATCGGTCACGGTCCATTAATACGACTTTGAGAGGATAAGGTAATGCAAGTTATTCTGCTTGATAAAGTAGCAAACCTGGGTAGCCTGGGTGATCAGGTAAACGTTAAAGCGGGCTATGCTCGTAACTTCCTGGTACCGCAGGGTAAAGCTGTTCCAGCTACCAAGAAAAACATTGAATTCTTCGAAGCACGTCGCGCTGAACTGGAAGCTAAACTGGCTGAAGTTCTGGCAGCTGCTAATGCTCGCGCTGAGAAAATCAATGCACTGGAAACTGTTACCATCGCGTCTAAAGCTGGCGATGAAGGTAAACTGTTCGGTTCCATCGGTACTCGCGACATCGCTGACGCTGTAACTGCAGCTGGCGTTGAAGTGGCTAAGAGCGAAGTTCGTCTGCCGAACGGCGTTCTGCGTACCACTGGCGAACACGAAGTGAGCTTCCAGGTTCACAGCGAAGTATTCGCGAAAGTGATCGTAAACGTAGTAGCTGAATAATTCGTTATTCAACGAGACGTAAAAACGCCGACCTTGTGTCGGCGTTTTGCTTTTATAGCGAGCGCTTGTAGATATTGCTAAGGGCCACAATAAGCAGCCCTATTAAGATAATTACTTAGTCGCCTGAATATCAGTTAGCATTGGGGCGAGAGCAGGGTTTTCCTTAGCAAAGGCTGCGTACATCGGCTGCACTTTCTCGATAAACGGTGCTTTGTCAACCTTGTAGACTTTCACGCCCATTTGATCCAGTTTAGCGAATTCTTTTTTCTCTTCCTCGCTCCACAAGTCTTTCATGTAGCTCATTGATTCTTTAGCTGCTTTTAATATAGCTGCCTGATTTGCCGGGCTAAGCTTATCAAACGAAGCATTGCTCATTAGAACCACATCAGGAACCATAGTGTGTTCGTCAAGGCTGAAGGATTTTGCTACTTCACCGTGGCGCATGGTGGTCAGCGCCATCACACTGTTTTCCGCCATATCAACCACACCTTGCTGCAATGCTGTGTACAACTCTCCATAATCCAGCGGTGTTGGGTTACCTCCCATGACTTTGATCATCTCAACTGCCCCTGGGCTTGGCTGGACACGAACTTTCATTCCTTTGAGATCGTCTGGTTTCAGCACCGGTTTATTGCCGTAGAAGCTGCGGGCGCCTCCATCATAGAAAGTCAGACCGAAATAACCTTTGTTTTTCGTTGAGTCGAGGATTTTCCTTCCGATATCGCCTTGCATGACCTGATAATAATGATCACGATCGCGGAACAAATAAGGCAGGCTAAATAGTTTATACGAACTCTCGAAGGCTTCCATCTCCGCCGCATTGGTTTTTACCAGCGGAATAGCACCAGAACGAATCAGCTCCATTGTTTCTCGTTGAGTACCCAATGTTCCATTTGGATAAATACGAATAGTAATATCACCGTTAGAGTACTCTTTGCTCTTTTTCGCAAAGAACTCCATCGCTTTATGAACAGGATGAGATTTATCCTGATTATGGCTAAGTTTTAATGTTACTGCCCAGGACTGGCTTGCGGATAGCATAAGCACAGCACCGATAATGCCAGCGGATACTTTTATTTTCATAGATGTTCCTTTTCTAATAAATATGGCGGCTGATGCCGCCAGTGAATGCGCATCAGTAGCCCAGTGCTCTTGGCAATGCCATACTGATTTGCGGAATATAGGTAACCATTGCCAGCACCAATACCATCACGGCATAGAATGGCAGCATAGGTTTGATAATTTTGTTAATTGGTAATTTAGATACGCTACAGCCAACAAACAGCACACTACCCACTGGTGGGGTACAAATACCGATACACATGTTCAGTACCATGACAATGCCAAAGTGAATCGGGTCCATGCCCAGTTCGGTGACAACCGGTAAAAATATCGGCGTAAAAATCAGTACCGCCGGTGTCATATCCATAAATGTGCCGATAATCAACAGAATAATATTGATAATAAGCAGGATGATTATTGGATTGTCAGAAATAGTGTTAAGCAAATCGAGAATCAGGAAGGGAACGTCAGCGTTTGACATTGCCCATGACATTCCCATTGAAGAACCAATTAACAATAAGACAATTGCAGTGGTAATGACGGATTCCAGAAATATCTTAGGCAAATCTTTAACTGAGATTTCACGATAAAGAACCAGTGCAAGGAAAAGGGTATAAATTACCGCAATTGCAGATGCTTCTGTCGGGGTGAAAATACCGCTTAGTACGCCACCCATAATTAATACAATCAGGAAAATACTGGGGATCGCCATCCATATTGCCACTCCAGCCTGGCGCAAAGTCGGACGTTCTGGCTTTGGATAACCACGACGTACCGCGATAATACCAGCCACAGTCATCAGCGCCAGGCCCAGCAAAATTCCCGGAACATACCCTGCCAGGAATAGTGCGGCAATAGACGTACCGCCGCTGACCAGTGAAAAGACAATTAACGTATTACTGGGTGGAATAAGTAAACCTGTCGGTGCAGAGGCAACGTTAACTGCTGTGCTGAACGCGGGATCGTAGCCCTCTTTCACTTGTTGTGGATGCATTACACCGCCCATCGCTGCGGCAGATGCCACTGCTGAACCGGAAATAGCGCCAAACAGCATATTGGCAAGAATATTACAGTGAGCAAGTGAGCCTGGCAGTCGACCGCCAAGAATTCGGGCAAAGTTGATTAATCGTCGCGCTATTCCTCCATGATTCATAATGTTGCCAGACAAAATAAAAAATGGGATTGCCAATAATGTAAAGCTATCTAACCCGGAGGCTAACTTTTGGGAAACCACACTCAATGCTGAGTTGAAATCGAGTTGTGTGGAAATTGATGCCAGTGTGGATAAACCAATGGCATAAACAATAGGTACACCTAATGCCAGCATAAAAAAGAAGGCACCAAATAACACAATAATCGGTAACCAGTAATCCATAATTTCTCCATTCCTACTATGGTTGGTTGTTGTTTATTATCTTTAGAGTGGTTGTTTAAGTTCTGTTAAAACCATATCTATGGTGTATATAATAATAAGCACACCACTAATTGGGATACTCATATAGATATATCCCATCTGCCAGCCTAAAGCGGGTGAGGTTTGACCTGAATCGAATGTGTCCAGCGTTAATAGCCCACCACCATATACCATAATGATGGTAGCGAAGATAATAACGATAATCTGAATACACAAAAATAAATGACGCCGGGCTTTTCCTTTCAGCATCATAGGAAGCAGATCAATCGCCAGATGCCGGTTCTGCCCCGCGGTATAGGCACCACCAAAAAGGCCAAGGCAAATAAAAAGCAAACGACTGAGTTCATCCGTAAATATGCTGGGGCTTTTAAATATAAATCGTGCTACCACCTGCCATGTCACACATGCCACAATGATCGCCAAAATGGTAATATTCAATGTTGCAAGCAGAGCATTAATAGATCTAATTATATTTCGCATAGTGATTAACCTTTGCAATATCATTCATCCTGTGGCTGGTAAATTGTCCCATTAAGAAAACCAGGCCAGTTTTTTTCAAACCAAATGCCGCGGATAATGGGAAACTCACGAACAGGTGCTTTTCTGACGTGAAAGATACCATTGCAATAATGAATAAGTAGTTTATCTTTTTTATCCTCAGTACGCTCTGAACGAAAGCGCCAGGCATCACAAAAACCATTTCGTGTTTGCGGAATAGAATTTCCATCACTGTCGAGAATAATACGTGCTCCCCGGCTACCACCACCTGCGTCAATATAATGCGTCAATTGCGTTAATACGGCGGTAGACGTCAGTGCCATATGCCGCCACATAAACAGCTCGGCAACTTCGCCCACATGTTTGATTGCCAATCCATGCTGTTGGACAAATTCACTCAATAGCAGGGCATCACGAGTGGCACGTCGAACTTTATCGGCATGGCAAATAAATCCCGCATAGTCAGACATTCGTGCCTGAATTTTTTCTCTCACAATCGACAACGGCATCCCGGTCCCGTTATCGTGCGCCTGAGTAATGATCTCTCTTATAGAAGCCAGTGCCGGAGCTACCAGCTGTGCTATATCTCCATCAATATTACGTTTTTGCGTGCAACCAATAAAACGTGCCAGACGAACAGCAAAAACCTGCCCGGCATTCAATGCCGCACCACCAGGGCGAGTGACGCCGTGTGTGCCAGCAACTTCCCCCACGGCGAAACAGCCGGGCAGGGAGGTTTGCCCCCAGATATCCACTTCAATGCCGCCATTCATATGCTGATTATTCATGGCAAACTGCAATGGCTGCGTGGTGAGATCGTAACCGTGCATCTTATACAGCGAGATAGACAGCGGATTCATTCGTTGCAGTCGTTCGATGGGCGATGGTGCCAGAGCGTCGTTATTTTCCAGATACGCGCGAACGTCGTCGTCCAGTCGATCTAATGAGAACGGCATGTCACCCGGCACAGGTTCAGGATTGCGATTGAAATCCATAAATACCTGACGCCCTGATTGCTGCTCTTGCGCTACTGCCATATCTAACAAGCTGGAGCCAAAATCCATCACTCGTGTGGCGTGAAACGGCCACTGATAGCCTTTACGGAAGATGTTTGAAGCCAGCTCCTGGGTGGTGCGATAGTAATCTGCGAGGAAGTTATACTCGTTGCCCCCGGCATCCACGGAATAGATATATGGGATCACCTGTACATAGGTGCCGGACAAATTCCACGGAAACGTGCTGCGCGGCGTGCCTATACCAAACTGGCTTTCGGTCAGATTGGTTAGCGTCAGACCTTCTTCCAGCGCCAGCCCCAGCGAGCCGAAGCATTTATGTGGGTACACACTGTCTCGATAAAGCTCGCCAGGCCCTCCTGTTGCCAGCACCACATTGGGCGCAGTCACAATTGCCAGCCCCCATGGGTTATGGGCGCGATGACCGGTCGCGAGGATTGCCCCCGCCACGCAGTCTTCGCCGTTTTCGTCACGCTGATGCAGCAGTTTAATCACTGTTGCACTGGTCAACACTGGAATGGCGAGGCGCTGTACTTCTTCCAGCAGCACTTTCACCATTAACCTTGAGGTACGCGGCCCACACGAGGTTGCACGCCCGGCTTCGTCATGGTCGGTTTGATAACGAAGAATCGCGCCATAGCGATCTTCCGGTAATTCCAGACCAAGATATTGCAACCCGCCAAGAGTGTGCAGAGAACCTACCGCTTCGACATAAGCGGTGTCGTGATCCATCGCTCCACCGCTCGCCAGTGCCTCTGCCAGTTTGGTGAAGTTGTCGCCATTGCCCGCGGTAGCGGCGGTAAACAGCGTCTGTTTATCGGAACCAGAACATGCCGATGTCCCCATATATAACCCGGCGGTGGCGATCAGCACATTTTGCTGGCGGCGTTTAAGTTCCACAGCTGCACGCAGCCCGGCTGCACCACTGCCGACTACCAGGGCATCTGTTTGCCAGAGTGGGTAATCAACACCGTCTACCGTGACAACCCATGCGGGTTCTGCCTGTGCAAAACCCTTCGGGAAAGTGACGTGCGTCAGCGCATCAAGGATGGTGTCATCAAGCTGACTCATGCATCCTCCATCGGCGTAAACAGGCTACTTTCCATCAGGCGTGGCTGATTGATAATTGGACGGAAAGCCATATATGGCAGAATGTCGCGCTCAATCTCCACACCTGGTGCGATTTCAATTAATTCAACGCCTTCTGCCGTTAACTGGAATACTGCACGTTCAGTGATATACAACACTTCCTGACCGCTTTGCTGTGCGTAGGCGGCGCTAAAAGTGATTTTTTCCACCTGGGTAACCAGTTTAGGGATTTGACCTGACTGGGCGATATGCAAGCCATCTGGTGTTACATCAATCTTGCTACCTTTGGCGTCGAACGTGCCACAGAACACCACTTTACGGGCGTTTTGCGCAATTTCGAGAAATCCGCCGGGGCCAATGAGATTGCCATTGAGATGGGAGACGTTGACGTTACCGTACTCATCCATCTCACCCATACCGAGGAAAGTAATGTCGATGCCGCCGCCGCTGTAGAACTCGAACTGATCGAGTGACGGAATAATGGCATCGGCGTTGCGGGCGCAGCCGAACAGAGCATCATCCAGCATCATGCCGTTATGTACGCCCTGTTCTACGCTCAGCCATAAACTTTGATAAGGCACGCCTTCGCGCAGCGCTACTCCTGGAATACCGCCCGGAATACCAAAGCCAAAGTTGGTTGAAGCGCCAGCCACCAGTTCGTGTGCTGCCCGACGGGCAATCAGGCGGCGCACCGGATGACTAACCAGTTCAATTGCGTCGTTAGAACTTAGACGGCGATGCTGACCGCTAATGGTCAGATCGTAACCGCCAAGATAGGTTTGTGGTTGTTCGCGGTGTTCAACGATGCCATCAACCAGAATGCCCGGTAATTTGACCCGGCGTGGTTCAATGGCACCAGCTTCCAGCACATCGCGCACCTGTACGAACACTTTGCCGCCGCTGTTGTGTGCTGCCAGCGCCATGGAATAGCTATCCATATCAATCGCCTCTTCTTCAAGGCTGACGTTGCCTCGAGGATCGGCATAAGTGCCACGCAAAATCGCGTAATCCACTTTGAAAGGGCGATAACGAAGTTTGGTTTCACCGTCGATTTCAATCAGTTCTACCAGGTCGTCGGTAGTGCATTCATTCGACTTACCGCCGCCATTGCGTGGATCAACAAACGAGCCCAGCCCAACGTGGGTAAAAAGCCCTGGACGTCCGGCGCCGATCTCCCGTAGCAACGCCTGAATCACGCCACCAGGAAAGCAGTAGGCTTCAATTGTGTTATTTTTTACCAGTGCCTGCATTTTGGGCGACCAGGTAAAGTGCCCGGCAATAATGCGTTTGAGCATCTCTGCGTGCGCAAAACGGTTAGTGCCTTTGCAGTCGCGATCGCCAATGCCCAGCGAGTGGATTAATGTCAGATCGCGCGGGTGTCCGGTTTGCAGGAAACGCGCTTCAATAGCAGCCAGAATATGGTCCGCTTCCACCATGCCGCCGCCATTACCGCTAATGGCAATGGTTGCGCCGTCCTGAATTTGCGCCGCCAGTGTCTCGGCGGTTGTTATCTTACGCATACAATTTCCTTATTGATTTTGGAAGCTCACGCTACTTTTTTCGGCAAATGCGCGCGTCGCCTGCTGGCAATCCTGAGTGGCGGACATTAATCCAGCCAGTAACTGGTGGGAGTAATCGGCGTGTTTATTTTCCAGCGCCAGAATCAGTTGCTTGATATGTGCGAGCGCCACCGGACCGCATTTTTCCAGCTGCGCTAACTGATTCGCCATCCAGCGTTCCACCTGTTCTTTTTCCACCACTTCATCAATTAAATTCGCTGCCTGAGCTTCCTGCGCCGTCAGGCGCTTACCCAGCATCAGCATCTGGCGACCAACCACCGGGCCCACCTGATTAAGCACGCGTTCAATGCCCATCCAGCCTGGCACCATGCCGAGGATCACTTCAGGATTAGAGAATTTCGCGTGGGGGCGGGCGATACGAATATCGCAGCACAAGGCGAGTTCAATCCCACCGCCGATGGTATGGCCGTTGAGATTTGCAACCGTTAATTGGGGTAAATTGCGCAGGCGATTAAAAACCTCGTTACCGCGTTTAATCCATTTTCTGCCCATATCTAATGGCGAATAGGCTGACCACGATTTAATATCGCCACCTGCACAAAAGAATTTATCACCAGTTGCAGTTAATTCGACTAAGCGTAATGTCGTGTCATTTTCAATTTCATTTAAATAATGGTCGAGAGATTCAATCATCTCTTCGTTAATAGCATGACATTTATCTTCACGGTTCAATGTCAGGCGGCAAGAAGCCGCCGCTCTGCTGAACAGAACGGGTTGGTCACTCATGATCATTCCTTAACAATAATGCGCGATGCGATCGACGCTAATATCCAACGTGCTGTTAATATCTTGCTGCCACCAGTACGGTGAGAAAATTTCCAGTTCCACAGCACCGTTAAATCCGGCATTTTCTACCTGGCGACGAATAGACGGAATATTGATTACGCCATCTCCCGGCATTCCCCGGTCATTGACTAAATCGGTGGTTGGCACCAGCCAGTCGGAAACATGAAAAGCGAGAATGCGTTTTCCGGCACGCAGGATCTGGCTGGCGAGATCCGGGTCCCACCAAACGTGGTAGACATCTACCGCCACGCCGAGACCAAACTCACCATCGGGATCGAGTTCATCACACCAGTCCAGCGCCTGGCGTAACGTGCACAGGCAAGAGCGATCGGCAGCAGTCATCGGATGCAGCGGCTCCAGTGCAATTGGCACACCCACTGCTTTCGAATGTGGCAGCAACTGGCGTATCCCTTGTTTCACCTGTTCCCGCGCTTCGTACAGATCTTTTGTTCCCGTTGGCAGACCGCCAACCACCTGCATGTAACAGGCGGCGTTCAGTACAGCGGCGTCGTCCAGCGCCCGGCGGTTATCATCAATCGCCAGCTTGCGCTCCGCCAGCGTCGGCGCGGTGTAGTAGGTGCTACGACACAAACCGGAAACGCTTATGTTGTTAGCAGCGAGTTGGCGGGCGATCTGCTGGAGATCTTCGCCCTGCAACTCTCTGCGCCAGGGGGCGATCGCACCAATACCGCGTGCGGCGCAGGCATCAATAATGGCGGGCAGCGGCGTTTTATAACCTAGCGTCGCGGTATTGATACTGAATAAATCCGGGCGTTGTAACAGATCTCTCATGATTCAGCCTCAGAAGCGCGGCATACTTAAGCCGCCGTCGATGGCGACCGCCTGACCGCAGGTGTAAATCAGTTTACCTTCCGCCATCGCGCGGACAGTGGAAGCAATATCAGCCGGATAACCCCAACGTCCCCACGGCACTAACCCCTTAGCAATCAGTTCGTCGTAATAAGCCGTTGCCGGAATGGTCATATCGGTTTTGATTAGGCCAGGGCGCACTTCATAAACGCCAATTTGTTCATTGCAAAGGCGAGCGGCAAACAGACGAGCTGCGGCGGAGACGGCAGTTTTGGCAATGGTATATTCGCCGCGATTCATCGCCAGCATGATGGCGTTTATGGAACTGACAAAAATAATCGAGCGGTGCGGCAGTTCTGCTTCCGGTTTCGGCTGTGCCAGTAATCGCTTACTGAATGCCTGAGCGAGGAAAAACGGCGCGCGGGTGTTAATGGCAATGTTTTGGTCGAAGCTGTCTGGTTCGAGGTCGAGGAGGTCACCGCGTTTTTTCACTGAAATTCCCGCGTTATTGAGCAGACAGTCCAGACGCCCCCACTGGTTTTGCGCCGCGTCGAGCATCTCTTCATGCAGGGAGAGATCACCAACATCAGCAGGGAAGCAAATCACTTCCACGCCTTCTGCCAGACATTCCTGTTGTGTGGCATGTAATTTTTCTACGCTGTCGGCATCCGGACGATCATTAATCAGCAGATTAAATCCGCCACGCGCAAGTTCCAGTGCACAGCCCTTTCCAATACCACGTGCGGCTCCAGTGATGACAGCAACAGGACGTGTTGACTTCATACAATAACCCTCTTTTTGAATATTATTTCCTTAAGTGACGATTAGCTTGCAATGTGTGGCAAGAAAGATCAACCATCTAGTTGGTTGATATGCGATAATGATCACAGAGCATTTGATAACCCGATGAAATTGCGAGTTTTTAGCCATTTTAGTGGAGCTTCTAACAAATCGGGTTAAGATAGTCATCACGAAGAAGACGTGGGGAAGCGGAATGTATCTTGATACCAGCAACGTACAAAGCCTGAAGGAAAAGCTGTTGTTATGTGCGGTTAATGAATTTGCCGAATATGGTTACGAAGGGGCCAGAGTCGATAATATCGTCAAGGCCGCGGAGTGCAGTAAACAGACGGTTTATCATCACTTTGGTAATAAAGAAAATTTATTTATCGAAGTGCTGGAATATACCTGGAATGATATTCGGCAAAAAGAAAAATCCCTTGATTTCTCAGCTCTTCCGCCACAAAAAGCCATTGAGAAAATTATCGATTTCACCTGGGATTATTACATTGCTAACCCTTGGTTTTTAAAAATTGTGCATAGTGAAAACCAGAGTAAAGGGGTGCATTATGCAAAATCACAGCGCCTTTTAGAAATTAACCACGCACACTTACAGTTAATGGAGTCATTATTAGCTGAAGGCAAACGGCGCAATATTTTTAAGCCAGATATCGACCCGTTGCAGGTGAATATTAATATTGCTGCTCTTGGAGGATATTATTTGATCAACCAGCATACGCTTGGCCTGGTTTATCACATCAGTATGGTTTCACCGCAGGCACTGGAAGCCAGGCGTAAGGTCATCAAAGAGACGATCCTTAGCTGGCTTCTGGTTGACCCTTCATCTACCGCGCGCGAATAAAACTGCCATCCGGCTGGCGGGTAAACAGGACCTGTTGATTATTTCCCGTATCAATGGTTAAGCCCGTCACCACGCCGCTGGCGTTCTGGCGGATTTTCACCATCTGCCCATTTTGCAAATTACTCAGTGGTTTATCCGCGCCTTCTACCTGCGCCATTGCATAGACATCGGTAGCGGGCAGTCCGTGGTCGCGGAACAGCTGCGCCATTGTTTTACCGGGTTCGACACGATAAGAGCGCCATTGATTGTCAATTCCGCTATCTGGCTGGAAAGGTTGCACTTGCGAGGTTTGCGGCTGCTCTTCCGGTTGGCCTTCCTGTATCGGTTCTGGAGCGACCGGAGCCACCTGATCAGGATCATTTTGTGGTGTGACTAATTGCGCCCGCAGCTGTTCTTCTGTCGGCGGTTGTGATTGCGACTGAATATCTAACTGTGCTTCACGCGTCACCACCGGCGCGTTTGGCGTATCATCCGACGGGAGTAGAAATCCGACCACCAATACAATGGCGGCAATAATGATCCCCCGACGATGCATCGGCGGCAGCGGGTCCATGAAGCGAAAATTGTCCGGCGCGTGCCAGACTTTCTCCAGGGTTGGTTTTAGTTCAAAGCGCCCGGGCATGGTTTCCTCCTGCTCCGCGTCTTGTTCCTCAATCATAGCCTATGAATAAGCTAACGCTATGATGTCCGTGGTAAACCCGCCTTTATTATATTCATACGGGATATTGCTATTGTTTCTTTTTCCCCGGGATTTGTCATCATTCCCGCGACAAAGTTTTACCCAAAGAAGTGTGGCTGATATGCTGCCCGCTACTTTATACCCTAAGAAAGGAAATACGATGACCACCCCAACTTTTGACACCATCGAAGCGCAAGCAAGCTACGGCATTGGTTTGCAGGTAGGGCAACAACTGAGTGAATCTGGCCTGGAAGGGCTGCTGCCAGAAGCACTGGTTGCAGGCATTGCCGATGCGCTGGAAGGCAAACATCCGGCTGTTCCGGTTGATGTGGTGCACCGCGCGCTGCGTGAAATCCACGAACGCGCCGATGCCGTTCGTCGTCAGCGTTTCCAGGCGATGGCTGCTGAAGGTGTGAAATACCTGGAAGAAAACGCCAAAAAAGAAGGTGTGAATAGCACTGAATCTGGCCTGCAATTCCGCGTGATCAACCAGGGTGAAGGCGCAATTCCGGCACGTACCGACCGCGTTCGTGTTCATTACACCGGTAAATTGATCGACGGCACCGTGTTTGACAGCTCCGTTGCTCGCGGCGAGCCAGCTGAATTCCCGGTTAACGGCGTGATCCCTGGCTGGATTGAAGCACTGACTCTGATGCCGGTAGGTTCTAAATGGGAACTGACTATCCCGCAGGAACTGGCATATGGCGAGCGCGGCGCAGGCGCGTCCATCCCTCCGTTCAGCACCCTGGTGTTTGAAGTCGAACTGCTGGAAATCCTCTAAGCAGCGCATTCTGTTCCCCTCGAGCCAGAGGGGAGCAGGCATTCAGCAATAAACCCTTCAGTTTGCCAAATGGCGCTATTTTGTGTTGCAAAGACCACGTAAGCGTGTATTTTTGTGAGCTGTTTCGCGTTATCACCGTGATATGACACTCACTTTAAACATAAAATTAACATTAGATCTAAATCTTAGTATTCATCCCGCGTATTGTTACCTAATATCGATGAGTCCCGATACAGATTCGTCGTATCATAGACTGACTAAAGGCCGCAGAGCCTGAACAACACAGACAGGTACAGGAAGAAAAAAACATGGTAGATCAGGTAAAAGTCGTTGCCGATGATCAGGCTCCGGCTGAACAGTCGCTACGGCGCAATCTCACAAACCGACATATTCAGCTTATTGCCATTGGTGGGGCCATTGGTACGGGGTTGTTTATGGGGTCCGGTAAAACAATCAGCCTTGCCGGACCGTCGATCATCTTCGTTTATATGATCATCGGTTTTATGCTCTTTTTCGTGATGCGGGCAATGGGGGAATTGCTGCTTTCGAATCTGGAATACAAATCTTTTAGTGACTTCGCTTCCGATTTACTGGGGCCATGGGCGGGATATTTCACTGGCTGGACCTACTGGTTCTGCTGGGTGGTTACCGGTATGGCGGACGTGGTGGCCATCACTGCCTATGCTCAGTTCTGGTTCCCCGATCTCTCCGACTGGGTTGCCTCGCTGGCGGTGATAGTGCTGCTGCTGACGCTTAACCTCGCCACCGTGAAAATGTTCGGTGAGATGGAGTTCTGGTTTGCGATGATCAAAATCGTCGCCATCGTGTCGCTGATTGTTGTCGGCCTGGTCATGGTGGCGATGCACTTTCAGTCACCGACCGGTGTGGAAGCATCATTTGCACATTTGTGGAATGACGGCGGCTGGTTCCCGAAAGGCTTAAGTGGCTTCTTTGCTGGATTCCAGATAGCGGTTTTCGCTTTCGTGGGGATTGAGCTGGTAGGTACCACAGCTGCGGAAACCAAAGATCCAGAGAAATCACTGCCACGCGCGATTAACTCTATTCCGATCCGTATCATTATGTTCTACGTCTTCGCGCTGATTGTGATTATGTCCGTGACGCCGTGGAGTTCAGTAGTCCCGGAGAAAAGCCCGTTTGTTGAATTGTTTGTGTTGGTGGGTTTGCCTGCGGCTGCCAGCGTAATCAACTTTGTGGTGCTGACCTCTGCGGCGTCTTCCGCTAACAGCGGCGTCTTCTCTACCAGCCGTATGCTGTTTGGTCTGGCCCAGGAAGGTGTTGCGCCGAAAGCGTTCGCTAAACTTTCTAAGCGCGCCGTGCCCGCGAAAGGGCTGACCTTCTCTTGTATCTGTCTGCTCGGCGGCGTGGTGATGTTGTATGTGAATCCAAGTGTAATTGGCGCGTTCACGATGATCACGACTGTTTCCGCGATTCTGTTTATGTTCGTCTGGACGATTATCCTTTGCTCATACCTGGTGTATCGCAAACAGCGACCTCATCTGCATGAGAAGTCGATCTACAAGATGCCGCTCGGCAAGCTGATGTGCTGGGTATGTATGGCGTTCTTTGTGTTCGTGGTCGTGTTGCTGACACTGGAAGATGACACTCGCCAGGCGCTGCTGGTTACCCCGCTGTGGTTTATCGCGCTGGGGTTGGGCTGGTTGTTTATTGGTAAGAAGCGGACTGCTGAACTGCGGAAGTAACGGCTTTATCATGCTGGATGGCGCAATGCCATCCAGCTTTTAGATCACTCACCCGCCAGCGCGCGTGGGAACAGTACATTGTTTTCCAGGCTGATGTGATCCATCAGGTCATCAATCAATTCATTAATACCGTTATACATCGCTTTCCAGGTGGTGCAGGCTTCCGGCGGCGGTGTGACGTTATTGGTGGTGTGTTTAATCACTTCCAGCAGTTCGCCCGCTTCATCGTGCTCGCTTTCCATTACGCTAATTGGCCCCATCGCCTGGCTACCCATGCCTTGTTTGATCATCGGGAAGAGGATCTGCTCTTCTTTCATCATGTGGCTGGAAAGCTCTTCATGCAGCATAGTCAGGTATTTTGTCAGCCCTTTTGGCACGCTCGGTTTGTCGGCGTGAACGCGTTCGACTTTAGTCGCTTGCAGAATCAGTTCCGGCAGTTGTTCACGGTGACGATCGTGGTAGCGCACGATGATATGGTCGATGATTTCCGCCAGTGGGGCGCTACGCCAGTCTTTCTCAATCGGTTGTTCAGCAAGCTTTGCCAGTTCGGCTTCAATGACGTCAACATCCAGTTCTTTACGTGCCGCCGCACGCGCCAGCGTTTGCTTACCGCCGCAGCAGTAATCCATATCATATTTACGAAACAGAGCCGAAGCGCGAGGAATAGAGAGCGCCAGTTCACCTAAAGGTTGGTCGCGATAAGCCATAGCTGATACCTCATTCTTAATAATATAAGATGTATTTTAAATGCATCTTTAAGGCAAATGCTATAACCCTTACGTAGCAGAGGCTTATTTAACTCACTGCCAGCGTGTCAACTTTCTGAGACAGATTCAGTTAAAGGCTTTTCCGGTTTGGCTCTGACCGCAATGACCACGCCAATCACTAACAGCGCGATACCGCTCAGCGTCATTAGCGGCGGCATTTGCTGGCGGAGTAAAAAGGTGTACAGCAAACCTGCCAGCGTTTCGAAAACAATCAACGGTCCGAGGATAACCGTCGGTAATCGCTGGCTGGCGACGTTCCAGCAGAGTGCGCCAACCCATGAGCAAAGCACGGCTATCGCAATCATCAGACTAATAAACACCAGCGGACGGGGGCCAAAAGGTAGGGAGAAGCCCGGCGTTTGCGTATTCAGCCAGTAACAGGCGACGAGATAACCGATGAGAGAAACCGGCAGCGTGACCAGCGCCTGCGCCGTCGCCCACATCATCGGATGTTTGTCTGGGTTTTCCCGCAGCCAGCGGGCGTTGCGCAGGGCATACCATGCCCAGCAGACCACGGAAACTAACGCCAGCACGATGCCAGAGGTATAACGTGCCCAGTCAAAATCGGGGAGTCCGTGGTTTAACTCAGCAATATTCACACACGCCAGGCCGATGCCAATACAAACCAGTGCCGGGGCGAGTTTTCCCCACGCGAGTTTGCCGTCGCGCTGGCTATAAAGCAGATTGGCAAAAACGGGAATCACCACCGGCAGGGTGCCAATAATCATCGTGGAAACAGGCGCGCCAGTACGTTGAATGGCACTGGCAAGGCAGAAGTAATAGATGAGGTTGCCCATCATGGTGAGCATCAAGGCGGTAAGCCAGTCGCGACGCGCCAACTGACGCAGACGCACGCGTCCCAGCCAGGCAATGGGCAGCGCAATTAACCCTAACGCCAGATAACGGCCCATCGACTGCAACATCGCCGGGTATTCCGGCACGATCAACGGCCCGACAAATATAAGCCCCCACATCAACCCTGCTAACAGGGCGTACAGCACGCCGCTAATCATTACTGGCATCCATTGATCTGTCAGAAGAAATATTCAGGGAACAACCGTAGTCGTTCCCCGCATCCCGTCATTATCAGAGAGGATACGGGAGGATGCCACTTTAATTAACTAGTTATTAACATTAAAAAGATGGCTTACGCTCTCGGCTAATGTTGTCGTTGGGCGGCCAATCAATTTGCTAAGCGTTTTGCTGTCATCAAACAGGCCGCCTTTCGATGCGCCAACGTCAGAATCTGCCAGCATATCCGCCAGCCCGTCAGGCAGACCGACGCTTTTCAGCGCCGCGGCGAAATCAGCTTCGCTCAGGTTTTGATAGGTAACCTGTTTGCCGCTCTGTTTGGTGAGTTCCGCCGCTAACTGTGTCAGTGTCCAGGCGCTATCACCTGCCAGTTCATAAACCTTGCCTTCGTGACCTGCTTCGCTAATTACGCGCGCCGCAGCTACCGCATAATCAGCTCGCGTAGCTGAGGCAATTTTGCCATCGCCCGCGGCACCGATAAATACGCCGTGCTCCAGTGCTGCCGGGGCGCTGGCGAGATAGTTTTCGGTGTACCAGCCGTTGCGCAGCAAGGTGTAAGCGATGCCAGAAACAGCCAGCATTTTCTCCGTCTCGATGTGCTCATCGGCGAGGCCGAGCGGGGAGGTATCAGCATGTAGCAGGCTGGTATAAGCGATAAATTTCACGCCCGCCGCCTTAGCGGCATTAATAACATTTTGATGCTGCGGGGCACGTTGCCCCACTTCGCTGGAAGAGATCAGCAGCAGTTTTTCCACTCCCTGAAGCGCAGATGTCAGTGCGGCTTCATCGCCGTATTCAGCCTGACGTACAGTAATGCCTTGCGCGCTCAATGCCTGCGCTTTTGCCGGGTTACGTGCGATAGCCACTATTTGGCTGGCAGGAACGGTTTTCAGTAAGGAGTTAATAACATGGTGACCAAGTTGGCCGGTTGCGCCGGTAATTGCGATCATGGGAAGCCTCCATCGGTTTGTCTTGTGTTTAAATACGCTACCACCTAAACTTACTTTTAGTAAGTACGTACAAAAAGGTAAGTATGAATGAGCCAGGCTAGCCTGTCGCAACAACTGAAAGAGGGTAACCTCTTCGCCGAACAGTGCCCGTCGCGCGAGGTGTTGAAACACGTCACCAGTCGTTGGGGGGTATTGATTCTGGTCGCGCTTCGCGAAGGTACGCACCGTTTTAGCGACCTGCGCCGCAAGATGGGTGGGGTGAGTGAAAAGATGCTTGCGCAGTCGTTACAGGCGTTAGAGCAGGATGGGTTTCTTAACCGTATCTCTTATCCGGTGGTGCCGCCGCATGTGGAATACAGCCTCACGCCGCTGGGCGAGCAGGTGAGCGAAAAGGTTGCTGCACTGGCGGACTGGATTGAGTTGAATTTGCCTGAGGTGTTGGCAGTGCGGGATGAACGTGCGGCATAACAGCCGGATGCGCTGCGCTTATTCGGCCTACGGTTCATGACCTGTAGGGCGGATAAGATGCAGCAGCACCGCATCCGCCAATAAATGCCGGATGCGGTTCATATTTATAGACGGGAAAAGTGTTTTACTTACTCAAATCCACCTGATAAATCGCAAAGCCGATATCATCGGTCGCGACTTTATTCATCGGATACTGCCCTTTCTCTTTAATAAACTCTGCGGCTTTATCTGACGGAGAGGTTTCGAAACGGATATCCAGTTTCTTATCGCCGGGAATCGGTGCTAAACGCCAGTTGTTATCTGCCGCCGGGTGAATTTCCCCCGCACGCTTCGACTCATCTGCAATCCACGCTGCCAGCACCGAGCGGTTCTCATCCGGTGAAGCAAAAGCGATATGGCTATCGCCCGTACCTGCAAATTTGCCGCCGTAAGCGCGATAGTTATTGGTGGCAACGAGGAACATCGCGTTCGGATCAATCGGCTTGCCGTTAAAGGTCAGGTTCTTAATCCTTTCCGCATTGGCATTAACCACCTGGCACTCGCCGTCATAGCGAGCGGGCTGAGTAACATCAATCTGATAATTCACACCATCAATGACGTCAAAGTTATAGGTGCGGAAACCATCCCAGTTGATCAGTGACTGTGGTTTCGTGCTGTTGGGATCAATCTGGTTAAACTGTCCGGCGGAGCATTCCAGCCACTCTTTCACCTCTTTACCGCTGGCTTTCACCACAATCAGCGTATTGGGGTAGAGATAAAGATCGGCGGCGTTACGGAAGGTTAATTGGCCTTTTTCCACCTCCACATAACTTGCCGGATCATTTTTGCGACCACCAACTTTAAACGGTGCGGCAGCTGAAAGCACTGGCAGTTTTGCCAGATCCGGATCGCCCTGAATGTAATGCTCGACATACGCTTTTTGCGCGTTGTTCACCACCTGCACGGTCGGATCGTCCTGCACCAGTGCCAGATAGCTATACATATTGTCGGCAGATTTACCGATTGGCTTGCTGACGAACTGGCGTGTGGCATCGTGATCGGCTTTGAGTGTTTCTACCAGCTTGCTGTCTTCCGCCGCGAGGGATTTTTTATTGGCGATATCGTAAATTGGCCGTGCTTCCGCTTTCGCCTGCGTCACCTGCCATTTTCCGCTGTCATTATTGAGTTGCAGATCGACCACGCCGAGATGATCGCCCCACATGCCCGGCATTACCGCCGGAACGCCGTTCAGCGTGCCTTTGGCGATATCAGCCCCTTTGATATTCGCAAAATCTTTACTCGGGAAGACGGCGTGAGCATGGCCAAACATAATGGCGTCAACGCCCGGAATTTCACTGAGATAATAAACTGAGTTTTCTGCCATCACTTTATACGGATCGGCAGACAGACCAGAATGCGCCAAAACGACAACGAGATCGGCACCTTTCTCGCGCATTTCAGGCACGTACTTGCGCACGGTTTCGGTAATATCATTCACCGTCACTTTCCCGGATAAATTAGCTTTATCCCATCCCATAATCTGCGGCGGTACGACGCCAATATAGCCAATCTTCAGCGTCTGTTTTTTTCCGTCTTTATCGATCACTTCGGTGTCTTTAATCAAATACGGTGTAAACATGGGCTGTTTGGTTTTAGCGTCAATGACGTTGGCGTTTACATAAGGGAATTTCGCTCCTGCCAGTGCATTTTTCAGGTAATCCAGACCGTAGTTAAACTCGTGGTTGCCAAGCGTGCCGACGGTATAGTCCAGCGTATTTAATGCTTTATAGACAGGGTGAATATCACCTGCTTTTAAGCCTTTCGCCGACATGTAATCGGCCAGCGGACTCCCCTGAATCAAATCGCCATTATCGACCAGTACGCTGTTTTTCACTTCATTGCGGGCATCGTTAATCAGGCTTGCCGTACGTACCAGTCCGAATTTTTCCGTGGCGGTGTCTTTGTAATAATCGAAATCCATCATGTTGCTATGCAAATCAGTGGTTTCCATGATACGCAGATCGACCGTCGCTGCATTCACACTCGCGGCAATCAGCGTGGCCAGGAGCGTTGCGCTAAACTTAATCATCAGGGACATCCTTTTATCATCGGGAATTCGAAAGAAAAGGGAGAATAAACCTCTTACTTTTAGAACAGTGAAGAATGCCACAATTTAACGCTTTGAAAATGATGACACTATCACAGTTGGCGCATTCTTTAACGATAGGGTATAAGTAAAACAACAAGTTAACACCGCTCACAGAGACGAGGTGGAGAAATGTTAGATCAAGTATGCCAGCTTGCACGGAATGCAGGCGATGCCATTATGCAGGTCTACGACGGGACGAAACCGATGGACGTCGTCAGCAAAGCGGACAATTCTCCGGTAACGGCAGCGGATATTGCTGCACACACCGTTATCATGGACGGTTTACGTACGCTGACACCGGATATTCCGGTCCTTTCTGAAGAAGATCCTCCCGGTTGGGAAGTCCGTCAACACTGGCAGCGTTACTGGCTGGTAGACCCGCTGGATGGTACTAAAGAGTTTATTAAACGTAATGGTGAATTCACCGTTAATATTGCGCTCATCGACCACGGCAAACCGATTTTAGGTGTGGTGTATGCGCCGGTAATGAACGTAATGTACAGCGCGGCAGACGGCAAAGCCTGGAAAGAAGAGTGCGGTGTACGCAAGCAGATTCAGGTCCGCGATGCGCGCCCGCCGCTGGTGGTGATCAGCCGTTCCCATGCGGATGCGGAGCTGAAAGAGTATCTGCAACAGCTTGGCGAACATCAAACCACGTCTATCGGCTCTTCGCTGAAATTCTGCCTGGTGGCGGAAGGGCAGGCGCAGCTTTACCCGCGTTTCGGGCCAACCAATATTTGGGACACCGCCGCCGGTCATGCCGTGGCTGCCGCTGCCGGAGCACATGTTCACGACTGGCAGGGTAAACCGCTGGATTACACCCCGCGCGAATCGTTCCTGAATCCTGGGTTCAGAGTGTCTATTTATTAAATACAGATGGCAGAAACAGTGTATTTCCTGATTCTGCCATCCTGATTTGCTCCCAACCTAAAAAATTATAGATATAAAGGGATTATATTTAAAGTGTAAATATTCTAACGCTAATAAGTTATGTTTTAATAATGAGCGTTTTTTGATAGTTTATTTCTTTAACAAGATGTTTAATGGCGACATAGAATAACCAAATATAATAAGGTTGTCATATGTTACCCAAGATCAGACACAATAATTTTTTTGGTGCAGTGGAGTTATTTGTAAAGTCATCGCATACAAAAATACATTCAAATAATTTCTTTAATAATATTCAGCATGCATTTAAGAAAAGGGATTGGATTTCGAATTATGATAGTTTGTTAATTTTAAGGGAGTTCTTTCTTAGAGCAACACAGATCGATAAAAATAGTTATCAGGTGCTTTCATTAAAAGATGAAACCGTTCACTCCATGGATAATTTTCTTATCAGCTTCCGCCTTAAAGATAACGGTGCCGAATATACAATGACATTGCGAGGCACTGGATTTGAATACGAAGAAATCCCTATAACAATAAATGAGTATAACTCATTTATAGACTTTAAAAACCGTGAATTTCCACTAGCACAAAATAGAAGATTGTATACCTATGATATTTTGCAGAAAAAACAGTCTGACATACCTGAAAGGATTAACGGTTATTTTCGGAAGGCGGCGGGTAACTTATCTTACAATTCTGCTTATTTGGAGAATGTAGTAAGCAAATTAAAACGGGGTAAATTTGAACTTGAAGGGCCAGAAGGTAGCATTAAAGAATGTGAAGGATGGTATTTTTGCGAGGAAATAAATAATAGAAATTATGCCATGGTCATAGAATCTTTGGGCTTTGCTCTTAAAATCTATGGAGGGGATGAGGAACTTCGAACTGGCTCTTATATTTTTTTGCAGGGTGAAGATTACTCTCTTATTTATAATTTTCTGGTTAATGCAGGTTACCAACAAGTGGAAATAACCGAGCAAGTGGAAGCGATTGTAAGTGCAAATCTGGCCGCAAACGGTAATTATACCGAAGAAAAGATTCACAAGAAATATAAATCTACCATTGAAGCGTTTAAAAAAGAGGTAAAACCGTTAAACGCGAATAAGGGTTATTGATACTAGTATGAGTTCGGCGTAAAAACTCAGAGACTTAATTCCCCTATCCCATATATATCGATAGGGGAAATTTATTTTTCCAGAATTTATGTTATTAACATTATTTGAGCAACTTTTGCAGCAGGTTCATCACTTGCTGCACCTCTTCCTGAGTGAGCGCACCGTCTTTGGCCCATTGCACTCGACCGTCTTTATCCAGCACCGCTACAGCGGAACTTTCTTCATCTAGCTGCCAGGCACCGCGCGCGATGCCATTGCTATCGACAATAAACTGCGACCAGGGATAAAGCTTTTTATTACTCTCCAGACTGCTGCGCACAAACATGCCAGAACCCGGAATCGCGTCGTCGGTGTTCACAATGGTGGTGGTCTGGTAACGATCGTGCGGTAACTTTGCTGATTTAATCGCTTCAATCAGCGTCGCGTTTTTCTCTTTTGCAGAGGTGCGACCAGCAATATGTTGCAGTACTCGCACTTTTCCCACTAACTGCGCGCTGTTCCAGGTTTTGTAGCTAAACTGATCTTTATCAAGCACCAACTCGCCCCGATCGGTAATGCCTATCGGTGGCACTCGTTGACCGGTTTCAAACTGATGTGCGGAAGCCATCATCGGCAACAGCAGGCAGGTGAGTGCCAGAATCTTACGTAGGGTCATGGTGTATCCTTCTTATGATATGCAGGTGATCCGACCACTTGGGGTCTGACTTTTAATCATATGTGCTATTTATCGAATTTCCCGCAAGTGTGATGCCAGTTTGCGGTCAAGCGCACAAATCATATGAAAAATGAATGCTTATACTGAAGACCGCGCTTCGGTAAAAAGATAATTCTGAATAATTGTAACCTTTAGGTAAAAAAAGTTATACGCGGTGGAAACATTACCCGGATAGTCTATAGTCACTAAGCATTAAAATTTGCGCCTCATAATAGTTGGGCCGATTGTGGCACCGCAAAGGCGTAATACTCAGCAGGAGATAACAATGAAAATTTTCCAACGGTACAACCCACTGCAGGTGGCGAAGTACGTAAAGATCCTGTTCCGTGGACGGTTATACATCAAGGACGTTGGCGCTTTTGAATTTGATAAGGGTAAGATTCTTATCCCAAAAGTGAAGGATAAGCTGCATTTGTCAGTGATGTCCGAAGTTAACCGTCAGGTTATGCGTCTGCAAACAGAGATGGCTTAACCAAAGTGCTATGCAGTAAATAAGACGGCTCCTGATTCAGGAGCCGTTGATGTTTCTTGGGGTTACGCGACGTTTTCTTCTTTATCTTTAACGTCAGGCAGTTTGGGCGAAAGGGCGGTGGCCTTGCTGTCGATCCGCGTTACCAGCAACTGGTCGATGCGGTAGTTATCGATATCCACCACTTCAAATTTGTAGCCGGCGAATTTCACCGAGTCGGTGCGTTTCGGGATTTTACGCAGCATAAACATCATAAAGCCGCCGATGGTTTCGTAGTTGCCTGACTGCGGGAACTCATCAATATCCAGCACACGCATTACGTCGTCAATCGGGGTGCCGCCATCAATCAACCATGAGTTCTCATCACGGGCGACAATCTGCTCTTCCAGTCCCTGACCGACCAGATCGCCCATTAGTGTGGTCATTACGTCGTTGAGGGTGATGATCCCAACGACCAGCGCGTACTCGTTCATGATCACCGCGAAGTCTTCACCCGCAGTTTTAAAACTTTCCAATGCCTCTGAAAGGGTTAATGTATCCGGCACAATCAGTGTGTTGCGAATTTGTACGCCGCTGTTCAGTGCCAGGCTTTGGTTAGCCAGCACGCGGTTCAGCAGGTCTTTAGAATCGACATAGCCGATGATGTGGTCAATATCTTCATTACAGACGAGAAATTTCGAGTGCGGATGTTCCGCCACCTTATTCTTCAGACTTTGCTCATCTTCGTGGAGATCAAACCAAATCACGTTTTCACGCGGTGTCATTGACGACGGAACGGTACGGGATTCCAGCTCAAAGACGTTTTCTATCAGCTCGTGTTCCTGTTTACGTAACACGCCCGCCAGTGCACCTGCTTCCACAACTGCATAGATGTCATCAGAAGTGATGTCATCTTTACGTACCATTGGCAGTTTAAAGATACGGAAGATCATATTCGCCAGGCCGTTGAAGAACCACACCAACGGGGTGCAAACGTACAGGCAGAAGCGCATCGGGTTGATGATACGCAAAGCCACCGCTTCTGGCGCAATCATACCGATGCGTTTCGGAGTTAAATCCGCAAACAGGATAAACATGCCAGTTACTAACGAGAAAGAGAGAATAAAGCTCAGTTGCTCAGAGAGTTCCGCCGACATATAGCGGGAGAACAGGCTGTGAAAAGCTGGAGAAAACGCCGCATCACCGACAATACCGCCGAGAATCGCCACTGCGTTAAGACCGATTTGTACCACGGTAAAGAACATGCCAGGATTTTCTTGCATATTCAGAACGCGTTGGGCATTTATATTGCCTTCATCAGCCAGCAGTTTTAGTTTGATTTTGCGTGAAGCGGCAAGTGAGATCTCGGACATCGAGAAGAACGCACTTACAGCGATCAAGCAGAGTATGACAAAAATACTGTTTAACATATCTTATCCGACCTTTCAGGCCAGATCCTCGGAAGGGGAAGTTGATTAATTTGTGTGAAATACACATTGAAAGCCGATTCGAAGAAAGTGAACCGGCATTTTCAGTGGCTAGTATAGCGTAAGGTACTGTAAAGTCGCCAGAGGGTTAAAATTCAGACGACTGATAAATGCAAAACTGCCTGATGCGCTATGCTGTTCAGGCCTACGAAGTCTCTGCAATACATTGAATTTTGAGGGTTTTGTAGGCCTGGCAAGGCGTTTACGCCGCATCCGGCATAAACAAAGCTCACTTTATCAACAATCTGAGTTTGTAACCGTAACGCTATGCTTCCGGCGGCAGACAGACGCCAATTCCGCCAATTCCACAGTAACCATATGGGTTTTTATGCAGATATTGCTGGTGGTCATCTTCGGCATAATAAAATGGTGAGGCGTTAGCGATTTCCGTGGTGATGTGACGATCGTCATCGGCGGCAAGCATCGCCGCCTGAAAACGCTCCAGACTGGCACGAGCGGCGGCATCCTGTTCTGGGGTCAGCGGATAAATCGCTGAACGATACTGCGTGCCGTGGTCATTGCCCTGACGCATTCCCTGGGCGGGATCGTGATTCTCCCAAAATACCTGTAGCAACTGCTCATAGCTGATGACTGAAGGATCGTAAACAATGCGTACCGCTTCGGCATGACCAGTATCACCGGAGCACACTTCCCGATAAGTGGGGTTTGGCGTATATCCGCCGGTGTAACCTGCGGCGGTGCTGTAAACGCCGGGTAACTGCCAGAACAGACGCTCCACACCCCAGAAACAACCCATCGCAAAAATGGCAATCTCCATTCCGTCAGGTACATTGGTCATTGAGTGACCATTGACCGCATGCAGCGTGGCTACGGGCATCGGGGTGTTACGTCCAGGCAGGGCATCGGCGGGGGAAACCAGATGCTTTTTATCAAATAAACTCATGGTGTCGCTCTCCCGAAAATCGGTCATTGGGGTTAAGGTTGTAACAAGAGACGTATTTGCACACAATAACCACCGTGAATAGGTCTAAAGTAAAACATAAGAAATATTTGGGGTTTAGTCTGCTTTTTAATCCATATTACTGGATTTTTGTTAAGCCGTTTAACGGCGTTCCAGGGGCAGGAATAAAGGATATTCAGGAGAAAATGTGCGCTATATCCGACAGTTATGCTGTGTAAGCTTACTCTGCTTAAGCGGATCTGCCGTCGCCGCGAACGTCCGTCTACAGGTCGAAGGGTTATCGGGACAACTGGAAAAGAACGTTCGTGCACAGCTTTCAACAATTGAAAGTGATGAAGTGACGCCAGACCGTCGCTTTCGCGCACGCGTCGATGATGCCATCCGCGAAGGTCTGAAAGCGCTGGGTTATTACCAGCCGACCATTGAATTTGATCTCCGTCCACCGCCAAAGAAAGGGCGGCAGGTATTGATCGCCAAAGTCACGCCAGGCGTGCCGGTGTTAATTGGCGGCACCGATGTGGTATTGCGCGGCGGCGCGCGGACCGATAAAGACTATTTGAAATTGCTCGATACTCGCCCGGCTATTGGTACGGTACTGAACCAGGGCGATTATGAAAATTTCAAAAAGTCCTTAACCAGCATTGCGTTGCGTAAAGGTTATTTCGATAGCGAATTTACCAAAGCGCAGCTGGGCATTGCGCTTGGCCTGCATAAAGCCTTCTGGGATATTGATTATAACAGTGGCGAACGTTATCGCTTTGGGCATGTGACCTTTGAAGGATCACAAATCCGCGATGAATACTTGCAAAATCTGGTGCCGTTTAAAGAGGGCGATGAGTACGAGTCGAAAGATCTCGCGGAACTGAACCGCCGACTTTCTGCTACCGGCTGGTTTAACTCGGTGGTGGTTGCACCACAATTTGATAAAGCGCGCGAAACGAAAGTATTACCGTTGACGGGCGTGGTTTCGCCGCGCACAGAAAACACCATCGAAACCGGGGTCGGTTACTCTACAGACGTGGGACCGCGCGTGAAAGCGACGTGGAAAAAACCATGGATGAACTCTTACGGTCACAGTCTGACCACCAGTACCAGTATTTCCGCGCCGGAACAGATCCTCGACTTCAGCTATAAAATGCCGCTGCTGAAGAACCCGCTGGAACAATATTATTTGGTGCAGGGCGGTTTTAAGCGTACTGACCTGAACGATACCGAGTCTGACTCTACGACGCTGGTGGCTTCTCGCTACTGGGATCTCTCCAGTGGCTGGCAGCGTGCCATTAACCTGCGCTGGAGTCTCGACCACTTTACCCAGGGTGAAATTACCAACACCACGATGCTGTTTTACCCAGGAGTGATGATTAGCCGCACGCGTTCTCGCGGTGGCCTTATGCCAACCTGGGGCGACTCGCAACGTTACTCTATCGACTACTCCAACACGGCCTGGGGCTCGGATGTCGATTTCTCCGTTTTCCAGGCGCAGAACGTCTGGATCCGCACACTGTACGATCGCCATCGTTTTGTGACACGCGGCACGCTGGGCTGGATTGAAACGGGTGATTTCGACAAAGTACCGCCGGATCTGCGTTTCTTCGCCGGGGGCGACCGCAGTATTCGTGGCTACAAATACAAATCTATCGCCCCGAAATACGCCAACGGTGACCTGAAAGGGGCATCGAAGTTGATAACCGGATCGCTGGAGTACCAGTACAACGTCACCGGAAAATGGTGGGGCGCGGTGTTTGTCGATAGTGGCGAAGCGGTAAGCGATATTCGCCGCAGCGACTTTAAAACCGGTACCGGGGTTGGCGTGCGCTGGGAATCGCCGGTCGGGCCAATCAAACTCGATTTTGCCGTACCGGTCGCGGATAAAGACGAACACGGGTTACAGTTTTACATCGGTCTGGGGCCAGAATTATGAGTTTATGGAAAAAAATCAGCCTCGGCGTGGTTATCGTTATCTTACTGTTGCTGGGATCGGTGGCGTTTCTGGTGGGCACCACCAGCGGCCTGCATCTGGTATTTAAAGCGGCGGATCGCTGGGTGCCAGGACTGGATATTGGCAAGGTCACCGGCGGCTGGCGCGATCTCACCTTGTCTGACGTTCGTTATGAGCAGCCAGGCGTGGCGGTAAAAGCGGGCAATCTCCATCTGGCGGTCGGGCTTGAGTGCCTGTGGAACAGTAGCGTTTGTATTAATGACCTGGCGCTGAAAGACATTCAGGTCAACATCGACAGTAAAAAAATGCCCCCTTCTGAACAGGTTGAAGAAGAGGAAGATAGCGGGCCGCTGGATCTCTCCACGCCGTATCCCATCACCCTGACGCGGGTGGCGCTGGATAACGTCAACATCAAGATTGATGACACCACGGTATCGGTGATGGACTTCACCTCCGGCCTGAACTGGCAGGAGAAAACCCTGACCCTGAAACCGACATCACTGAAAGGTTTATTGATTGCTCTGCCGAAAGTGGCGGAAGTAGCGCAGGAAGAGGTCGTCGAACCGAAGATTGAAAATCCGCAGCCGGATGAAAAACCGCTCGGCGAAACGCTGAAAGATCTCTTTTCTCGCCCGGTATTGCCGGAAATGACCGACGTGCATTTGCCGCTCAACCTGAATATTGAAGAGTTTAAGGGTGAGCAGCTGCGCGTGACGGGCGACACGGACATCACCGTGAGCACCATGCTGCTGAAAGTGAGCAGCATTGACGGCAATACCAAACTGGATGCCCTGGATATCGATTCCAATCAAGGGATCGTCAACGCCAGCGGCACGGCGCAGCTATCAGACAACTGGCCGGTGGATATCACCCTCAACAGCACACTGAACGTGGAGCCGTTGAAAGGTGAAAAGGTGAAGCTGAAAGTGGGCGGCGCGCTGCGCGAACAGCTGGAGATAGGCGTTAACCTTTCCGGTCCGGTGGATATGGATTTACGCGCCCAGACGCGGCTGGCAGAAGCTGGATTGCCGCTCAACGTGGAAGTGAACAGCAAACAGCTTTACTGGCCGTTCATTGGTGAGAAGCAGTATCAGGCGGATGATCTGAAATTGAAACTCACCGGTAAAATGACCGATTACACGATCTCTATGCGTACGGCAGTGAAGGGGCAGGAGATCCCGCCCGCGACCATTACCCTTGATGCCAAAGGCAATGAACAGCAGGTCAATCTCGACAAACTCACCGTCGCGGCGCTGGAAGGGAAAACTGAACTCAAGGCGCTACTCGACTGGCAGCAGGCAATTAGCTGGCGCGGTGAGTTAACGCTTAATGGCATTAACACCGCGAAAGAGTTCCCGGAGTGGCCGTCGAAACTCAATGGTTTGATTAAAACGCGCGGTAGTCTGTATGGCGGCACCTGGCAGATGGACGTGCCGGAGTTGAAGCTGACCGGTAACGTCAAACAGAACAAAGTGAACGTTGACGGCACGCTGAAAGGCAATAGTTATATGCAGTGGATGATCCCAGGGCTGCATCTGGAACTGGGGCCAAACAGTGCTGAAGTGAAAGGCGAGCTGGGGGTAAAAGATCTCAATCTTGATGCCACCATCAACGCGCCGGGGCTGGATAATGCGCTACCAGGACTGGGTGGTACAGCGAAAGGGTTGGTGAAAGTACGCGGCACAGTGGAAGCACCGCAGCTGCTGGCCGATATCACCGCGCGCGGTCTGCGCTGGCAGGAACTTTCCGTGGCGCAGGTTCGCGTGGAAGGCGATATCAAATCCACTGACCAGATTGCGGGTAAACTTGACGTACGCGTTGAGCAAATCTCGCAGCCCGATGTGAATATCAACCTCGTCACTCTGAATGCCAAAGGCAGCGAAAAGCAGCACGAGCTACAGTTGCGGATTCAGGGCGAACCGGTTTCCGGGCAGCTTAATCTGGCAGGAAGTTTTGATCGCAAAGAAGAACGCTGGAAGGGAACACTTAGCAATACCCGCTTCCAGACGCCAGTCGGCCCGTGGTCGCTGACCCGCGATATTGCGCTGGATTATCGCAACAAGGAGCAAAAAATCAGCATCGGGCCACACTGCTGGCTTAACCCGAATGCGGAACTGTGCGTGCCGCAAACCATTGATGCCGGGGCTGAAGGGCGTGCGGTGGTAAATCTCAATCGCTTCGACCTCGCCATGCTGAAACCGTTTATGCCAGAAACCACACAGGCCAGCGGTATCTTCACGGGTAAAGCGGATGTCGCCTGGGACACCACCAAAGAGGGGCTGCCACAGGGGAGTATCACCCTTTCGGGGCGTAACGTGCAGGTAACGCAAACCGTCAACGATGCGGCGCTGCCCGTGGCGTTTCAGACGCTGAATCTGACGGCGGAGTTACGTAACAACCGTGCCGAATTGGGCTGGACCATTCGCCTGACCAATAACGGCCAGTTTGATGGACAGGTGCAGGTGACCGATCCGCAAGGCCGCCGTAATCTTGGTGGCAACGTTAATATCCGTAACTTCAACCTTGCGATGATAAATCCCATCTTTACCCGTGGGGAAAAAGCAGCGGGGATGGTGAGTGCTAACTTACGTCTGGGTGGTGATGTGCAAAGCCCGCAGTTGTTTGGTCAGCTCCAGGTTACGGGTGTGGATATCGACGGCAACTTTATGCCGTTTGATATGCAGCCGAGCCAGCTTGCGGTTAATTTTAACGGTATGCGCTCGACGCTTGCCGGTACTGTGCGGACCCAACAGGGAGAAATCTACCTGAGTGGTGACGCCGACTGGAGCCAGATTGAAAACTGGCGGGCGAGGGTAACCGCGAAAGGCAGTAAGGTACGGATCACCGTGCCGCCGATGGTACGAATGGATGTATCCCCAGATGTTGTATTCGAGGCTACACCAAACCTGTTTACCCTCGATGGTCGCGTGGATGTCCCGTGGGCGCGCATCGTGGTGCACGATCTGCCGGAAAGTGCAGTAGGCGTCTCCAGCGATGTGGTGATGCTTAACGATAACCTGCAACCGGAAGAGCCGAAAACGGCGTCGATTCCGATTAACAGCAACCTGATTGTCCACGTTGGCAACAATGTTCGCATTGACGCCTTCGGCCTGAAAGCGCGGCTGACGGGCGATCTTAACGTCGTACAGGATAAACAAGGGCTGGGCCTGAACGGGCAGATCAACATCCCTGAAGGGCGCTTCCATGCCTATGGTCAGGATCTGATTGTGCGTAAGGGTGAGTTACTGTTCTCTGGTCCGCCGGATCAACCGTATCTTAATATCGAAGCTATTCGTAACCCGGATGCTACAGAAGACGACGTAATCGCCGGAGTTCGCGTCACTGGTTTGGCGGACGAACCGAAAGCGGAGATCTTCTCTGACCCGGCCATGTCGCAACAGGCCGCGCTTTCCTACCTGCTACGTGGACAAGGGTTGGAGAGCGATCAGAGTGACAGTGCGGCGATGACCTCAATGCTGATTGGTCTGGGGGTTGCACAAAGTGGTCAGATTGTGGGTAAAATCGGCGAGACGTTTGGCGTAAGCAATTTAGCGCTCGACACAGAGGGAGTAGGCGACTCCTCCCAGGTGGTGGTCAGCGGCTATGTATTGCCAGGTCTGCAAGTGAAATACGGCGTGGGTATATTTGACTCAATAGCAACACTCACGTTACGTTATCGCCTGATGCCTAAGCTATATCTGGAAGCCGTGTCTGGTGTAGACCAGGCACTGGATTTGCTCTATCAGTTCGAGTTTTAGCAATGCGAATATTTGTCTACGGCAGTTTACGCCACAAACAAGGCAACAGTCACTGGATGACCAATGCCCAGTTACTGGGCGATTTCAGTATCGATAACTACCAGTTGTATAGCCTGGGCCACTATCCAGGCGCAGTTCCGGGGAACGGAACAGTACACGGTGAAGTTTATCGTATTGACAACGCCACGCTGGCCGAACTTGATGCCTTGCGCACCAGGGGCGGTGAATACGCGCGCCAGTTGATTCAGACGCCGTACGGGAGTGCATGGATGTACGTTTATCAACGACCCGTCGATGGATTAAAGCTAATTGAAAGCGGCGACTGGTTAGACAGGGATAAGTAATAATAAAAGCACGCCACCTTCGGGTGGCGTTGTTTTATGCGATGTATCTCGCGATTTTTTTTGTAACTTCCCTATCTTTAGCTTTTCTCTCCGAGCCGCTTTCCATATCCGTAAACGCATAAAAAACTCTGCTGGCGTTCACAATTACGTAGGGGTAAAACGGGGGCATGCTTTGAACGGTGAGAATGAGTGAGGTCGGCTAATTTCCAGCAAGCGGCTATGAACAGCAAAATGGTGGTCGTGTTTGCTTGTTCTTACCGTTCAAGCCTTGCAAGCGCTGAGAATAATGATAGGGGAATAGAGAGTTTATTTATCGCGGGCATAAAAAACCCTTACTAACCGAAGCCCGGCGTTCAGGGTTATGGCACTAGAAGAACTTATTTATTCTTTGCGCGCTCGAAGGAGGCAACGATTTCAGCTTTAGCGGCTTCTGCGTTTTCCCAGCCTTCAACTTTCACCCACTTGCCTTTTTCGAGGTCTTTGTAGTGCTCGAAGAAGTGAGCGATCTGTGCTTTCAGCAGTTCAGGCAGATCGTTAACGTCTTTGATGTGATCGTATTCTTTGCTCAGCTTGGTGTGCGGAACAGCAATCAGTTTCGCATCTTCACCAGCTTCGTCGGTCATTTTCAGAACGCCAACCGGACGGCAGCGAATCACAGAACCTGGCTGCAGCGGGTACGGAGTCGGGACCAGTACGTCAACCGGGTCACCGTCCAGAGACAGGGTGTGGTTGATGTAACCGTAGTTGCACGGATAGAACATCGCGGTGGACATGAAGCGGTCAACGAACAGTGCGCCGCTCTCTTTGTCGATTTCGTATTTGATCGGATCTGCGTTAGCCGGGATCTCAATAACAACGTAGATGTCTTCCGGCAGATCTTTACCCGCAGGGACGTTGAGTAAGCTCATGTCTGTTTCCTTTAAAAATATGTGGCAAACAAGTGCCGAGTATTATAGCCAACTCGCGCCGAATGTCTTCGCTTGTTTTCGTCTTCATTTTCCTTTTTCGCCAGTTTTAAGAAGGTTTACAGAGCAGGAAAATCCATAACCGTAGCCGCATTTTTCATAGTGAGATGAAAGCGATTACAAACTTGTGATTAACGTTTTATTTACTTTTTTGAAGTGTGATGTAACGCAATCCGTTACATAACGAATTGTCTATAGTTTTTTCGCGAACATCTTTTCACCAATAATAATTACCCCGACGAGGACAACCCTATGTGGAAACGCTTACTTGTAGTCTCTGCAGTCTCGGCAGCCATGTCGTCTATGGCGTTGGCCGCTCCATTAACCGTTGGATTTTCGCAGGTCGGATCGGAATCCGGCTGGCGCGCCGCAGAAACCAATGTGGCGAAAAGTGAAGCTGAAAAGCGCGGAATTACGTTGAAAATTGCCGATGGTCAGCAAAAGCAGGAAAACCAGATTAAAGCGGTACGTTCCTTCGTCGCGCAAGGGGTGGATGCGATCTTTATCGCTCCGGTGGTAGCGACCGGTTGGGAGCCGGTATTAAAAGAGGCGAAAGATGCCGAAATCCCGGTCTTCTTGCTTGACCGTTCCATCGATGTGAAAGACAAATCTCTCTATATGACCACCGTCACTGCCGACAACATTCTGGAAGGCAAGTTGATCGGTGACTGGCTGGTAAAAGAAGTGAATGGCAAACCGTGTAACGTGGTGGAGTTGCAGGGCACCGTTGGGGCCAGTGTCGCCATTGACCGTAAGAAAGGCTTTGCCGAAGCCATTAAGAATGCGCCAAACATCAAAATTATCCGCTCGCAGTCTGGTGACTTTACCCGTAGTAAAGGCAAAGAAGTGATGGAGAGCTTTATCAAAGCGGAAAACAACGGCAAAAACATCTGCATGGTTTACGCCCATAACGACGACATGGTGATTGGCGCGATTCAGGCAATTAAAGAAGCGGGCCTGAAACCGGGCAAAGATATCCTCACGGGTTCCATTGACGGTGTGCCGGACATCTACAAAGCGATGATTGATGGCGAAGCGAACGCCAGCGTTGAACTAACGCCGAATATGGCAGGCCCTGCTTTTGACGCGCTGGAGAAATATAAAAAAGACGGCACCATGCCTGAAAAGCTGACCCTGACCAAGTCCACCCTTTACCTGCCTGATACTGCAAAAGAAGAGTTAGAGAAGAAGAAAAACATGGGGTATTGAGGGGCATCAATGCCTGATGCCGACTTGTGGGCCGCCGGATAAGGCATTCACGCCGCATCCGGCGGTTGTGCGAGATGCCTGATGCGACGCTGTTGTGTCTTATCTGGCGCACGCTTTACAACGGGGGAAACTATGAATACTAACCAACACCAGGAAATCCTCCGCACCGAAGGATTAAGTAAATTTTTCCCCGGCGTCAAAGCGTTAGACAACGTTGATTTCAGCCTGCGCCGTGGTGAAATCATGGCGCTGCTCGGTGAAAACGGGGCGGGAAAATCAACGCTAATCAAAGCATTAACCGGTGTCTACCACGCCGATCGTGGCACCATCTGGCTGGAAGGCCAGACTATCTCACCGAAAAATACCGCCCACGCACAACAACTCGGCATCGGCACCGTCTATCAGGAAGTCAACCTGCTACCCAATATGTCGGTCGCTGATAATCTATTCATAGGTCGCGAACCCAAACGTTTCGGCCTTCTACGCCGTAAAGAGATGGAAAAGCGCGCCACCGAACTGATGGCATCTTACGGTTTCTCCCTCGACGTGCGGGAACCGCTCAACCGCTTTTCAGTCGCGATGCAGCAAATCGTCGCCATTTGCCGGGCCATCGATCTCTCCGCCAAAGTGCTGATCCTCGATGAACCCACCGCCAGCCTCGACACTCAGGAAGTAGAGTTACTGTTTGGCCTGATGCGTCAGTTGCGCGATCGCGGTGTCAGCCTGATCTTCGTTACTCACTTTCTCGATCAGGTCTATCAGGTCAGCGATCGGATCACCGTCTTACGCAACGGCAGTTTCGTAGGCTGTCGGGAAACCCGCGAGCTACCGCAGATCGAACTGGTAAAAATGATGCTGGGGCGCGAGCTGGACACCCACGCGCTACAGCGTGCCGGACGAACATTGCTGAGCGACAAACCCGTTGCCGCGTTCAAAAATTACGGTAAAAAAGGAACGATCGCACCGTTTGATCTCGAAGTACGCCCCGGCGAGATCGTTGGCCTGGCAGGCTTGCTGGGATCAGGACGTACCGAAACCGCCGAAGTGATCTTCGGGATCAAACCTGCTGACAGCGGCACGGCGTTGATCAAAGGCAAACAGCAAACCCTGCGATCGCCACATCAGGCTTCGGTACTGGGTATCGGCTTCTGCCCGGAAGACAGGAAAACCGATGGCATCATCGCCGCCGCCTCGGTGCGGGAAAATATCATCCTCGCTCTCCAGGCCCAGCGCGGCTGGCTACGACCGATTTCCCGCAAAGAACAGCAAGAGATTGCCGAACGCTTTATCCGCCAGCTTGGCATTCGCACACCTTCCACTGAACAACCGATTGAATTTCTCTCCGGCGGCAATCAGCAAAAAGTGTTGCTTTCACGCTGGCTGCTCACCCGACCACAATTTCTGATACTTGATGAGCCAACGCGCGGCATTGACGTTGGTGCGCACGCCGAGATCATCCGCCTGATTGAAACGTTATGCGCCGATGGTCTGGCGCTGCTGGTAATCTCCTCCGAACTGGAAGAATTGGTGGGCTATGCCGATCGGGTGATCATCATGCGCGATCGCAAACAGGTTGCGGAGATCCCGCTGGCAGAGCTTTCCGTTCCGGCGATCATGAACGCCATTGCGGCGTAAGGAGAACAGTGTGATGCCTCAATCTCTCCCTGACACTACGCCGCCGAAAAGGCGCTTTCGCTGGCCAACAGGAATGCCGCAGCTGGCGGCGCTATTGCTGGTGTTGCTGGTCGATAGCCTGGTGGCCCCGCATTTCTGGCAGGTGGTGCTTCAGGATGGGCGTTTGTTCGGTAGCCCTATCGACATTCTTAATCGCGCCGCCCCCGTTGCGCTACTGGCGATTGGTATGACGCTGGTGATCGCCACCGGTGGAATCGATCTCTCCGTGGGGGCGGTGATGGCTATCGCCGGAGCCACAACAGCTGCGATGACGGTCGCGGGATTCAGCCTGCCGATTGTTTTGTTAAGCACCTTGGGCACTGGCATCCTGGCGGGATTGTGGAACGGCATACTGGTAGCGATCCTCAAAATTCAGCCGTTTGTTGCCACCCTGATCCTGATGGTCGCCGGGCGCGGCGTGGCGCAACTGATCACCTCCGGACAGATCGTCACGTTTAACTCGCCGGATCTCTCATGGTTTGGCAGCGGATCGCTGGTGTTCCTGCCAACACCAGTCATTATTGCGGTACTGACGCTTCTCCTCTTCTGGCTGTTGACCCGCAAAACGGCACTGGGGATGTTTATCGAAGCCGTTGGTATCAACATTCGGGCGGCAAAAAATGCCGGAGTCAACACACGAATCATCGTCATGCTCACTTATGTGTTGAGCGGGCTGTGTGCGGCGATTGCGGGCATTATCGTGGCGGCGGATATTCGCGGTGCCGATGCCAACAACGCCGGATTATGGCTGGAGCTGGACGCCATTCTTGCGGTGGTGATTGGCGGCGGATCGCTGATGGGCGGGCGTTTTAACCTGTTGCTCTCAGTAGTGGGTGCGCTGATTATTCAGGGAATGAACACCGGGATCTTGCTTTCGGGCTTTCCGCCAGAGATGAACCAGGTAGTGAAAGCAGTGGTGGTGCTTTGCGTGCTGATTGTTCAGTCGCAACGCTTTATCAGTCTGATTAAAGGAGTGCGTAGCCGTGATAAAACGTAACTTGCCACTGATGATCACCATCGGCGTCTTTGTGTTGGGCTATCTCTACTGCCTGACGCAGTTCCCCGGTTTTGCTTCCACAAGAGTGATCTGCAATATCCTGACCGATAACGCCTTTCTGGGGATCATTGCCGTCGGCATGACCTTTGTGATCCTCTCCGGAGGGATCGATCTCTCCGTCGGTTCGGTGATCGCCTTTACCGGCGTGTTTCTGGCAAAAGTGATTGGCGATTTCGGCCTCTCGCCGCTGCTGGCGTTTCCACTGGTGCTGGTGATGGGCTGTGCCTTTGGCGCATTTATGGGGCTTTTGATCGACGCCCTGAAGATCCCGGCGTTTATCATTACTCTGGCAGGAATGTTCTTTTTGCGTGGCGTCAGCTATCTCGTTTCGGAAGAGTCGATCCCGATAAATCATCCTGTTTATGACACGCTCTCAAGCCTTGCATGGAAAATCCCTGGCGGCGGTCGCTTAAGTGCGATGGGGCTGCTGATGCTTGCGGTGGTGGTTATTGGCATATTCCTCGCGCATCGTACCCGTTTTGGTAATCAGGTATACGCCATTGGCGGCAACGCAACGTCGGCGAACCTGATGGGGGTTTCCACTCGCAGCACCACTATTCGCATTTATATGCTCTCCACCGGACTGGCAACGCTGGCGGGGATTGTTTTCTCGATTTATACCCAAGCCGGATATGCGCTGGCGGGCGTAGGTGTGGAACTGGACGCTATCGCCTCAGTGGTGATTGGCGGTACACTTTTGAGCGGTGGCGTTGGAACAGTACTTGGGACGCTTTTTGGCGTGGCGATTCAGGGACTGATTCAGACATATATCAACTTTGACGGTACGCTGAGTTCCTGGTGGACGAAAATCGCCATCGGCATTTTGCTGTTCATTTTTATTGCCTTACAGCGTGGATTAACGGTGCTGTGGGAGAATCGTCAGAGTTCGCCAGTGACAAGAGTCAATATTGCGCAGCGATAAAAACGCCTCTCCGTATGGAGAGGCGCAGGAGATTACGCGTCCGGGAACTCACGGATAAAGCGTTCGACATCTTCAACCATATGGTCGTTGCCGACAAAGAATGAACGGCGCTGGTGCAGGGTTTCCGGGATGATATCCAGAATACGCTCTTTGCCATCACTCGCTTTACCGCCCGCTTGTTCCGCCAGGAATGCCATCGGGTTGCACTCATACAGCAAACGCAGTTTGCCGTCCGGGTGGCTGGCGGTGCTTGGGTAGAGATAAATCCCACCTTTCAGCAGGTTACGGTGGAAATCCGCGACCAGTGAACCGATATAACGTGAGGTATACGGGCGGTTGGTAGACTTATCTTCTTCCTGGCAGAATTTAATGTACTTCTTCACCCCGTTTGGAAACTTAATGTAGTTCCCTTCGTTGATGGAGTAGGTTTTGCCTTTCTCCGGGAAGCGCATCCGTTCCTGGCACAGGCAGAAAACGCCAAGCGAAGGATCGTAAGTAAAGGCATGAACACCGCATCCGGTGGTGTAAACCAACATGGTAGAGGAGCCGTATACCACGTAACCTGCCGCAACCTGTTTGTTACCAGGCTGGAGGAAGTCTTCTTCCGTTACCGGCGTACCGACAGGGGTAACACGGCGGTAAATGGAGAAAATGGTACCGACAGAGACGTTAACATCGATGTTGGACGAGCCATCCAGTGGGTCCATCAGCACCACGTATTTTGCGTGTTCACAGCCTTCAAAGACGACAATCTCATCTTCTTCTTCAGAGGCAATGCCCGCAACGATATCGCGTGCTTTCAGTGCGGCTTTCAGTTTTTCATTAGCGAACAAGTCGAGTTTCTGCTGAACCTCGCCCTGCACGTTCTCAGCACCGCTGGCACCCAGGATATCAACCAGTCCTGCTTTGTTGATATCGCGATGGATAATCTTGGCGCCCAGTTTTATTGCCGACAGCAAAGCAGTGAGCTCACCGGTAGCATGAGAAAACTCGTGCTGCTTTTCGACAATAAATTCACCTAACGTTTTCATAAAACTTTCCCTGCAATGTTTATGGAGTAAAGCGACCGCAACAATCTTAACAAATAATCTCAATGTCGCGCTCAGGTGAATCGCGCCAGCAAATTACGGATTATCCTGAAATGCGTTTCTCACTTGCCCGACATATGCGTAAAATGAGCGGCAGATTAAAAAAGGATAGTGACGTATGCGCATTCATATTTTAGGAATTTGTGGCACGTTTATGGGCGGTCTGGCGATGCTGGCGCGCCAGTTAGGCCATGAAGTAACGGGTTCGGACGCCAATGTGTATCCGCCGATGAGCACCTTACTTGAGAAGCAAGGCATTGAACTGATTCAGGGTTACGATGCCAGCCAGCTCGACCCGCAGCCGGATCTGGTGATCATTGGCAACGCCATGACCCGTGGAAATCCGTGTGTGGAAGCGGTACTGGAAAAAAACATCCCTTATATGTCTGGCCCGCAGTGGCTGCACGATTTTGTGCTGCGTGACCGCTGGGTGTTGGCCGTTGCCGGTACACACGGCAAAACCACCACCGCGGGAATGGCGACCTGGATTCTGGAACAGTGTGGCTATAAACCGGGTTTTGTGATCGGCGGTGTTCCGGGGAACTTTGACGTTTCGGCACGTTTAGGCGAAAGCGACTTCTTTGTTATCGAAGCGGATGAGTATGACTGCGCCTTCTTCGACAAACGCTCTAAATTTGTCCATTACTGCCCGCGTACGCTGATCCTCAACAACCTTGAGTTCGATCATGCCGATATCTTTGACGACCTGAAAGCGATCCAGAAACAGTTCCACCATCTGGTGCGTATCGTTCCGGGGCAGGGGCGTATTATCTGGCCTGAAAACGACATCAACCTGAAACAGACCATGGCGATGGGCTGCTGGAGCGAGCAGGAGCTGGTGGGCGAGCAGGGGCACTGGCAGGCGAAAAAGCTGACCACTGACGCTTCCGAATGGGAAGTCTTGCTGGATGGCGAAAAAGTGGGCGAAGTGAAATGGTCGCTGGTGGGCGAACATAATATGCACAACGGCCTGATGGCGATTGCGGCGGCCCGTCATGTTGGCGTAGCGCCGGCAGATGCTGCTAACGCGCTGGGTTCGTTTATTAACGCTCGTCGTCGTCTGGAGTTGCGCGGAGAAGCAAATGGCGTGACGGTGTATGACGATTTTGCCCATCACCCGACGGCGATTCTGGCAACGCTGGCTGCGCTGCGCGGCAAAGTTGGCGGAACGGCGCGCATTATTGCCGTGCTGGAACCGCGCTCAAACACCATGAAAATGGGGATCTGCAAAGACGATTTGGCACCTTCATTAGGTCGTGCCGATGAAGTCTTCCTGCTGCAACCGGCGCATATTCCGTGGCAGGTCGCAGAAGTGGCAGAAGCCTGCGTTCAGCCTGCACACTGGAGTGGCGATGTGGATACGCTGGCAGATATGGTGGTGAAAACCGCTCAGCCTGGCGACCATATTCTGGTGATGAGCAACGGCGGTTTTGGTGGAATTCATCAGAAACTGCTGGATGGGCTAGCGAAGAAAGCGGAAGCCGCGCAGTAATTCGGCCTCAGCCTGATATAGTGTGTGTAGGCCGGATAAGGCGTTCACGCCGCATCCGGCATTTGAGCATAGTGCCTGATGCGACGCTTGATGCGTCTTATCAGGCCTACAGGTGCACCGCATCCGGCAAACCATACTCACATCAACAACGAAAATTACCCTTCGTTTTCCGCTAACTCACGCAGATACTGGAAAATCTGGCGCGCGGATTTCGGCGGCTTATTCCCTTCTTTCTCTTTCTTCGCGTTGCGGATCAGAGTTCGCAGTTGCTGACGATCGGCATCGGGCCACAGATTCAATACTTCAGCGATGGCGTCATCACCTTGCTCGATCAGACGATCGCGCAGGTTTTCCAGTTTATGGAACAACACCACCTGCTGGTTGTGGCGATTTTTCAGCTTATCCAGCGCCTGACGGATCGGTTCTACGTCGCGCTGGCGCAGCATCTTACCGATGAGCTGCAACTGGCGGCGGCGACCTTCCATCTTAATACGCTGGGCGAGCTCAATAGCCGCACGCAGATCCGCGTCTAACGGGATCTTATCCAGCGCGTTTTTCCCCAGATCAACAATTTCTGCGCCAAGGCGTTTTAGCTCCTCGGCATCGCGTTTAATTTCACTTTTACTGACCCAGATAATTTCATCGTCTTCGTCTTCGATGTCATCACCGGGAACGTCGTCGAGCCAGTCTTCGGGCTGCTTAGTCATCTCAGGCTCCTTAAAAAAAGAGGCTAATGTTACCAGTTAAGATGCGCACTGAAAAACGGTTCTCTGTTAGACTTCAGAGAAACTCTCTACATTATGGCACTTGCAATGAAAGTAATCTCTCAAGTTGAAGCGCAGCGCAAGATTCTGGAAGAAGCAGTTTCCACTGCGCTGGAGTTGGCCTCAGGCAAATCGGACGGTGCGGAAGTTGCCGTCAGCAAGACCACCGGCATTAGCGTTAGCACGCGATATGGCGAAGTGGAGAATGTCGAATTCAATAGCGATGGCGCGCTGGGGATCACTGTTTATCACCAGAACCGTAAAGGTAGCGCATCGTCTACCGATTTAAGCCCGCAGGCCATTGCCCGCACCGTACAGGCAGCGCTGGATATTGCTCGTTACACTTCGCCAGATCCCTGTGCCGGCGTGGCAGACAAAGAGCTGCTGGCCTTTGACGCGCCGGATCTCGACTTGTTTCACCCTGCGGAAGTTTCCCCGGATGAAGCTATTGAACTGGCTGCTCGCGCAGAACAGGCAGCATTACAGGCGGATAAACGCATCACCAATACCGAAGGCGGCAGTTTTAACAGCCACTACGGCGTAAAAGTTTTTGGCAACAGCCACGGCATGTTGCAGGGTTATTGCTCAACGCGTCATTCACTCTCAAGCTGCGTAATTGCCGAAGAAAATGGCGATATGGAGCGTGATTACGCCTACACCATTGGTCGCGCGATGAGCGATCTGCAGACGCCAGAGTGGGTCGGGGCCGACTGTGCTCGCCGTACTTTATCGCGCCTGTCACCGCGTAAACTTTCCACCATGAAAGCGCCGGTAATTTTTGCCAATGAAGTGGCAACCGGACTTTTTGGGCATCTGGTTGGGGCGATAGCGGGTGGATCGGTTTACCGTAAATCCACCTTCCTGCTGGATTCGCTGGGTAAACAAATTCTACCGGATTGGCTGACTATTGAAGAGCATCCGCATTTGCTGAAAGGGCTGGCATCGACGCCATTCGACAGCGAAGGTGTGCGCACCGAGCGTCGCGATATTATTAAAGATGGCATTCTGACCCAGTGGCTGCTGACCAGCTATTCCGCACGCAAACTGGGGCTGAAAAGCACCGGACATGCAGGCGGTATTCATAACTGGCGAATTGCCGGGCAAGGGCTAAGCTTCGAACAAATGCTCAAAGAGATGGGCACCGGGCTGGTGGTGACGGAGTTGATGGGCCAGGGCGTGAGTGCCATTACCGGTGATTATTCCCGTGGTGCTGCGGGCTTCTGGGTAGAGAATGGCGAAATTCAGTATCCGGTTAGCGAAATCACCATCGCAGGTAATTTAAAAGATATGTGGCGCAATATTGTCACCGTCGGTAACGATATTGAAACACGCAGCAATATACAGTGTGGTTCTGTGCTGTTGCCGGAGATGAAAATCGCCGGGCAGTAAAAAAAGGCGCGACCTGCCGCGCCAAATCTTAATAAGAAAAAGGAAGTGAGCAATGCGTAAAAGCCTGTTAGCTATTCTTGCAGTCTCCTCGTTGGTATTCAGTTCGGCGTCGTTTGCCGCTGATCTTGAAGACAATATGGAAACCCTCAACGACAATTTAAAAGTGGTCGAAAAAGCCGATAACGCGGCGCAAGTCAAAGACGCGTTAACCAAAATGCGCGCAGCGGCGCTGGATGCGCAAAAAGCAACGCCGCCGAAGCTCGAAGGCAAATCGCCAGACAGCCCGGAGATGAAAGACTTCCGCCACGGTTTCGACATTCTGGTCGGTCAGATTGACGACGCGCTGAAGCTGGCTAATGAAGGTAAAGTAAAAGAAGCGCAGGCTGCCGCAGAGCAACTGAAAACGACCCGCAACGCCTATCACCAGAAGTATCGTTAATTCCTTATTGGGCGGTGAAACGTTACCGCCCAACGCTTTCTTCCCCTTCGTAAAATCACCGCAATATCTATCTTCACTACGGCATATTCCTGCGTGTCGTCCTCATTTTTGCGAGGCGTTTTCCAGAAATGAATGTAATGCATATGTAATGCTATAATGCATTACACTTTTCATAATTACCGGAGGCATAATGGCCACACTTAACGTCCGCCTGGATGACAAACTGAAGAATGAGGCTTATGCGGTGCTGGAAAAATTAAATATCACGCCTACTGAAGCAGTGCGGCTGCTGTTTCAGTACGTTGCGGAAAATGGACGAATGCCGGTAAAAACGCTCACTGTCAGTGATAGTGAAGAAGCCTTGTTACGCACTGTCAGGGAACGACTGGCCAACCCACAGGAGGCCATTAAGGTCCGACTGGATGAACTATGAACTGGCTTTTGATCCGCGGGCGCTGAAGGAGTGGCAAAAACTGGGCGTGAAAGTCCGGGAACAATTTAAAAAAAAGCTTGGGGGATGTGCTGAAAAGGCCGCGCAATCCATCGGCTAAACTACGGGATTTGCCGGACTGCTACAAAATTAAGCTTCGCACACTGGGATATCGCCTGGTCTATCAGGTCAATGATAAAGAGTTGCTCGTGTTGGTGATAGCTATTGGTAAGAGAGAGAACTCAGCCGTTTATGAAGACGCGACAAAACGGCTGGATGAGTGACTAACGCAAATGATGCACCACCTGATTGCTGCTGCCGCGCCAGATCAGGGAAGGGTCTTTTAGATCCTGCATAAATTTGCCGTCGACCAGCACGTTAATCAAATCAACAACCTGCATTTGCGCAGCGTTGAGTTCGTCGAGTTTATAGCCTGTCCACACCCAGATGTCTTTACCCGGACATTCGGCGCGGATGCGTTGTACCAGTTTCAGAATATCCGGCACGTTTTGCGGATGCAGCGGATCGCCGCCGGAGAGGGAAATACCCTGGCGTTTGATGCGGGTGTCATTCAGATCGTTAATGATCTGGTCTTCCATTGCTTTGGTAAATGGCTGACCGGAATTTACCCGCCAGGTGCTTTTGTTATAGCAACCGGGGCATTCATGAACACACCCGGAGACAAACAGGGTGCAGCGAGTGCCGGGGCCGTTGACGATGTCGACAGGATAGTACTGATGATAATTCATTATTTCGCCTGGCTTATCAGTCCGCGTGTAGGCTGTATCAGGCAATCAAAGCCTGATGCGACGCTGTTGCGTCTTATCAGGCCTACAGCCGTTGCCAAATGTAGGCCGGATAAGGCGTTTACGCCGCATCCGGCATTTGCTTAGCGCAGAGTGAAGATTAACCGATCTGCCCATTTCCCAAATGTTTAACGCGGCGCTTAACTTCTTCCTGCTTACCAGCGTTAAACGGACGCGCATCCGGGCTACCTAAATATCCGCACACGCGGCGAGTCACCGACACACGGGAGGCGTCATGGTTACCGCATTTCGGGCAGGTGAAGCCTTTACTGGTGCACTCAAACTCACCGGTAAAACCACACTCGTAACACTCATCAATCGGCGTATTGGTGCCGTAATACGGTACATGCTGATAGCTGTAATCCCAGACATCTTCCAGCGCCTTCAGGTTGTGCTGAATGTTTGGATATTCGCCGTAGCAAATGAAGCCACCGTTCGCCAGCGGCGGGTAAGGCGCTTCAAAGTCGATCTTGTCGTACGGGTTCACCTTCTTCTCGACATCGAGGTGGAAACTGTTGGTGTAGTAACCTTTATCAGTCACGCCCGGCACCACGCCAAACTCCGCGGTATCGAGACGGCAGAAGCGGTCGCACAGGTTTTCACTTGGCGTGCTGTAAAGGCTAAAACCGTAACCCGTTTCTTCTTTCCACTGATCCACCGCCTGACGCAGACGTTCAACAATGGCGATACCTTTCGCGCGCAGCTGCTCGTTGTCATACACATGCTCGCCGCCAAACAGCGCGTTAATGGTTTCGTGGATGCCGATGTAACCCAGCGAAATAGACGCACGACCGTTTTTGAAGATTTCAGAAACGTCGTCGTCAGCATTCAGACGAACGCCACAAGCACCTTCCATATAGAGGATCGGGGCCACGCGCGCTTTAACGCCTTCGAGACGAGCGATACGGGTCATCAGCGCCTTACGTGCCAGCACCAGACGTTCATCCAGCAGCTTCCAGAAGGTGGCTTCATCGCCTTTCGCTTCCAGCGCAATGCGCGGCAGGTTCAGGCTGATCACGCCGAGGTTGTTACGACCATCGTGGATCTGTTCGCCGTTTTCATTTTCCCACACGCCGAGGAAGCTACGGCAGCCCATCGGGGTTTTAAACGAACCGGTGACTTTCACTACCTGATCGTAGTTCAGGATATCCGGATACATGCGCTTGCTTGCGCACTCCAGCGCCAGCTGTTTGATGTCGTAGTTCGGATCGCCTTTTTTATGGTTCAGGCCATCGCGAATCGCAAACACCAGTTTCGGGAACACCGCAGTTTTGCGGTTTTTACCGAGGCCCGCGATACGGTTACGCAGGATAGACTCCTGAATCAGGCGCGACTCCCAGCTGGTGCCCAGACCAAAACCAAAGGTCACAAACGGTGTTTGACCGTTGGCGGTGTGCAGGGTGTTTACTTCGTACTCCAGCGACTGGAAGGCATCGTAGCACTCTTTGATGGTACGAGAGTTAGCGTAACCTTCGGCGTCCGGGATGTTCCACTCTTCTGCGGTCTTGCGGTGTTTGTTGTAGCTGGCGGTGACAAACGGTGCCAGCACTTCATCGATACGGTTAATGGTGGTGCCGCCATAAATATGACTGGCGACCTGAGCAATAATCTGCGCTGTTACCGCGGTTGCCGTAGAGATCGACTTCGGTGGTTCAATCTCGGCGTTACCCATCTTAAAGCCCTGGGTCAGCATACCTTTCAGGTCGATCAACATGCAGTTGAACATCGGGAAGAACGGCGAGTAATCGAGATCGTGATAGTGAATATCGCCACGCTCATGCGCCTGCACCACGTCACGCGGCAGCAGGTGCTGACGTGCATAGTGTTTAGCCACAATCCCGGCCAGCAGGTCGCGCTGGGTTGGAATCACCTTGCTGTCTTTGTTGGCGTTTTCGTTGAGCAACGAGGCGTTGGTCTGCTCGACCAGACCACGGATCTCCTGATTCAGGCGACCGCGTTTTTCACGTTCAATATCGCGATCGTGACGGTACTCGATGTAAGCACGAGCCAGTTGTTTGTATGGACCCGACATCAGCTGGTTTTCAACGGCGGTCTGGATCTCGTTGATATCCACCTGGCTGCGGCCCTGCATCTGCTCGCTGACAACCGCGGCAACAGTGGCGCAATAATCTGCATCATCGACTTCCGCTGCTTTAGCTGCACGCAGAATCGCTTCTTTGATGCGCTCTGATTTAAACGGCACTTTGCAGCCGTCTCGTTTCATCACATGCGGTGTCATGATCGCTCCATATTTTTAAGAACAGGTTATCCACAGAAATTGGGAAAGGTGTTTTCCGGTTTTTTCGTTTCGTTTTCCGGCGCTTTCCGCAATCGCCATCCGCTTATCCACAACGCCGCACCTTTTTCGTGGGGTGTTGTAGTAGCAATTATAGTCGATTAATACAACATATTGGGTCGGGACGCATTTTAAAGTCTATATATAGTGCTTTGCATCAAGGATGTTTGAACTTTTTTTGATGTAGCTCAAAGTAAAAAGCAGAGCGTACGGATGACGTGCGCTACAGCGTTATGTAAATTTTTTAATGAATTTTTTGATTATAAAATCAACAAAAACAACATACTGAAAGGCAAAACCCCGGAATGACCAGTATTACCGGGGCTTAGCGGATACTTACTTCTGTAACCACCAGACGGCCTCAAAAGGCCGTAAAGTCATGGCATAGGGTTGTGCTGAGGCTTCTTCGTAGTTATGCATCACAAGTTGCCAGTTTCCGCGCATTTGCCCTGGCTGCCAGGGTTGGATCTCACGGCTAAGGTTGGCAATGACCAGCAAGGTTTGCCCCTTCCATTCACGGCGATAGCACCACAATACAGGGCTGTCTGGCAGCAGATCCTGGTAATTGCCCCATGTCAGGACGGCTTCTTGCTTACGCAGTGCGATTAACTTTTGGTAGGTGTAAAACACCGAGGACTCATCGGCCAGCGCGGCTTCTACGTTGATTTCTTGATAGTTATCGCCCAGGCCAATCCACGGTTCACCCGTTGTAAACCCGGCATTATCGCCGTTGCTCCATTGCATTGGCGTGCGACTATTGTCACGGGATTTACTGGCGAGGATTGCCAATAACTCCTCGGCGTCACGCCCATCGTTGCGCAGTTCGGCAAACATATTGAGGCTCTCCACGTCGCGATAGTCAGTAATGCGCGTGAAATGTGGGTTAGTCATGCCAATCTCTTCGCCCTGATAGATATATGGCGTTCCCTGCATGCCATGCAGCACCATCGCCAGCATTTTTGCCGCAGGTTCGCGGTAGTCCCCTTCATCACCAAAACGAGAAACAATGCGCGGCTGATCGTGGTTACACCAGAACAAGGCATTCCATGCCACGTTGTGCATTCCTTGTTGCCAGTGGCGGAACAATGCTTTCAACGCCACAAAGTCAGGTTTAGCCAGCGTCCATTTTTCACCACCGGGATAATCGACCTTCAGGTGATGAAAATTAAAGGTCATCGACAATTCACTGCCTGTTAGTGCCGCGTATCGCTGGCAATGCTCAAGGCTGGTGGAGGACATTTCACCCACGGTCATTAAACCGCGAGGCGTAAACACATCGCGGCTCATCTCGTGCAAAAACTCGTGTGCTCGTGGCCCGTCGGTGTAGAAGCGACGCCCGTCGCCATCCAGGTCATTAGGAAAACGCGGATCTTTAGAGATCAAATTCACTACATCCAGGCGTAACCCGTCGACTCCGCGATCGGCCCAGAACTCACAGATTTTTTTCAGCTCTGTGCGTACCGCCGGATTCTCCCAGTTGAGATCCGCCTGTTCTGGTGCAAAGAGATGCAAATAGTACTGTTCGCTTTCCGCATGCCAGCGCCACGCACTACCGCCAAATTTTGAACGCCAGTTATTCGGTGGCGTTTCTGGTTCACCATCGCGCCAGATATAAAACTGGCGGTAAGGGCTTTCTTTGCTCAGCGCCTCACGAAACCAGGCATGTTGGGTAGAAGTATGATTAAACACCATATCGAGAATGATACGAATGCCGCGCGATTTCGCCTGCGTCACCATTTCGTCAAAATCGTCCAGCGTACCGTAAGTGGGATCTATCGCCGTATAGTTCGCTACGTCGTATCCGTTATCGACCTGGGGAGAGACATAAAAGGGGGTTAGCCAGATAGCATCGACGCCCAGTTTATGCAGATAGTCCAGGCGTTGGATAACGCCACGTAAATCACCGGTGCCGCTACCCGTGGTGTCCTGAAAACTCTTTGGATAAATCTGGTAGATAACGCCGTTTTGCCACCAGTGGGGAAGATTCGTCATTACGTTATTCCTGCAATTGCGCCCCGAAGAAAATTAAACAATGTCCAGCGTACCCAGGCGGTATTTCCGCTGGTAGATAAACGAGGTGAGTACAATCGGGATGATGATGGCGATAGCCATTGCCAGCGCAAACACTTGCCAGTAGCTCGGTTGAATAGAGAGAATTCCCGGCAGGCCGCCTACGCCAATGCCATTCGCCATAACGCCGTTCAGACCGCATAGTAATCCTGCCAGACCAGAACCAATCATCGCGCACAGCATCGGGAAGCGATATTTCAGGTTGATGCCGTACATTGCAGGCTCAGTGACCCCAAGCCAGGCGGAGATAGCGGCAGGCACGGAGATCTCGCGTTCATTGTTCTTGCGGCTGGAAATGATAATGCCTATCACGGCGGAGCCCTGAGCGATATTCGACAGCGCAATAAGCGGCCACACTGGCGTGCCACCCATGCTTTGAATCATCTGCAAATCTATAGCAAGCGTGGTCTGGTGTACGCCGGTGATCACCAGCGGTGCGTAAAGGAAGCCAAACAATGCCGCACCAATGGGGGCAAAGCTGCCGGTCATCAGGTGACGCACCGCAAAGGCAACGCCATCGCCAATCATGCGACCAAACGGACCAATCAGCGCATGGGCGAGGAACACCGCGAGGATCAGCGAACAGACCGGCACCACCACCAGATAGAGGTAATCCGGCACGATACGCTTAAGGCGAGTTTCTATCACGCCCAGCGCCAGCCCGGCTAACAGTGCCGGAATAACCTGTGCCTGATAGCCCACTTTGGCGATGCTGAACATGCCAAAGTTCCATACTTCCGGTAGCTGCTGCCCGAGCAGATAAGCGTTCATCAACTGTGGGGAAACCAGCGTCACGCCAAGCACGATACCGAGGATCGGCGTGCCGCCCATTTTTTTCACCGCTGACCAGCAAATTCCGACCGGCAGGTAGAAGAAGATCGCTTCACCGATCAACCATAGAAAATCGTAGATCGTTTGCAGGGAAGGGTACATTTGCGCCAGCGTTTGACCGTTGCTCATGGGCAAATCGCCGATCACATTGCGAAAACCGAGGATCAAACCACCACTAATCAACGCGGGCAGCAGCGGGAAGAAGATCTCCGCGAAATGAGAGATCAACTGCTCATGCCATTTCATATTCTGCCGGGCAGCTTTTTTCACCTGCTCTTTATCAACCTGCGCCTGTCCGGTCGTCGCTATCAACGCTTGATAGTAATCACCCACGTTGGTGCCAATTACCACCTGAAATTGCCCGGCATTGGTGAAACAGCCTTTCACCATGGGGAGTTGCTCAATTTCTTTCGGTCTGGCATTGGCCGGTTGGTTGAGGACAAAGCGCAGACGAGTAATACAGTGGCTCACCGTCGCAATATTGCCGCGCCCGCCGACCAGTTCAATCAGCCGATCGAGATCCGTTTGGTTTATTTTGCTCATCATAAAGCCCCATGGCAGATGACATTTTTGGTTGGCTGCAGAATATAGTGCGCGGAAAAATTTAAAAACGGGAACGTTCCCTAAACGCAGCGAAGATCACAATTTATCGTTCAGGAAACGATCAGGATAGGGTGGCAGGGATGATGATTTGTTGCGGTTCGCTGCGCCCGGTTACCTGCGCAATTAACTGGCTGGCCGCCTGGCGTCCGGCTTCGGCGTAACCTGGGTCAACGGTGACGATCTCCGGATGGAGGAATTTCATTAACGGTGTATTACCGACGCTCGCCAGTTGCAAGGTGTCGATGCGTTGCTCTTGCAAGTATTTACTTGCGCCAAGTGCCAGCGTGTCGGTTGCGCACAGTAACGCGGTAGTTTCAGGGGTAATCACTTTTGCTACGTTCTCATAGCCTTGCTTCATCGCAAGGCCTGGCAGGGCGGCGACGGGATGCAGTTTATGCGCTTTGCAGAACGCCAGGTAGGCTTCGTGACGTCGCTTACCGGTCGTCACGTCACTGTGCGGTACGCCGAGATAACTGATATTACGATGTCCCTGATCATACAGCCGTTGCATCAGGATTTTGATTGCCCCTTCGTCGTCATAACAGACCGAAGCAAAGCCTTTCGCGTCACGTGCCAGCAGAACCAGCGATGACTGCCAGTGGGCTAACATGTCTTCGGTTATGCCGGTAAAACCGAACAGCACTACGCCGTCGATATTACGCCGTTTCAGCACCCCCAAATGTTCGGCAACTAATTGCGGAGAAAACTGACTTTCCATCATGATCGGGTCGTAACCTTGTTCATAGAACGCTGGCAGCATGGTTTGGACGGCGAGATTTTCTGACAACGAATCCAGACGGGTAACAATGATGGCGACCACTTTATCGCTTTGCCCACGCATAGCGCGCGCAGAGCGGGAAGGGGAAAATCCATGCTGATTCATCACTGCTTCCACGCGCTCGCGCGTGCGCTGACTCACGCCGCTTTCGTTATTCAGCACTCGGGAAACCGTAGATTTCCCCACGCCGCTTAAGCGCGCGATGTCTTTGATGGTCAGCCGATTTTGCATCCTGTTGTCCCGTAATTGCGTTTCATTATTTGAGCCTAACTTTACCCGTGCATTCAGCAATGGGTAAAGTCTGGTTTATCGTTGGTTTAGTTGCCAGTAGGTATTATATCGCCATAAATGCCACGAATATTATTGGATTCTCCTTATTATTTGCGGCGCTTTTTTCACTTACCGGAGGTTATATGGAACCTGATCCCACGCCTCTCCCTCGACGGAGATTAAAACTTTTCCGGTAAGCCCGTCTTTTCACGGCGTTACCGGATGCGTAAGGCCGTGACGTTTTAACGTCCCAGCTCAGCTTTATTACCTTCAGGTAAGGCTTCGCCACGCCTGAAGACATTTCTGCACTGTTTCAGACAGTGCGGAGGGACTCCTTATGTTTAAAGAAATTTTTACCCGGCTCATTCGCCATTTACCTTCCCGTCTGGTTCATCGCGATCCATTGCCTGGCGCGCAGCAGACAGTGAATACGGCGGTCCCGCCGTCCTTAAGTGCGCATTGCCTGAAAATGGCGGTGATGCCAGAACAGGAATTATGGAAAACGTTCAATACCCATCCGGAAGGGTTAAATCAGGCGGAAGTGGAATCTGCCCGCGAACAACATGGTGAAAATAAATTACCCGCGCAACAACCGTCGCCGTGGTGGGTACATTTATGGGTCTGCTATCGCAACCCCTTTAATATTTTGCTCACCATTCTCGGTGCTATTTCTTACGCCACGGAAGATTTATTTGCCGCAGGTGTTATCGCGCTAATGGTCGCTATTTCTACGTTGCTGAACTTTATTCAGGAAGCTCGTTCCACCAAAGCGGCAGATGCCCTGAAAGCGATGGTCAGTAATACCGCGACGGTACTGCGCGTAATTAACGATAAAGGTGAAAATGGCTGGCTGGAAATTCCGATAGACCAACTAGTGCCCGGCGATATTATAAAACTGGCGGCGGGGGATATGATCCCGGCAGATTTACGTATCTTGCAGGCGCGGGATCTGTTTGTCGCTCAGGCGTCGTTAACCGGTGAGTCTCTGCCCGTGGAAAAAGCTGCTACCACTCGCCAGCCGGAGCACAGCAATCCGCTGGAGTGCGACACCCTGTGTTTTATGGGCACCACCGTGGTGAGCGGCACGGCACAAGCAATGGTGATTGCTACAGGAGCCAACACCTGGTTTGGTCAACTGGCGGGGCGTGTTAGTGAGCAGGAAAGCGAGCCGAATGCCTTTCAGCAAGGGATTAGCCGCGTCAGTATGCTGCTGATTCGCTTTATGCTGGTGATGGCTCCGGTGGTGTTGCTGATCAACGGTTACACCAAAGGTGACTGGTGGGAAGCGGCACTGTTCGCACTTTCGGTCGCGGTAGGCTTAACGCCAGAAATGTTGCCGATGATTGTCACTTCGACGCTGGCGCGTGGTGCCGTAAAGCTGTCGAAACAGAAAGTGATCGTCAAACATCTGGATGCCATTCAGAACTTTGGCGCTATGGATATTCTGTGCACTGATAAAACCGGCACCCTGACGCAGGATAAAATTGTGCTGGAGAATCATACCGATATCTCCGGTAAAACCAGCGAACGCGTGCTGCATAGCGCGTGGTTGAACAGTCATTATCAGACCGGACTTAAAAACCTGCTTGATACAGCGGTGCTCGAAGGTACGGATGAAGAGTCAGCGCGCTCGCTGGCCAGTCGTTGGCAAAAAATTGATGAGATTCCGTTTGATTTCGAGCGTCGCCGGATGTCGGTGGTAGTGGCAGAGAATACCGAACATCATCAACTGGTTTGCAAAGGCGCATTGCAGGAAATCCTCAATGTGTGTTCGCAGGTGCGTCACAATGGTGAGATTGTGCCGCTTGATGACATCATACTGCGTAAGATTAAGCGCGTTACTGATACGCTGAATCGTCAGGGGCTGCGCGTGGTTGCGGTGGCGACGAAATACCTGCCAGCACGTGAAGGGGATTACCAGCGGGCGGATGAATCCGACCTGATCCTCGAAGGATATATTGCTTTCCTTGATCCGCCGAAAGAGACAACAGCTCCGGCACTGAAGGCATTAAAAGCGAGTGGCATTACCGTGAAAATCCTTACTGGCGACAGCGAGTTAGTGGCGGCGAAAGTGTGCCATGAAGTGGGACTGGACGCGGGAGAGGTGGTCATTGGTAGTGATATTGAAACGCTATCTGACGACGAACTGGCAAATCTTGCACAGCGCACCACGCTGTTTGCTCGCCTGACGCCGATGCATAAAGAACGCATCGTGACCTTGCTAAAGCGCGAAGGGCATGTGGTTGGCTTTATGGGCGATGGTATTAATGATGCGCCCGCCTTACGCGCTGCGGATATCGGCATTTCTGTGGACGGTGCGGTAGATATTGCCCGTGAAGCGGCTGATATCATCCTGCTGGAAAAAAGCCTGATGGTGCTGGAGGAGGGGGTTATTGAAGGACGCCGGACTTTCGCCAACATGCTGAAATACATAAAAATGACGGCGAGTTCTAACTTCGGTAATGTGTTCAGCGTGCTGGTGGCGAGTGCTTTCTTGCCCTTCCTGCCGATGCTGCCTTTACACTTACTGATCCAGAACCTGCTGTACGATGTGTCACAGGTGGCGATCCCGTTTGATAACGTCGACGACGAGCAAATTCAAAAGCCTCAGCGTTGGAATCCGGCGGATTTGGGGCGCTTTATGATCTTCTTCGGACCGATCAGTTCGATCTTCGATATTCTGACGTTTTGCCTGATGTGGTGGGTATTCCATGCCAACACGCCGGAAACGCAAACGCTGTTCCAGTCGGGCTGGTTTGTGGTGGGATTACTGTCGCAAACGCTGATTGTGCATATGATCCGTACCCGTCGTGTACCGTTTATTCAGAGCTGTGCATCGTGGCCGTTAATGATCATGACCGTGATTGTGATGATAGTCGGGATCGCATTGCCGTTTTCGCCGTTGGCCAGTTATCTGCAACTGCAGGCGCTGCCGTTAAGCTATTTCCCGTGGCTGGTTGCGATTCTGGCAGGGTATATGACGTTAACCCAGTTGGTGAAAGGGTTCTATAGCCGTCGTTACGGCTGGCAGTAAGCAAGTGATGAAGCTGGCCTGAAATACACTTTCAGGTCAGTCTGTTACGAAAACACCTGAATAAAAAAATAGATTACTGCAAAAATAAAAAAACAAATAAACGTCCAGCTCAAATTATAAAGGGCGCTATAGCTGTTATTAACAGAACGAGAGAGAAAAATGTCTTCTTTTTTTATATGTCTGGCGGAGATGTTGCGATACAGGCGGATATAATAAACACAATAGAATAATAAAGGCGGTATTGCCCATCCACCTGTAGGTTTACCAAATATAAGCGTGAGTATAATGACGATAGCAATGAAAAGCAGAAAGACGATCTGTGCTTTAGATTCTATTTTTTTTAATTCGCTTCTGATGCCGTCAGCGTGCTGTTCTTGCCAGCGCCGCAGCGTGTTAACGCTAAATTGATAGTGTTCACAAAGCTCCTTATTAGATGCCCCCTCTTTTGACCGCTGTAAAATTTCAGCAATTTGCTTATCTGTGAAACGGGATTTAGCCATCTTCAACCCTCCGTGGTTGAATCAGATAATCCAGGCGCGAAACCTGGATTATCTTTTTGAAAGAGATTAGCGACGAACAGCGATCGCTTCGATCTCAATCTTCACGTCTTTCGGCAGACGGGCAACTTCAACGCAAGAACGTGCCGGGAAGGTGGCATTGTGCTCGGTGAAGAACGCTTCGTAGGTAGCGTTTACGGTTGCGAAGTCGTTCAGATCTTTCACAAACACGGTGGTTTTAACGATATTGCCCACTTTCAGGCCAGCGGCTTCGACGATTGCTTTTACGTTATCCAGCGACTGACGTGCCTGTGCCGCTACGTCTGCCGGTACTTCGCCGGTTTTCGGGTTTACTGGGATCTGACCGGAGGTAATGATCATATTGCCCAGATCAACGCCCTGAACATAAGGACCGATAGCTGCCGGTGCATTTTCCGTCGCGATAGTTTTGCTCATGATTTCTCCTTTATTACAGCGGTAAAAAGTCTGGCTCATTATAGGGAGCCAGACTTTTATTACCAACCGCAATTAATTGGCCAGCACCACATTATGGGAAAACTCTTTTTCACAGTATTTGCATTTGAGCGCGATATCATTGGCGCGTTTTCGCACGGCAAAGCTGGATGAAACCGGTTCGGCATGGCTGATACAGTTGCTGTTCGGGCAGACCAGCACATTGTCGATGCGCTCTGGCAGACTGGGGCGCGATTTACCAACCACTTCATAGTTGTCGATACGGTTAACCGTGGCTTGCGGTGCATATAACGCCAGTTGATCAACCTGATCCTCACTTAAAAATGTATTTTCGATTTTGATCAGATCTTTACGCCCCATCTCACCAGAAGGCAGGTTCAGACCAATGGTGATGCGCTGATCCGTTTCGGTCAGCTTGAACAGACTCAACAGCTTAAAACCGATCTGGGCGGGGATATGGTCAATTACCGTGCCGCGTTTAATAGCTTCAACCTGCAATTTATTATCGTGTGTCATCTCTATTTCCCCTTACAGTACCAGATCGCGATTCAGAACCAGTGCCAGTAACGCCTGGCGAGCGAAAATCCCGTTGCCTGCTTGCTGGAAGTACCAGGCGTGCGGCGTTTTATCAACATCGGTGGCAATCTCATCAACGCGAGGCAGCGGATGCAGCACTTTCATATTGGCTTTGGCGTTGTGGAGATCGCTGGCGCGAAGAACAAACTGCGCTTTCACGTTGGCGTACTCGGACGGGTCCAGACGCTCTTTTTGCACGCGAGTCATATACAGAATGTCCACTTCCGCCATCACTTCTTCAATGGAGCTGTGCAGACTCCAGGCGATCCCTTTTTCATCGAGCATATCCAGGATGTATTGCGGCATTGCCAGCGCGTCCGGCGCGATGAAGTAAAAACGGTTGCCGTCGAACTTCGCTAACGCCTGGGTCAGGGAGTGAACGGTGCGGCCATATTTCAGGTCACCAACCATTGCGACGTGGAGATTGTCCAAACGCCCCTGGGTTTCCTGAATGGTGAATAAGTCCAGCAAGGTTTGTGTCGGATGTTGGTTGGAGCCATCACCGGCATTCAGTACCGGTACATTGCCGGAAAATTCGGTGGCCAGGCGCGCCGCACCTTCCTGCGGATGACGCATCACTATCGCATCGACGTAAGTGCTGATAACCGAAATGGTATCGGCCAGCGTTTCGCCTTTTTTACCCAGTGATGTATTGGCGCTGTCGGAGAAGCCCACCACGCTGGCACCCAGGCGGTGCATGGAAGTTTCGAAAGAGAGGCGGGTACGGGTAGAGGCTTCGAAGAAACAGCTGGCAATGACTTTGTGCTTCAACAGCTCTGGTTGCGGGTTTGCTTTCAGTTTCGCCGCTGTCGCCAGCACCAGATTAAGGTCATCGCGACTAAGGTCGTTTATGGAAATGATATGTTTCTGATATAGCGGATTAGCCATCTTTTATCTCCTGACGCCTGGGCAAAAAAAAGCCCCTCGATTGAGGGGCTGGGAATGGGTGATCAACGGGAAGAAAAACGGCAGGCCAGCGTCTTTTTTCAGACGCGGTAAGACAAAATGTCGAACACACTGAACCATACATCCTCCCGGCAAATTGTCCGGCATTATACTCATAGCCAGAAGCGGTGCAAGCATTTGATGCAATATTTTGTCAGCGCAAACGGTTTATTTGAATTAAAAGTCAAAGTGTATGCATTTTTATTTGCTATGATTCTGGAGGGGAACGGTCGTTCGGTATCAATAATTGCAGACATTTCCTGCTTTTTTCTTTTTCAATTTCACCCAATCCGATATGCATTTTATTCCATTCATCCGACTTATAGGGCGGAGTGTGAAAACTCACGGCTAAAACTATTGCTTACAGCTCAGGGATGCGCGCTATCACTTTAATTTCAAAATCAAAGCCTGCCAGCCAGGTAACACCCACCGCCGTCCAATTTGGGTAAGGTGGGGCGCTAAATATTTCATTTTTGACTGTCATGATGTCTTCAAATTGTTTTTCCGGATCGGTATGAAAGCTCGTCACATCAATGATATCGTCAAAAGTGCATCCCGCAGCTGCCAGGGTCGCATGCAAATTATCAAATGCCAGTCTGACTTGTTGCTGAAAATCGGGTTCAGGTGTTCCGTCTTCTCGACTTCCTACTTGCCCGGAAACAAACAGCAAATCGCCGGAACGGATAGCCGCAGAATAACGATGTTCAGCATACAGTGAATGTCGGCCAGCAGGGAAAACAGCGATTCTTTCTACCATTTGGTTATCCTCAAGATTTACGACATGAACAGAAGATTTATATTTACCGGGAGCCGCTTTTAGGGGACGACGAGAGTAAACAAAACCCAGACATCATGGATAATGGCTGGGCTTAATTGAGCATAGTCGGTTATGCGCCAAACGCGCCATCAATGGTATGCATCGCGCCGGTAACAAAACTGGCTTCTGGCCCTGCTAACCATGCGACCATACCAGCGACCTCTTCCGGTTGCCCATGTCTTTTGATAGCCATAAAACCATGCAACATATCGCGCATAGGCCCGTTGGCGGGATTCGCGTCGGTATCAATTGGCCCTGGCTGGACGACGTTGATGGTGATCCCACGCGGTCCAAAATCACGGGCCAGCCCGCGCGCCATACCTTGCAGGGCAGATTTACTGGCGGCATAAGCAGCCATGCCTGCAACAGGCATACGATCGCCATTCACGGAGCCGATGATTAAGATGCGCCCGCCTTCGGGCATCTGCCGGGCGGCTTCAACAGAGGCATGGTAAGAAGCATGAATATTGATTTTGAAAAGGCGATCAATATCGTCGGCATTTAATTCCAGGGCATCGCCAAAGACGCCAATACCTGCATTTACCACCAGGATATCCAATGCGCCGCTCTTACGAACGACATCAATGACAGCGTCTCTGTCAGCACTATCTGTGAATACTGCTGTCGCTCCCGTCTCTTGTGCCAGGCGTTCAGCGGCATCTTTCGACCCCGCATAGGTGAATCGTACATTGGCCCCATCGGTGACGAAACGACGTACGATAGCAGCACCGATTCCACGACTGCCACCGAGGATGAGAACTGTCTTACCTGTAAAAGCGCCCATAAGGACTCCTTGATTTATTATGTAACATGCATTACAAAACTGTTTTAACTTTCTGTCAACATGTTTTGTAATGGTCACTAAAAAACAATCTCGAGTTCCAGGTCGTCCCAGACGTTTCGCTCCTGAGCAGGCAGTCTCTGCGGCAAAAGTGCTTTTTCACCAAAAAGGTTTCGATGCTGTCAGTGTTGCTGAAGTTACTGATTATCTTGGTATTAACCCCCCGAGCCTCTACGCGGCTTTTGGCAGTAAGGCTGGGTTATTTAGCCGTGTACTCAATGAATATGTCGGTACGGAAGCTATTCCGCTTGCCGATATTCTTCGTGATGATCGTCCGGTAGGCGAGTGCCTGGTTGAGGTATTAAAAGAAGCGGCGCGCAGATATAGCCAAAACGGCGGCTGCGCTGGCTGTATGGTTCTTGAAGGTATTCATAGTCATGATCCACAAGCGCGTGGTATTGCCGTTCAATATTATCACGCCGCAGAAACAACCATTTATGACTATATCGCAAGGCGGCATCCACAAAGCGCACAATGTGTGACTGATTTTATGAGTACCGTGATGTCTGGGCTTTCTGCGAAGGCACGAGAGGGGCACTCCATCGAACAACTCTGTGCAACAGCTGCCCTGGCGGGGGAAGCGATAAAAACTCTTCTCAAGGAGTGATGCTGGCCTTGATCCGAAAGGCGGGAACGCGCCTGCCGATAAGTTGTGATAAGACAATAATTCACGCGTTAAGGCTGGCGGAATTGATCATCTTTTCGTATAACGATAGAAATGAAACATTGTTTTAATTAAGGAGTGGAAAAGATGATCATCGGAAATATTCATAATCTTCAGCCGTGGCTACCCCAGGAGTTACGCCAGGCGATTGAGCATATCAAAGCAAACGTTACGGCAGAAACGCCCAAGGGCAAGCACGATATCGAAGGCAATCGTCTGTTTTATCTTATCTCGGAAGATATGACCGAGCCGTACGAAGCTCGCCGTGCGGAGTACCATGCCCGCTATCTCGACATTCAGATTGTGTTAAAAGGTCAGGAAGGCATGACCTTCAGCACGCAACCTGCAGGCACCCCGGATACCGACTGGTTAGCAGACAAAGACATCGCATTTTTGCCGGAAGGCGTTGATGAGAAAACAGTTATCCTTAATGAAGGTGATTTTGTTGTGTTTTATCCGGGGGAAGTGCATAAACCGCTGTGCGCAGTGGGCGCGCCAGCCCAGGTTCGCAAAGCAGTAGTGAAGATGCTGATGGCGTGATGACTTTTCGCCGTAAATAACTCCAGGTTTACGGCGAGTTTGTGAAAAGAGCGTTTTTTGATATTTTTTTGTGAGTAAAATTTGTAATGCTTAGACGTTCTTATTAACTCAAGGAGTTCGTCATGAGCAAAATATCGCATTCGGATTATTTTCACTACGTTGCTTCCTGCAGGAATTTTAAACCAAAACATGATGTTTTAAATAGCTGGTGTGTGGGAATCAATAATTTTTCCCGTATTGCCGAGGGGCAGCATAACAAAAGAAATATCCTTTCTCCTAAGGCATTTTTGGAGTTTCTGGCATGGATATTTACCTTGGGACATGTAGATTTTAGTGAAAGCCGCAATGAAGCGGGAAGAAAAATGATGGGTAATATAAAATCCTCATCTTATTTAAAAAAAGATGATGGTAGTGAAATAATGCGATTTTACATGAATAATCCTGAAGGGTGGGAAGATGATATACGCCCGGTTATTTTAGAAGTTAGACTTACCCCTCCCTCTGTGAATGGGGCTCGTCAAGGGCGTACAGCCATTATATTTGATGATGTAACAGAATCTGGTAAGTCAATTTTTCGTTTTGAAGGGACGGATTTTGAAACAAAAGATGAGAGTTCATTACTACTGATTACTAATAAAGTTCTGGCGTGTTACCAGCGTGAAATTAACAACGAAATAGCACTTCAGTTAAATAATAACCAGATGAATTGGCAAGCCCAGGACTATAAAGATTTTTTTAAAGATGCCTTGGCTACAACATTGTCAACAATAAAGCAAGAGCATCTGCTAATAATGCCTCATGTATGTAATGAAATTATTCCAGACTTACTGGGCGAAGAAGGCATACTTGAAGAGATAGATAATCTCAGCGCGTCTGACGATGCCTTTACTAATAATAAAAAAAGTAATGATGAAATTAATAAGATCAAAGTTGATCTAGCGCATATTCTTATTGATTCCTTAGATGATGCGCCGGTTGACCTCTCACCGGTCATCCGTTCGATGTTAGAAACTTTTTTACAATCGCCATATATGAGTGATGTAAAAATACTGGAGTGGTGTTTTAATAAAAGTATCGAATATTTTAATGCTGCTGCAAAGATAGATTATGCATGCGACGTGATAAAAAATATTAAGTCTGGTTGTGATCAGTCTAAAAGAGCTGAGGCATTATTTTCCCTTCTTGATAAAGAACCCTATAAAAATAATCCTGATTTACAGACGTTGATTTGGGATAAGTTGATTGTATATGTCGAAGTTTTAAACTTAAGCAATCAAGAGAAATCACATTTAATTGAAAGACTATTTAATAATGCTCAGTTAGTATTTAAGGACGTACCTGTCAGTATCTTGGTGAACAAGGTGTTTCTGAATGATTTTTTTATGAAAAAACCTGAGATGATTAAATGGTACCTTCCTCAGTTACTTGTGAGTTATGCAAGGGAAAAGAGAGATCTTGATAGCTTAGAATGTGATATTAATAATAGACAACTTACGAAAGAACAACTGGGTCAACTTATTGAAGAAAAGGCGATTAATGAATTAAACCTTAGAACTAACGTGTTGGTAATCATCAAAAATTTAAAAAGTGCTCTATTAACAGATTTTAATGACGCATATTTGGAGGGACGAAAACCTCCTGAATGGCTACAGGATGCAATACAGAACTATGTGTCGAAACAGGAGACTGACGCTGAATAATAGGATGCCGGGATAATATTGTATTTCCCGGCATCTTTATAGAGGTACAAATTATTTACTGAGTGTCGCTACCATCACCGCTTTTATGGTGTGCATCCGGTTTTCTGCCTGGTCAAAGACAATACTTGCCGGAGATTCAAAGACTTCATCGGTGACTTCCATTCCACCATGCAGACCAAATTCTGCGGCCATTTTTTTACCCAGCGTGGTTTGATCATCATGAAATGCAGGCAGACAGTGGAGGAATTTAACCTGCGGATTACCGGTCAGGGCCATCATTTTGCTATTCACCTGATAGTCACGCAGCAGGGCAATACGCTCCGCCCATTTCTCTTTGGGCTCACCCATCGATACCCAGACATCGGTATAGATAAAGTCTGCGCCTTTAACCCCAGAGGCGATATCTTCCGTCAAGGTGATTTTACCCCCGTGTTTTTGCGCCAGAGCACTGCATTCGGCGACCAGCGATGCTTCCGGCCAGTAGGCTTTCGGCGCGACTAAACGCAGATCCAGCCCGGTCAACGCCGCAGCTTCCAGCATTGAGTTCCCCATGTTGTTACGAGCATCTCCGGCGTATACCAGCGTCATTTCATTGAACGCTTTACCTGGCAGATGTTCCTGCATCGTGAGGAGATCTGCCAGCAGCTGTGTCGGGTGAAACTCATCCGTCAGGCCGTTCCATACAGGCACGCCAGCGTATTCAGCCAGTGTTTCAACAATTTCCTGACCGTAGCCACGGTACTGTATCCCGTCGTACATCCGACCAAGAACACGAGCCGTATCTTTAATCGATTCTTTATGACCAATCTGGCTGCCGCTTGGGCCTAGATAAGTGACTCGTGCCCCTTGATCATATGCGGCAACTTCGAAAGAGCATCGTGTGCGAGTCGAGTCTTTTTCGAAGATGAGCGCGATATTTTTACCCGTTAATTTAGCTTCTTCAGTGCCGTTTTTCTTCGCGGATTTCAGTGTTGCGGCAAGTTGTAGCAGGGTGGTGAGATCTGAAGAGGTAAAATCGAGTAACTTCAAAAAATGCTTCTGATAAAAACTGGACATACTTCCCTCCCATGGCATACGCCTTTGATGAATTAAAATTCAATCTATATGAATGATTATTCATTTGCAAGCTTGATAAATAAAACTTTGTGACAAAGGTGGAGGCAATGTCAGTGGTGTGTGACAATAAGAGTATCGGCAGGACATTAAGAGGAATGAGCCATGGCAAACCCGGAACAACTGGAAGAACAGCGTGAAGAAACACGTTTGATTATTGAAGAATTACTGGAAGATGGCAGCGATCCGGACGCGCTGTACACCATCGAACACCATCTTTCCGCAGACGATCTGGAAACTCTGGAAAAAGCGGCAGTTGAAGCGTTTAAACTCGGTTACGAAGTGACCGATCCAGAAGAGCTGGAAGTTGAAGATGGTGATATCGTGATTTGCTGCGACATCCTCAGCGAATGCGCCCTGAATGCCGACCTGATTGATGCTCAGGTGGAACAACTGATGACGCTGGCGGAGAAATTTGACGTCGAGTATGACGGTTGGGGCACTTACTTTGAAGATCCTAACGGCGAAGATGGCGACGATGAAGATTTTGTCGATGAAGACGATGACGGAGTTCGCCACTAATTAAGCGTAGCGCATCAGGCCCAGGTAGTTCCTGCAACCTGGTGAATTTGTTGCCCGGATAAGGCATTCATGTCACATCCGGCATAAACAAAACGTACGTTGTTAATGTTCGAATGCCCGCGAGTTGAACACGCGGGCATTTTTTTAGAGTTCGCGCAACATCCGTACTTCACAATCGACATGGCCCGTGCAGCCAAGCGCATAGTCGATATGCTCAAAGCCCAAGTGCTCATAAAGCGCAATGGCTTCCTTTAAAAAAGCTGTCGTTTCCAGATAGCAGCGTTTGAAACCCATCTCTCGCGCCTGCTCCATCGCCATTAAGGCCAGTTTTTTTGCCAGCCCTTTGCCGCGGATAGCCGGAAGAAAATACATCTTTTGCAGTTCGCAAATGTCCGACTCACTCCCGGTTAATGGCGCTATCCCACCGCCGCCGACCACTTCACCCTCGTACTCAACTACCCAATATGCATGGCCAGGCTGACTATACACTTGATACAGCTCGTCAAGATTCGGATCGGCGACGGTGTATCCTTTATCAGCGGTAAGACCGTATTCGGCGGATACCTGACGAATGACGCGGGCGATAGCAGGATTATCCTGCAGCGTCAGGCGACGCATTACAGGTGATTGCGGCGCAATGTTATTCATAGTTTAACCCAATAAAAATAAAGTAATTATACATTTGTTTAATACCACTCTCTTCTTACGTGCGCAAGCGACTTATAAAGTAATAAAGTTTTTGCCAGCCTATTACTGATAAGAGTATTGTAACGTGGCAGAACATTTTACTGTCTGTATATATAAGTTATATCAATGGATTTTTTAATTCAGGGATTTTTTATGGCTCAAGTTATTAATGAAATGGATGTTCCGTCCCATTCGTTTGTTTTTCATGGTACAGGTGAGAGGTATTTTCTTATTTGTGTGGTGAATGTGTTGTTAACGATTATAACGTTAGGTATCTATTTACCATGGGCATTAATGAAATGTAAGCGTTATCTTTATGCTAATATGGAAGTTAACGGACAACGATTTTCTTATGGAATTACCGGTGGGAATGTTTTTGTTAGTTGTCTTGTTTTTGTTTTTTTCTATTTCGCAATCTTAATGACAGTGTCAGCAGATATGCCGCTTGTTGGTTGTGTTTTGACTTTGTTACTGTTGGTTTTGCTTATATTTATGGCAGCAAAAGGACTGCGTCATCAGGCCTTAATGACCAGTCTCAACGGCGTAAGATTTAGTTTTAATTGCTCTATGAAAGGGTTCTGGTGGGTGACCTTTTTCTTGCCGATTTTAATGGCCGTTGGGATGGGGACTGTTTTCTTTATCTCGACAAAGATGCTACATGCCAATAGTTCAAGTAGTGTTATTATATCTATGGTTCTGATGGCAATAGTTGGTATTGTTTCCATTGGTATTTTTAATGGTACTTTATATAGTCTGGTAATGAGTTTTCTCTGGAGCAATACCAGTTTCGGTATACATCGTTTCAAGGTGAAATTAGATACTACGTATTGTATAAAATATGCCATTCTCGCATTTTTAGCTTTATTGCCTTTTCTCGCTGTTGCTGGTTATATTATCTTCGATCAAATATTAAATGCGTATGATAGTTCTGTATATGCAAATGATGACATTGAGAATTTACAGCAATTTATGGAAATGCAACGTAAAATGATAATCGCGCAGTTAATCTATTATTTTGGGATTGCTGTTAGCACCAGTTATTTAACGGTGTCGTTGCGAAACCATTTTATGAGCAACCTGTCACTGAATGATGGGCGTATTCGTTTTCGCTCAACTTTAACGTACCACGGTATGCTTTATCGCATGTGTGCGTTGGTGGTGATATCCGGGATTACGGGCGGTCTGGCTTATCCACTGTTGAAAATATGGATGATTGACTGGCAGGCAAAAAATACGTATTTGCTGGGCGATTTGGATGACCTTCCTTTAATCAATAAAGAAGAACAACCAGATAAAGGCTTCTTAGCCAGTATTTCTCGGGGAGTTATGCCTTCTTTACCATTTCTGTAAGAGATAAAAAAGGCCGGAGCATGCTCCGGCCTTCGTTTTCATCACGGTGTTGATTACAGCGCGGCGATAACAGCCTGCTGTTCAATCAGCTTCGCTTTCGCTTCCGCATAGCCTTCCAGCTTCTCACGCTCTTTCGCGATGACCGCTTCCGGTGCACGGGCGACAAAGCCTTCGTTCGCCAGTTTGTTCTCGATACGGCTGATTTCACCTTCAATCTTCGCCACTTCTTTCGCCAGACGCGCCAGCTCATCTTCTTTGTTGATGAGGCCAGCCATCGGGATCAGCAGCTCTGCACCGTCGATGATCTTCGTAACAGAAACCGGACCTTTGTCATCGGCAGGCAGCACGGTGATGCTTTCCAGACGCGCCAGCGTTTGCAGGAAGCCACGGTTTTCATTTACGCGACGTTCTGCATCCGCGCTGCAACCACGCAGCAGCAGCTCCAGCGGTTTACCCGGCGCGATGTTCATTTCTGCACGGATGTTACGTACCGCAACGATCGCCTGCTTCAGCCACTCGGTGTCGGCCAGTGCGGCTTCATCGACCTGAGACGCATCGTACTGCGGGAACGGCTGCAGCATGATGGTGTCAGCGGTGATGCCGCAAAGTACTTTCACACGCTGCCAGATGGTTTCGGTGATGAACGGAATGATCGGATGCGCGAGGCGCAGCAGACCTTCCAGTACAGTCACCAGCGTATGGCGAGTACCGCGCAGTTCGGCTTCTGTTCCACCGTTCATTACCGGCTTGGTCAGCTCCAGATACCAGTCACAGAACTGGTTCCAGGTGAACTCATACAGAATGCCGGCGGCGATATCGAAGCGGAAGCTGTCCAGCGCTTCGCGGTACGCTTTGATGGTCTGGTTGAACTCCGCCAGAATCCAGCGGTCCGCCAGCGACAGCGTCATTTCGCCGCCGTTGAAGCCGCAATCCTGACCTTCTGTGTTCATCAGCACAAAGCGGCTGGCGTTCCACAGCTTGTTACAGAAGTTACGGTAGCCTTCCAGACGCTTCATATCCCAGTTGATGTCACGACCGGTAGAAGCCAGCGCCGCCAGGGTGAAGCGCAGCGCGTCAGTACCGTGCGGCTCAATGCCGTTCGGGAACTGCTTCTCGGTGCGCTTACGGATTTTGTCCGCCAGCTGCGGCTGCATCATATTACCGGTACGTTTTTCCAGCAGTTCCGGCAGCGAAATACCGTCAACCATATCCAGCGGGTCAATCACGTTACCCTTGGATTTGGACATCTTCTGGCCTTCGTCATCACGAATCAGGCCGGTCATGTAAACGGTATGGAACGGCACCTGCGGTTTGCCATTTTCATCTTTGATGAAGTGCATGGTCATCATGATCATGCGGGCAATCCAGAAGAAGATGATGTCGAAACCAGATACCATCACGCTGGTTGGGTGGAACTGGCGCAGTGCGTCGGTGTTTTCCGGCCAGCCAAGGGTAGAGAAGGTCCACAGTGCGGAGGAAAACCAGGTGTCGAGAACGTCTTCGTCCTGACGCAGGGCAACATCAGCACCGAGGTTATTTTCTTTACGCACTTCGTCTTCGTTGCGGCCAACATAAACGTTACCCGCGTCGTCATACCATGCCGGGATGCGGTGACCCCACCACAGCTGACGAGAGATACACCAGTCCTGAATATCGCGCATCCAGGAGAAGTACATGTTTTCGTACTGCTTCGGTACGAACTGAATGTCGCCGTTCTCAACCGCTTCAACCGCCGGTTTCGCCAGCACGTCGGCACGTACGTACCACTGGTCGGTCAGCATCGGTTCGATAACCACGCCGCCACGGTCGCCGTAAGGAACGGTCAGGTCGTGCGGTTTAATTTCTTCCAGCAGGCCGAGCGCGTCAACCGCAGCAACGACGGCTTTACGTGCCGCAAAACGCTCCAGTTTCTGGAATTCTGCTGGGATATCGCTGGAATAAACGTCAGATTCGTTACCTTTGGTATCGAACACCTGGGCGCTTTCACGGATATCACCGTCAAAGGTCAGGATGTTGATCATCGGCAGGGCGTGACGTTTACCGACTTCATAGTCGTTAAAGTCGTGCGCCGGGGTGATCTTCACGCAGCCAGTGCCTTTTTCCATATCGGCGTGTTCGTCGCCAACAATCGGAATACGACGGTTAACCAGCGGCAGAATGACATATTTGCCAATCAGATCTTTGTAACGCGGATCTTCTGGGTTAACGGCCACGCCGGTATCGCCCAGCAGGGTTTCCGGACGGGTAGTCGCAACCACCAGATAATCTTTACCGTCTGCGGTTTTCGCGCCATCAGCCAGCGGATAGCGGATGTGCCACATCGAACCTTTCGATTCGCGGTTTTCCACTTCCAGGTCAGAGATAGCGGTACGCAGTTTCGGGTCCCAGTTTACCAGGCGTTTGCCACGGTAAATCAGGTCTTCTTTATACAGACGAACGAAAACTTCTTTCACCGCATTGGACAGGCCTTCGTCCATGGTGAAGCGTTCACGCTCCCAGTCCACGGAGTTGCCGAGACGACGCATCTGACGGGTAATGGTGCCGCCAGATTCCGCTTTCCATTCCCAGATTTTGTCGATGAAAGCTTCGCGGCCATAGTCGTGACGGGTTTTACCTTCTTCTGCGGCAATCTTGCGCTCAACGACCATCTGGGTAGCGATCCCGGCGTGGTCAGTACCGACCTGCCACAGGGTGTTTTTGCCCTGCATGCGCTGATAGCGGATCATGGTATCCATGATGGTTTGCTGGAAGGCGTGACCCATATGCAAACTGCCGGTGACGTTCGGCGGCGGGATCATGATGCAGAAACTTTCCTGGCTTTCATCGCCATTAGGCTTAAAGTAGCCCTGCTTTTCCCAGTGCTCGTAAAGCGGCTGTTCGATATCTTGTGGGTTGTATGTCTTTTCCATTATTTCCAGGTTGCCGTATTCAGGTTGAAACCAGCCACGCGGTAGGCTTTATAGCGTTCGCGCGCCAGTTGTTTCAGAGAATCTTCATAAGGAACGAAGTCTACCACTTCTGTGAAAGCGGTGGCAAAATCTGCAAAGCTTGTTCGCAGACTAATCAATATATCGCGCGGGCTGCTGCTACGCTTTTGTGGCCAGGCGATCTCCACCGGCGCACCGCCGCGCGGTCCTTCTCCCGCTAAATTATGCGGAACAAAGCTTTCTGCCGGACGCGCCCACAGGGCTTCATCCAGCCGGTAAGCCTGCTTTTCATCTTCACAGGCGATGAGTACGCGCTTACCGCTGCGCCAACGTTCTGCGGCAATTTCACACACCAGTTGCTCAACGGCGCTTAAGCCATCGACGGTGGTGTCATTGTCCAGAAGGTAGAACGTCGCGTTTTTCATAAATGGGGCTTCTTGTGGTGGATTTAAATATGCATTTGGTAATACACAGCGTTGCCTGATGCGACGCTGTCGCGTCTTATCAGGCCTACGGGTCCGGTATTCTGTGTCGGTCGGATAAGGCGTTCACGCCGCATCCGACAATAACAACATTGCCAGATGCGACGCTGTCGCGTCTTATCAGGCCTACGAGTCCGGTGCTCTGTGTCGGTCGGATAAGGCGTTCACGCCGCATCCGACAATAACAACACAGCCTGATGCAATTACTCTTCGCCGTTAAACCCGGCGCGGTTTAACAGGAACTGTGCCAGCAACGCCACCGGGCGGCCGGTTGCGCCTTTTGCTTTACCAGAACGCCAGGCGGTACCGGCGATATCCAGGTGTGCCCAGTTGTACTTACGGGTAAAGCGCGACAGGAAGCAACCTGCGGTAATCGCCCCGCCAGGACGACCGCCAATGTTCGCCATATCGGCAAAATTGGACTCCAGCTGTTCCTGATACTCGTCACCCAGCGGTAAACGCCATGCGCGGTCACCGGATTGTTCAGATGCAGCAATCAGCTCATGGGCCAGCGGATTGTGGTTCGCCATCAGACCGGTAATGTGATGGCCTAGCGCGATAACGCAGGCACCGGTCAGCGTCGCCACGTCAATCACCGCTTCCGGCTCAAAACGCTCAACGTAAGTTAACACATCGCACAGTACCAGGCGGCCTTCGGCGTCGGTATTCAGCACTTCTACGGTTTGACCGGACATGGTGGTTAACACATCGCCCGGACGATAGGCACGTCCGCCAGGCATGTTTTCGCAGCCTGCCAGCACGCCAATAACGTTAATCGGCAGTTGCAGCTCCGCGACCATACGCATCACGCCGTAAACCGCCGCCGCACCGCACATATCGTACTTCATCTCATCCATGCCTTCTGAAGGCTTGATGGAGATACCGCCGGAGTCGAAGGTTAAACCTTTACCCACCAGCACGATTGGGCGAGCATCTTCCGACGCGTTGCCTTTGTACTCAATCACCGACATCAGCGATTCGTTCTGCGAACCCTGACCGACCGCCAGATAGGAATGCATCCCCAGCTCTTTCATCTGCTGTTCGCCGATAACGCGGGTGATGACATTCTTGCTGTAGCTGTCAGCCAGCTGGCGCGCCTGAGAGGCGAGATAAGCGGCGTTACAGATATTCGGCGGCATATTACCGAGATCTTTCGCTGCTTTTATCCCGGCGGCAATCGCCAGACCGTGCTGGATCGCGCGCTCACCGCTAGTCAGTTCACGGCGGGTCGGCACGTTGAACACCATCTTACGCAGCGGGCGACGCGGTTCGCTCTTATTCGTTTTCAACTGATCGAAACTGTAGAGCGTCTCTTTTGCTGTCTCGACAGCCTGACGCACTTTCCAGTAGTTGTTACGGCCTTTAACGTGCAGTTCAGTCAGAAAGCAGACCGCTTCCATCGAGCCAGTATCATTCAGCGTATTAATGGTTTTCTGAATAACCTGCTTGTACTGACGCTCATCCAGCTCACGTTCTTTGCCGCAACCAATAAGGAGAATTCGTTCGGAAAGTACATTCGGAACATGGTGCAGCAACAGTGTCTGCCCAGGTTTTCCTTCCAGTTCGCCCCGACGCAGCAGGGCGCTGATGTACCCATCGCTGATTTTATCGAGCTGTTCTGCAATCGGAGAAAGGCGACGTGGTTCGAAGACGCCCACGACGATGCAGGCACTCCGCTGTTTCTCCGGGCTACCGCTTTTTACACTAAACTCCATGCACTACGCTCCTGAATCTTAAAGACAACGGCGGTGGCTACAGATAGAATTGCAAGCTTTCGTAACTCATGTCCGCTGTTGCGATGACTTCGTGTTAATCTTAACGTTATTACGGCATTGGCACGTCAGAACAAAATCTGAGAGGTGAATCCGTTGAGTATAATTATCTTAGCGACGATTTCGACGACTCAAGAGAATAAATGACGTTTAAGCCATGAAACAAGCTAAAATCCTGCAAAAGACGAGTTTTTACGGGCGTATTTAAAGTGATAATCATAAGATATCTGGTGCGGGAGACGCTCAAAAGCCAGCTGGCGATACTCTTCATCTTGCTTTTGATCTTCTTCTGTCAAAAGTTAGTGAGGATCCTCGGCGCAGCGGTTGACGGCGATATTCCGGCGAATCTGGTGCTCTCCCTTCTCGGGTTGGGCGTGCCGGAAATGGCGCAGCTTATCCTGCCATTAAGCCTGTTCCTCGGGCTGCTGATGACGCTGGGCAAACTGTATACCGAAAGTGAAATTACGGTAATGCATGCCTGCGGCCTGAGCAAAGCGGTGCTGGTGAAAGCGGCAATGATCCTTGCGGTATTCACGGCAATCGTCGCGGCGGTTAACGTGATGTGGGCGGGACCGTGGTCATCGCGTCATCAGGATGAAGTGTTAGCAGAAGCGAAAGCGAACCCTGGCATGGCGGCGCTGGCGCAAGGGCAATTCCAGCAAGCGACTAATGGCAGCTCGGTGCTGTTCATCGAAAGCGTTGACGGCAGCGATTTCAAAGATGTGTTCCTCGCGCAAATTCGACCAAAAGGTAATGCACGTCCTTCTGTGGTGGTGGCCGATTCCGGACATTTAACCCAGCTGCGCGACGGCTCCCAGGTCGTCACTCTCAACCAGGGAACGCGCTTCGAAGGCACTGCACTGTTACGCGATTTCCGCATTACGGACTTCCAGGATTATCAGGCGATCATTGGTCACCAGGCGGTGGCGCTCGACCCGAACGATACCGACCAGATGGACATGCGCACATTGTGGAACACTGACACCGATCGTGCCCGCGCAGAACTGAACTGGCGTATCACGTTGGTATTCACCGTGTTTATGATGGCACTTATGGTTGTACCGTTGAGCGTGGTTAACCCGCGTCAGGGACGCGTACTGTCGATGCTGCCAGCCATGCTGCTGTATCTGTTGTTCTTCCTGATCCAGACCTCCCTGAAATCGAACGGCGGTAAAGGTAAGCTGGACCCGACGCTGTGGATGTGGACCGTAAACCTGATTTATCTGGCTTTGGCGATTGTTCTCAACCTTTGGGACACCGTGCCGGTCCGCCGCCTGCGCGCCAGTTTTTCGCGTAAAGGAGCGGTGTGATGCAACCTTTTGGCGTACTTGACCGCTATATCGGTAAAACTATTTTCACCACCATCATGATGACGCTGTTCATGCTGGTGTCGCTGTCGGGCATTATCAAGTTTGTCGATCAGCTGAAAAAAGCCGGGCAGGGGAGTTACGATGCGTTAGGCGCAGGAATGTATACCTTGCTGAGCGTGCCGAAAGATGTGCAAATCTTCTTCCCGATGGCGGCTCTGCTTGGGGCGTTGCTTGGTCTTGGGATGTTGGCGCAGCGCAGCGAACTGGTGGTCATGCAGGCTTCTGGTTTTACCCGTATGCAGGTGGCACTGTCGGTGATGAAAACCGCCATTCCGCTGGTCTTGTTGACGATGGCGATTGGCGAATGGGTCGCACCGCAGGGCGAGCAGATGGCGCGTAACTACCGCGCGCAGGCGATGTACGGTGGCTCGTTGCTCTCTACCCAGCAAGGTTTATGGGCAAAAGATGGCAACAACTTCGTCTACATTGAGCGGGTTAAAGGTGACGAAGAGTTAGGTGGCATCAGTATCTATGCCTTTAATGAGAATCGTCGTCTGCAATCTGTACGCTATGCCGCTACCGCGAAGTTTGACCCGGAACATAAAGTCTGGCGTCTGTCGCAGGTTGATGAATCTGATCTGACCAATCCGAAACAGATCACCGGTTCGCAGACGGTGAGCGGCACCTGGAAAACCAACCTCACGCCAGACAAACTGGGCGTGGTGGCGCTGGACCCGGATGCACTATCCATCAGTGGTTTGCACAACTATGTGAAGTATCTGAAGTCGAGCGGTCAGGATGCCGGACGTTATCAGCTCAACATGTGGAGCAAAATCTTCCAGCCGTTATCCGTGGCGGTGATGATGCTGATGGCGCTGTCGTTCATCTTCGGCCCACTGCGTAGCGTGCCGATGGGCGTGCGTGTGGTCACCGGTATCAGCTTCGGTTTTGTCTTCTACGTACTGGACCAGATCTTCGGCCCGCTGACGCTGGTTTACGGCATCCCGCCGATCATCGGCGCACTGTTGCCAAGCGCCAGCTTCTTCTTAATCAGCCTGTGGCTGTTAATGAGAAAATCGTAACTGGATGAACGTATAAGGGGAGCGAAAGCTCCCTTTATTATTGTTAGCAAAGTGTGCTTTGTTCATGCCTGCAAAATCATGCAAATTCAATACATTGCAGTTGTGTAGGTATGATAAGACGCGCCAGCGTCGCATCAGGCAAAGACAAATCGCACCTGGCTTACCTTTTTCTTCCCCCCAGCAAACTCCCCAACATCCCGCGTACAATCTGATTTGTCACCTGACGGGCGGCGCTTTTCGCTATTGTCTGTACTACTCCATCTTTCTTCCCGCCGCGCGGTCCGGTAGTGCCAAACAAAATATCCTTCAATCCACCAAGAATGCCGTCATCCACCGCGACCTCTTTCTCTTTCGCGGGGGGATTATTTTGCTGCTCGGTACTGGCCTGTACGCCTTTTTGCAGCATTTCATAGGCGGACTCGCGGTCCACCTCATCTTCATATTTGCCATACACCAGGGAGTGATTAATCAGGCTATTACGCTCATCTTCCGTCACCGGCCCCATTCGTGAACAGGGGGCAATCACCATCGCCCGTTCCACCACTGAAGGACTTCCTTTCGCATCGAGAAACGAGATTAACGCCTCGCCGGTCCCCAGCTCCTGGATTGCCTTTTCGGTATCAAACGCCGGATTGGCCCGCATGGTTTGCGCCGCCGCTTTTACCGCTTTCTGATCTTTAGGTGTAAAAGCCCGCAAAGCATGTTGAACACGATTACCGAGCTGGCCGAGCACATTATCCGGAATATCAGACGGGTTTTGCGAAACGAACCAGACCCCCACGCCTTTTGAGCGAATAAGCCTTATCACCTGCTCAATCTTATCCAGCAGTACCTGCGGTGCATCGTTAAATAGCAGATGCGCTTCGTCGAAGAAAAACACCAGTTTTGGTTTTTCCAGATCGCCTGCTTCCGGCAATTGTTCATACAACTCTGAAAGCATCCACAGCAGGCTGGCGGCATACAGTTTCGGCATCTGGTAGAGCTTCTCGGCGCTGAGGATATTGATAACCCCTTTACCGTTGGCATCGGTACGCATCCAGTCTTTGATATCCAGCATCGGCTCGCCAAAAAAGTGTGCTGCGCCTTGCTGTTCCAGCGACAACAGCCCACGCTGGATGGCACCAACCGATGCGCTACTGATATTACCGTACTGATTCTGGAAGGATTTGGCGTTATCGCCGATGTACTGAGTAATCGCCCGCAAATCTTTAAAGTCGAGCAGTAACAGCCCCTGATCATCAGCAATACGGAAGATGATATTCAGCACGCCAGATTGCACATCGTTGAGATTCAACAGTCGTGCCAGCAACAGCGGCCCCAGGTCTGAAACCGTCGCCCGCACCGGATGGCCTTTCTCGCCAAAGATATCCCACACCACCACCGGATTAGCATGTGGTTGCCAGTCATTGACGCCGATATTTTTAAGCCTTGCGAGCAGTTTTTCCGAAGATGTACCTTCCTCCGCTACTCCCGTTAAATCACCTTTCACATCGGCCATAAACACCGGAACACCGATTTCCGACAATGACTCTGCCAGTTTTTGCAGCGTAACGGTTTTACCCGTCCCCGTTGCGCCAGTAATCAGCCCGTGACGGTTAGCCATTCCCGGCAGTAAAAACAGTTCTGTGTCCGGCGTGCGGGCAATTAACAGGGGTTCGCTCATGAGATATCCTCCAGTTTCCTGCCTGGAGTATAGGCAACGTCCGGCAAAGAGAATACGTGTAATGAAGAGAAAATAACCTAAAGCGTGTTACCGTGATAAATCTGATACCCGAGGTCAACAGTGTTGTGGTTGTGATCGTTATTTTTAATTTTGCTCAGCAACATTTGGGCGGCCATCCGACCAATATCAAAACGGGGAGTAATTACGCTGGCGAGGCTTGGGATCATTTGCCTGCCAATCTCCAGCCCATGAAAACCCGCAATGGAAATTTGTTCTGGCACGGCGAGGTTTCGCTCGCGGCACAGCAGAAGCGCACCCATCGCAATATCGTCATTGGTGCAAAATACACCGTCTAAATCCGGGGTTGCGCTAAGGGCATCACGCATTAATTGCATTCCTAAATGAATGGATGAGATGGCGCGTGGATTCATGCGTAACGGGGAAAGATTATGCAGCATCATCGCATCGCAATACCCCTGATAACGCTGTTCATCGCGGGTGTCATCTTTGGAACCGAGATACAGAATTTTGCGCCTGACTCGCTTATCCAGCATGGTACACACCATGTCAAAAGCGGCCTGCCGATTATCAAAACCGACCTCCATATCCAGCCGTTCTCCCTGTACATCCATCAATTCCACGACCGGAATGGTGGCTGAACGCAGAAATTTCACCGTCCTGATGGTGTGATATTTTTCCGAAAGAATAATCCCGTCAATGTTATAAGAGAGCAGGTTAATCACCGACTCTTCTTCGGAATCGCGATCGTAATTGTAATTAGCAATAAGGGTCTGATAATTATGCTCAGAGGTGACGGATTCTATTCCCGCGAGAATGTCAGCGAAGAGTTGATTTTGAAATGACGGAATCAAGATACCGAGGGTATAACTTTGTGCATTCAACAACATGCCGGGAGCGCGATTAGGGATATAATTGATCTCTTCCATAATTTTGGCGATGCGCTCGCCTGTTTCCTTTGCCACCTTTTTCGGCGAGCGGATATAACGACTCACGGTCATTTTTGTTACGCCAGCCAGCGTAGCGATATCCTGTAAAGAAATTCTGTGATTGCGCATAACTTCTCCCAACGTCGGGGGAATCTTCAATCTTCCCCCGAAACTACATCACAATATTTTATTCTTTCAGTGCAATACGGCGTTAATGGCTAACACGCCCAGCAAACCCATAATAGAAATAAGGGTTTCCATCACCGTCCAGGTACGCAACGTTTCACCAACCGTCAGATTAAAATACCCTTTAAATAGCCAGAAGCCAGGGTCGTTTACGTGTGACGCGATCACGCTGCCCGCACCGGTTGCCAGTACCATTAAAGCGGGATCGGCATGGGTAACGTTGATAATCGGCAACACCACACCCGCGGTGGTAATGGCCGCGACGGTGGCAGAGCCCAGAGCGATACGCAACAGCGCCGCAACAGTCCAGCACATCAATAACGGCGAAAGTGTAGTTCCGGTCATTAAGTGTGAAATATACTGCCCGACACCGCTATCTACTAATACCTGCTTAAACGCGCCGCCGCCAGCGATAATAAACACAATCATCGCGATAGCGCCTATAGAATCCCCAATGATATCCATGATTTGCTCGATGGTGCGTCCATTACGTCGGCCCAGTGTGAAAATCGCAATAACAATGGCAATAAACAGCGCAACGGCAGGGTTACCGACAAATTCAAAGAAGAGGCGCACGGTGTTAGTTTTCGGTAACGTAATTTCACAAACGGCGGCGATAGCCATCAGGATGACCGGGATCACGGCAGCGAAAATACTGTTCCAGAAGGAGGGCATCTCCTCTTCGCTAAACAGATGAGGATTAAATAAGCCTTCCGGTGGTGCTTTCTCAAAGCGAGTTAGCAGTTTAGAAAACAGCGGTCCTGCGACAATAACTGTCGGAATGGTAATGATAAATCCATACAGTAAAGTCGTTCCGAGATTAGCCTCAAAGATAGTCGCGATGGCAGTAGGCCCTGGATGTGGCGGCAGAAAACAGTGGGTTACAGAGAGCGCTGCTACCATTGGTACGCCAACATACAACAGGGGTAATCCTGATGATGCTACGATGGTAAATACCAACGGCAACAGCAGGACAAAACCCACTTCAAAAAACATGGCGAGGCCCACAACCAGACCGGTGATCACTAGCGCCCATTGCACGCGTTTTTTACCAAAAGTAGCAATCAGCGTAGTGGCGATACGTTGTGCCGCACCCGTATCAGAAATCAGCTTGCCTAACATGGCCCCGAAACCGAGGATCATTGCCAGCCCGCCGAGCGTGCTGCCGATACCATTTTGTATAGAGTGCAGGACGGCCTGTGCATCCATCCCTTCGGCAAATCCGACGACGGCAGCTACCAGAACGAGGGCAATAAAGCCGTTAACTTTAAAGCCGATCATCAGGATAAGAAGCAGCGCGACGCCTGCCGCAATAATGATTAATGGCATAGTCTTTATCTCTTATTAGTGCCAGAAAAGCAGCGCTTTCGCGCTGCACGTAGGGTAGTAGGTGTTAAACAGCCACTAACATGCCGCCATCAACAAACAACAGGTGGCCGTTTACGAAATCAGAGGCTTTTGAAGAAAGGAACACCGCAGCACCAATCAGTTCCTGCGGATCTCCCCAGCGTGCGGCGGGGGTCCGTTTGCACAACCAGGCGGTGAAGGCTTCGTCCTCAACCAGTGCTTTAGTCATTTCTGTTTTGAAATAGCCCGGCGCAATACCGTTGACCTGAATATTGTGGCGCGCCAGCTCGACGCACATGCCGCGGGTGAGCATTTTTACCGCCCCTTTCGATGCGGCATAAGGGGTGATGGTGTCACGTCCCAGTTCGCTTTGCATCGAGCAAATATTAATAACTTTACCTGCCTTGCGTTCAACCATGTGACGAGTTACCGCTTGCGACACCAGGAACACGGCGGTCTGGTTTACTGCGATCACATCATTCCACTCTTGTTCAGGGAACTCAGTAAAAGGATGACGGCGCTGGATACCGGCGTTATTCACCAGCACATCAATGGGGCCGATGTCCTTTTCGATATGTTCAACGGCGGCATCAATTTCATGTTTATGAGTAACATTAAAAGGTGCGGCAACGGCCTGAATACCCTCCTGGTGGAGTTTTTTTACAGCAAGTTCTGCGCGTTCGGCAGTAATATCATTAATAATTATTTGTGCGCCATATTTACCCAGGCCGGTTGCCAGTAAAAAGCCAATGCCCTGTGCTGAACCGGTAATCAAGATATTTTTTCCTGCCAGTGAAAATAGATCGTTCATTGTATTATTCCTTTATTTATCTCTTAGAAAACAAGCTGGACTTTTGCTGCCTGGGTTTTATCACCGGCGAAACGTAGCGCCTCTTCCAGGTCAGTGAAGGGATATTCAGCACTCAGTAAAGGCAGTGGATTGATAACGCCATTCGCCAGCCATGACACTGCGGTATTAAATTCGCTGGTAAAACGGAAAGAGCCTTTGAGTGAAATCTCCTTACCAATCAACGTCATCATTGGGAATTCTGCCATCGCGCCTCCCATACCTACCTGCACCATTACGCCGCGTGCACGAGTGACCTCCAGACAGGTATTCACTGATGAAGGATGACCGGACACTTCAAAGCTGACATCGAAATAGCCTTTTTCCGCTTTCCAGTGATCCATGTCGTCGTTTTGTGGGTTTACGAGCACATCCGCCCCCATCTCTTTGGCCAGCAAAAGGGAACGGGGACTCACATCGGCACAGACAATTTCCGAGGCCCCCAGTGTTTTCACAGCACTGACAATCAGGCAGCCAATGGGCCCAACACCGGAAATAAATACTCGCTTGCCCTGTAACTCGCCGGCCTGATGTGCGGCATGAATCGCGACGGCTAAAGGTTCGGCAAAAGCCATAACCTTTTCGTCAGCTTTGGCCGGATAAGGGACACATTGCGACGTTTCGACCATTTTATAACGGGTAAAGCCACCATCAACATGAGGGAAATACATGGCACTGCCAAAAAAACGCATCTCTGTACACTGATTCTCGTTATGTTCAATGCAGTATTTGCAGTGACCGCAAGGTTTAGACGGATTAATGGCTACCGTTTGCCCTTCATGTAATTCTGATGAGTCGCTATGAATAACTTTACCGATAACTTCATGACCTAACACCATCGGTGCCTTTATCATGAAATTACCTACTTTTCCTTCCTGATAATAATGTAAATCGGAACCGCAAATTCCACCTCGGGTTATTTGTACTAATGTTCCATTATTATTCCAATCTATCGTCTGCTCGGTAACGGCAACAGTTTTCTTGCCCGCAACAACGCAGGACTGTGTTTTCACTTGCATAAATTCCTCACTGGTCAGGTAGACACCTCGGAAGCATTTAAGCGGTTTTAATTGTCATTATTTGTGATGAAGATCACGTCAGAAAATTGTTACATTACTATGTTACGCATAACGTGATGTGCCTTGTAATTCTTATCAACAGAAATAAAAAAACGTGAAATTATTATGCCGCCAGGCGTAGTATCGCCGCAGGTAAGATGATTCAGGAGATTTTAAATGGCGGGTGAAAGCTTTATTTTGATGGGCGTATCAGGGAGTGGTAAAACATTAATTGGTAGCAAGGTTGCCGCGTTATTGTCTGCGAAATTTATTGATGGTGACGATCTTCATCCAGCCAAAAATATAGATAAAATGTCGCAAGGCATTCCATTATCTGATGAAGATCGACTTCCCTGGCTGGAACGCTTAAATGATGCTTCATACAGTCTTTATAAAAAGAATGAAACAGGATTTATTGTCTGTTCATCATTAAAAAAACAGTATCGTGATATTTTACGCAAGGGTAGCCCCCATGTTCATTTCCTCTGGTTAGATGGCGATTATGAAACTATTCTCGCGCGAATGCAGCGTCGGGCTGGGCATTTTATGCCGGTAGCGTTACTAAAAAGTCAGTTTGAGGCGCTGGAGCGTCCACAAGCAGATGAACAGGATATTGTGCGCATTGATATCAACCATGATATTGCCAATGTCACCGAACAATGTCGGCAGGCTGTGCTGGCGATAAGACAAAACAGAATATGTGCGAAAGAGGGCAGCGCCTCAGATCAGCGCTGCGAATGATTTTCAAAAATCTGCTTTTAACACCACGCGGTAGCGCGCTTTACCATCGCGTACATGCTGAATGGCGTCGTTAATTTTCGACATCGGGAACAGTTCGGTAGTCGGCGCAACCTTGCTGCGGGCGGCAAAGCGCATCAGCTTACGCAGCTCATGAGGTGTACCGGTTGCTGAACCAGAGACGCTGCGGTCGCCCGCAATTAACGTAAAGGCCGGAACAGACAGCGGCGTGAGGACCGCGCCGACTGTATGGAAATTACCGCCATACGTCAGCGCCTCAAAATAAGGCTGCCAGTCGAGGCTGACGTTGACGGTGTTGATAATGAGATCAAACTGCCCCGCCAGAGCCTTCAGTGCCTGCGGATCGCGGCTATTCACCACTTTATCGGCACCCATCGCCAGCACTTCCTGCTCTTTCGCCGGATTAGAACTAAAGGCCGTCACCTCGCATCCCATTGCGTGCAGAAGTTTTATAGCGATATGCCCCAGCCCGCCAATACCAATTACCCCAACGCGGCTGGTGGCAGTGATATGGTGCATTAACAGTGGTTTGAAGACCGTGATACCACCACACAGCAGCGGCCCGGCGGATTCGATATCGATATTTTCCGGCAGTGGAATCACCCATTGCCAGTCTGCACGCAACTTCTCGGCAAAACCGCCGCGATTCATAATTGTTGGCACCGCACCTTGCTCGCAGTTGATCTGATTACCGCTAATACAGGCATCGCAGTGACCACAGCTTCGCGCCGTCCAGCCAATCCCGACACGCTGACCGACCTGCAAACCTTTATCCTGCGCGGCGTTCCCGAGTGCCACCACGCGCCCAATCACCTCATGCCCGGCAACCAGCGGATACTGTGAAAATCCCCATTCGTTGTCGATCATCGACAGATCGGAATGACAAATCCCGCAGTAATCCACCTGAACTTCGACATCTTGTGGCTTCAGTTCACCGGGATCGTACTCATAAACTTCCAGTTTGCCGCCAGCCTCTTTTGCGGCATAGCTTTTTATCATCGACATATTTTTGTCCTTCTCTGGTGTTGTCTGGGAAGTGTAGAGCATGGTAGGGCGGGGTGCCTGGAGTGTGACAAAGGTTACACATCGCGGTATGCAATGCTGAAAATTTCAGCACTTAGCGAGGTGCGAGCAAGCTGGCGCTTGCATGGTGGCGTGCGACAGGTATAATCCACAACGTTTTCCGCATACCTCTTCAGTGCCGAAGTGGCGAAATCGGTAGACGCAGTTGATTCAAAATCAACCGTAGAAATACGTGCCGGTTCGAGTCCGGCCTTCGGCACCAAAAGTACGTAAATAGACCTCAACTGAGGTCTTTTTTTTATGCCTGAAATCCAGTGCTTATCTATCTTTCCCGCTATATTAACTCTCTCAAGGTCAACCGATATCAACGTACATCTACCAACATATGTTGGTACAGATGATGGTATTTCCGGTTCGATAATGCTTGTACCAACAGGGAGGGAATACGCATGGCATTAACAGATATCAAAGTCAGAGCAGCCAAGCCAACGGATAAGCAATATAAGCTGACTGATGGTGGCGGTATGCATCTGCTTGTCCATCCAAATGGTTCTAAGTACTGGCGTTTGCAGTACCGTTATGAGGGAAAGCAAAAAATGCTGGCACTTGGGGTTTATCCTGAAATCACACTAGCGGATGCCAGAGTACGTCGTGACGAGGCGCGTAAGCTGCTTGCGAATGGCGTCGATCCGGGAGACAAAAAGAAAAATGATAAGGTTGAACAGAGTAAAGCACGAACCTTTAAAGAAGTCGCGATTGAGTGGCATGGCACCAATAAAAAGTGGTCTGAAGATCACGCCCATCGTGTGCTAAAAAGTCTTGAAGATAATCTTTTTGCAGCGCTTGGTGAACGTAATATCGCTGAGTTAAAAACTCGAGATTTATTAGCACCTATTAAGGCCGTAGAAATGTCTGGACGTCTTGAAGTGGCCGCTCGTCTTCAGCAGCGCACTACAGCCATCATGCGCTATGCAGTGCAAAGTGGGTTAATTGATTATAACCCGGCACAAGAGATGGCTGGGGCGGTTGCTTCCTGTAATCGACAACATCGTCCCGCGCTTGAATTAAAGCGCATCCCTGAGTTGCTTACAAAAATAGATAGCTATACTGGTAGGCCGCTAACCCGATGGGCGATAGAACTCACTTTGCTGATCTTTATTCGGTCCAGTGAGCTGCGTTTTGCTCGTTGGTCAGAGATCGATTTCGAAGCGTCTATATGGACTATCCCACCGGAGCGGGAGTCTATTCCTGGAGTGAAACATTCCCATAGAGGCTCAAAAATGCGTACAACGCATCTAGTGCCTCTTTCAACGCAAGCTCTTGCAATTTTAAAGCAGATAAAACAGTTTTATGGGGCCCATGACTTGATATTTATTGGTGATCACGATTCGCACAAACCCATGAGTGAGAATACGGTAAATAGTGCGTTACGGGTCATGGGGTATGATACAAAAGTAGAGGTTTGTGGTCATGGCTTTCGAACAATGGCCTGTAGTTCATTGGTCGAATCAGGTTTGTGGTCTCGTGATGCTGTTGAACGTCAGATGAGCCACATGGAGCGAAATTCAGTGAGGGCCGCGTATATCCATAAAGCAGAGCATCTGGAAGAACGGCGATTGATGCTACAGTGGTGGGCCGATTTTCTGGATGTAAACAGAGAAAGGTTTATCAGTCCATTTGAATATGCAAAGATTAATAATCCATTAAAACAGTAATCATCCCGGGCAAATGCCCGGGAATTATTCTAGGATTATTTTCTTTGTTAAAAAAGATAAACGGTATTAACTGATGTATTTACTATTTACCGCTCCCTGCAGGGGGGGTTATCAGAATCCGCGGTTATTCATTATTTATATACATTCAATAAAAAAGTAACCTCATAAAAAATCCTGTACTCACAGGGTGATGCGGGATAACTGACGTAAGGAGTGCTGCAGGGATTTGATGGTCCCTTGTGCTGATATGAATACGGATATTTTATACAGAATACTTTTCAGCACAAGCGACTGTATTACAGTCTGCCATATATGATTGCCTGTGATCAGGAAGAATAAGTGGCTGAGGTTTCAAACTGTCTGCCGGTATATTCCTCTCTCCCTTAAAAACCATAACAGGTTAATTATCTTCGTCTGTCAGCGGATTGAATGGCGGTATATTTTCAGTACAAATACCGGTCATCCACTGAAAAATACCTGCGAAATGACGGGCACTGATTTTTCTACTGACGGGCTGATGAGACGTTATGTCACTGGCGGTAATAATCAGTGGCACACTGTAGCCTCCCTGCACATGACCATAATGATGAACAGGATTGGCACTGTCGCTGACCGACAGCCCAAGGCCAGAAAAGTAAAGCATGGCGAAATGACGTGAGTACCGGTAAAGGATACCATCAAGCTGGCCAAGAAAGTTATCCAGTTTACTGATGCTGGCGAGGTAACAGGCAATTTTTCGGGGATACTGCTCCAGGTAATTATTCGGCCAGGAGTTAAGGCTGTCACACGGATTTGGATGAGAACCCATCATGTGCAGGAAAATTATCTTCGGAGAGGATGTATCCGCCAGCGCACGTTCTGTTTCCTGTAACAACAGTTTGTCATCTGTTTTACGGGAAGCGAAGCTGCCTTTCTTGAGGAAAGTGGCATGCTCCGCATCAGAAGCAATAACAGAGATGCGTGTGTCATGCTCCCCCAGTTTTCCTTGATTGGATATCCACCATGTGCTGTATCCTGCTTTTGCTGCCAGCGCCACCACATTGTTGCCGGAATCAGGGTTCTGCTCATAGTCATAAATCAGTGTCCGGCTCAGGGAAGACACTGTACTGGAGGCTGTCGAGGTATAATCGTCAATAAATAAACCGGGTGCCGTATTCAGCCACGGTGTGGTTGGTACGGGATAGCCATACACTGACATATAATCCCTGCGCACACTCTCACCAGTGACAATAACAATCGTATCATATAACGGTGCTCCCGGCTGGATTTTCCAGTTGTCAGCCCCGTGCTGACTCAGTTGTTCATAACGCTGCATTTCACGTAATGTGTCAGTTGTCCCCACAACTGTTCCTTTAACCATCCGCAATGGCCAACGGTTTACAGAGCATAATACGAATAGCCGTAGAGCCAGCCAGTTACGGTGGTCGCGATGGTGTGTCCGCCAGAAAATCATCACGAATACCAGAATCGCGGCACTGACCAGAAAATGATAAACAGGAAACACGGGGCGGTTCACTTTGCTTTCTCCTGTAGTGTTTTCTGTAGGTTCTGAACCGGTTCGAGCGGGGTTGTGAGGCTGATGGCAATCCCCGGGCTCTTTCTGCATGTTACACTGGTACTGCAAGAGGGGGCCTTCGCTCCTCTGACATTACTCAGTATTTTCACTACTACACCCTATCTGCCATCCATAACAACCGATTCACCCCCTCGCGAGGCGTTGTTGCCCGTCACCCGGACAGACATCGTTATGGACTTCTCTTGTTGCACGATCGATCAATTGTTATGCATGCTGACACCACAACCCCGGTGGGTATGACCGATGCCTTTCTCACTCTCTTCCCGGTCATCGTCGGCCTTCCCCGTTATTGTGGCGTGTCAGCACCCTCGACGGCATTTCGATGGCTGCTCAGTGTTCACTCACGTTACGGCCCGCATAACCCGTTGACTTCCTGAAGAAGTCGTTTCAGGGAGAGATTCAGCCCTTTTGTTACCTCCTGGACCGCTTCTTGTCCTTCTAGTCGGAGCGAGAGTTAGCCGGGGCGGACTTTCACCGACGGAAAGATCGTGCATTTCAAGGCACACACAACAATATCTGCGAGCGTGCTATCCGTCCGGTCGTTATGGGACGAAAGGCCTGGTTGTTCGCTGGTTCACTGATGGCCGGGAACCGCGCGGCACAGATAATGAGCCTTCTGGGAACCGCAGTCTGGAGCCACATGCTTGGCTGACGGACGTCCTGACGCGTCTGCCGGAGTGGCCGGAGGAGAGGTTGGCTGAGTTACTGCCTCTTGAGGGCTTTACCTTCTTCGGGTAAGTGATACCTGCCGTCAGGTGTTTGTGCACCGGGCCATAACCTGCAGTTGGGAATTGAACGCCTGACAACAGGAAATGAGCTAGAGCAGTAAACACGCGGGCTGGCAATGGGTCAGAATATGAGTCAGCCCGGCGTTATTCCTGGGGTCAGTACTTCAGATCCAGCCTCCGGTACCAGACTAGCTAGCCCCTACGCAACCAAATAAATCAACCATCGTCAGAGTGCAATCGTTCATATACACTGTCGGTGATGCGCTGAAAAATGCGTTAATGTTGAGTTCCTCGAACCCTTAGCAATTAAGTGACATAGCCAGATACGCAACTGGCTGATGCAAGCAGTCTAATGTCTTTAGATCCGCTGGCCTGCGGGCATGACAATGTCAAACAGTCAAAGATTGTGGCGTTGACGGTCAGTCTTGGGGACAAAAAAGCTCAGTATTCTCGTTGGCAACCAGATAATTTAACAGTTGATGCTGAAACGAAATAGGCATCTTGGTTCTGGTGTTTGTAACAAACTATCAGCTACAAAAATATGCTCAATTTGTGACATCAGTAACAAAACGCGTTTTGTTATGTGGATTGCTTGTTTTTTGATCTGGTATAACAGGTATAAAGGTATACAGAAAAGCAAAGAAATACTGCAAAGGAAAACAGCTATAACGTAAGCTAAAGTAATAACCTCTCAGTCTTTCCTCATTTGACTAAGGGAGTTTTATTCAACCTGAACGGACTACGAAAATGAGCACAATGAATAAGTCAATTTTTGAAGCAGGGTTGAACTGTGCCAGTGGTGGAATATCTGGCGAACATTGTTTTTTGTTGGTGACCCAAAACTGTAGGTGGGTATCAGTTTTATCTTTCATAGAGTGAAATATGTTAAGAAGAAATGGAGGAAAAGATTGTACTGATTAGGTATTGATAACAATCAATAGTACTGGCGTATTTGAAGACGATATAATTATTTCTGGATATTGTTGAGGCTCCCTAATATTTACTTTAAGGGCTATATTAGAATAACACAGGAAACAAATATGGCAACAGCATGGTATAAACAAGTTAATCCACCACAACGGAAAGCTCTTTTTTCCGCATGGCTTGGATATGTATTTGATGGCTTTGATTTTATGATGATATTTTACATTCTTCATATTATAAAAGCAGATCTTGGCATTACGGATATTCAGGCTACTTTAATAGGGACAGTGGCCTTCATAGCCAGACCTATTGGAGGTGGTTTTTTTGGTGCCATGGCTGATAAATATGGTCGTAAGCCAATGATGATGTGGGCAATTATCATTTACTCAGTCGGAACAGGCCTTAGCGGTATTGCTACAAACTTATATATGCTCGCAGTTTGCCGTTTTATTGTTGGCTTAGGGATGTCTGGTGAATATGCATGTGCTTCAACTTATGCGGTAGAAAGTTGGCCTAAAAATCTTCAATCTAAAGCTAGTGCTTTTTTGGTAAGTGGTTTTTCTGTTGGAAATATTATTGCGGCACAAATAATCCCTCAGTTTGCTGAAGTATATGGATGGAGAAACTCTTTTTTTATAGGCCTGTTACCAGTTTTACTAGTTCTTTGGATCAGAAAAAGTGCTCCAGAAAGTCAGGAGTGGGTTGAAGATAAATATAAGGATAAATCAACATTTTTGTCTGTCTTCAGAAAACCACATCTTTCAATCTCTATGATCGTTTTCCTCGTCTGTTTTTGTCTATTTGGTGCAAACTGGCCGATAAACGGACTACTTCCTTCCTACCTGGCAGATAATGGAGTTAATACAGTGGTTATTTCAACTCTGATGACAATAGCAGGTTTAGGAACACTGACAGGTACAATATTTTTTGGTTTTGTTGGTGATAAGATTGGTGTAAAAAAAGCCTTTGTAGTCGGTCTAATAACTTCATTTATTTTCCTTTGTCCTCTTTTTTTTATTTCTGTGAAAAACTCTTCTCTTATAGGATTATGTCTCTTTGGATTAATGTTTACAAATTTAGGTATTGCAGGGTTGGTTCCAAAATTTATATATGATTACTTTCCAACAAAATTAAGAGGATTAGGGACCGGTCTTATTTATAACTTAGGGGCAACTGGAGGAATGGCCGCACCTGTATTAGCTACATACATTTCAGGATATTATGGCTTAGGTGTTTCATTATTCATTGTTACGGTTGCATTCTCTGCCTTATTAATTTTGTTAGTTGGTTTTGATATTCCAGGTAAAATTTATAAACTATCCGTGGCTAAATAATTGGAGGCTTTATGATTAATTATGGCGTTGTTGGTGTTGGATACTTTGGCGCTGAATTAGCTCGTTTTATGAATATGCATGATAATGCAAAAATTACATGTGTATACGATCCTGAAAATGGAGAAAATATTGCCCGTGAATTGCAGTGTATCAATATGTCAAGCTTGGATGCTTTAGTCTCAAGTAAATTAGTCGATTGCGTGATCGTAGCCACCCCAAATTATCTGCATAAAGAACCAGTAATTAAAGCAGCAAAGAATAAGAAGCATGTTTTTTGTGAAAAACCAATTGCATTAAGTTATGAAGATTGTGTGGATATGGTCAAAGCGTGTAAAGAAGCTGGTGTGACCTTTATGGCCGGGCATATTATGAATTTTTTCAATGGGGTTCAATATGCACGGAAGTTAATTAAAGAAGGTGTTATCGGCGAAATATTATCATGTCATACTAAGAGAAATGGCTGGGAAAACAAACAAGAGAGACTTTCCTGGAAAAAGATGAAAGAACAATCTGGTGGACATCTATATCATCATATACATGAGTTAGATTGTGTTCAGCATTTACTTGGAGAAATACCAGAGACGGTTACTATGATTGGTGGAAATTTGGCCCATTCTGGTCCAGGATTTGGCAATGAAGATGATATGTTATTTATGACCTTGGAATTCCCGTCAGGAAAACTAGCAACCTTAGAGTGGGGGAGTGCATTTAACTGGCCGGAACATTATGTCATCATCAATGGAACTAAAGGCTCTATTAAAATTGATATGCAAGAAACAGCAGGGTCACTTAGGATTGGCGGTCAGACAAAGCATTTTTTGGTCCATGAAACACAAGAAGAAGATGATGATCGTCGGAAAGGCAATATGACCTCAGAAATGGATGGCGCTATAGCATATGGTCATCCAGGAAAAAAAACACCATTATGGCTTGCCAGTTTAATAAGAAAGGAGACGTTATTCCTCCATAATATCCTCTGTGGTGCAAAACCTGAAGAAGATTATATTGACCTTCTCAATGGTGAGGCGGCCATGTCGGCGATTGCTACTGCTGATGCTGCCACTCTTTCAAGATCGCAGGACAGGAAAGTGAAAATCAGTGAGATCATTAAACATACATCAGTAATGTAAAAACTATACGCCTCTTGATTTAATTCAGGAGGCCTTTTATGTATGATCAAGAATTTTATCTTCGATAATCTCATAATTTTAGCAGTGCCATTTATGATAAAAATATCCCTTAAAACCAATCTAATCTTTTTCTTCCTCTGTGTATTTGTTCCCCGTATGGCGTCATAATTTACGCTACGTAATACGGGATAGTTACGATACGCAGCGATAGCGCTAAGTTTTAGTTAAAATCCCCCATCAGCGGGATATGGGGATCTCTGGGAGGTTCAGGTTTTAGCATCGCGACTTTAATACGACAGACGCTGGTGACGATGATGCCAAGTAGTGACTCTTCCGAATAAGGTTCCCACTGACCAATTGGCGCGCGCTTCGCAATAACATCTCCCTTCGCCCAGTATTGGGAAAAGTAGATACATTCAAACTGTGTACGCTGTTTCGTCTCACAGTTCACGACATTGCTGGCCGATGAGCTGACCATTGGGCCTATCCGGGCTGTCCCGATGGATATTACGCCGAAGTATGTGGGAATTGCCAGCGGATTGATGAACGCCGGTTCCGCTGTCGCCGACATTATTTCACCTATCGCCTTTGGCATTATTATCGACAAAACAGGCAACTGGAGTTTACCATTCTACGGTTCCGTCGCATTGCTTGTTATTGGTATATTCCTGACGTTCTTCATGCGTCCAGATAAGTCATTGTAAAAGTCGAATTCAGGGCTGAAGTGGTCTACTGAATTTGGCCATCTGAACAGGGTGATATGCTCACCTTAGAACAACACAGGTGCACCAATGAAAAGAAGAAATTTCAGTCCTGAATTCAAACGTGAATCCGCTCAGTTGGTTGTCGATCAAAATTACACTGTTTCTGACGCTGCTAAGGCTATGGATGTTGGTCTTTCCACGATGACGGAATGGTTCAAACAACTGCGTGATGAGCGTCAGGGCAAACGCCAAAAGCCTTCCTGATAACACCGGAACAAATCGAACTACGTGAGCTAAAGAAAAAGCTACAACGAATTGAAATGGAAACGAAATATTAAAAAACTTTCCATGTGTGAAACCCCGTCCCGAGTCTCAGAAACTCCCCGGTAAAGCTGGCAGTCTAATATAGCGAAGGAAGCAGTCGTCGGCCTTTTGGTGGTATGACCCTTAAAAAAACATGGTTCAGGGACTGTGGCGGATCCGACGGTGGTAGCTTGATCCCGTTCAGGAAGGTGATTTCTCCGTCGTCTCCTCCTTCGTTCATTAAAAATGAGCAAGGAGATTTATATGAAAAAATCCTCCCGAATGTCTATTGTCCATTCTCATGCTGCGGGCGTTGATATTGGGGCCAAATTTCACGTTGTGGCCGTACCGCCTGATGCTGACGCCGAGCCAATAAGGACTTTTCAAAGTTTCACCGGCGACCTTCATCGTATGTCTGACTGGCTCAAAACCTGTCATATTACAACCGTCGCCATGGAGTCCACCGGCGTTTACTGGTTGCCTGCTTTTGAGATCCTTGAAGCAGCGGGTTTTAATATGATACTCGTTAATGTCAGAGCCGCAAAAAATGTTCCCGGTCGCAAGACTGATGTCAACGACGCACAGTGGTTGCAGAGACGACATGCATTTGGTCTTCTCCGGGCCAGTTTCAGACCTGTACACGATATTTCAGTCCTCAGGTCTTATCTGAGGCAACGAGAACGCTTGACTGAATACCGGGCTGCGCATATTCAGCATATGCAGAAAGCGCTGATGCAGATGAATGTGCAATTGCATCATGCCGTATCGGATATCACTGGCGTCACCGGTCTCTCGATCGTCAGAGCTATTGTCAGCGGTGAGCCCGATCCTTCAGTATTGATCTAGTACCGTGATGTGAGATGTAAGAAGACGCCAGAAGTACTCCAGCAGGCACTGACAGGGAACTGTCAACCTGAGCATCTTTTTGCACTTGAGCAGTCGGTGGCATTTTTCTATTTTTACCTGGAAAAGATCCGTGAACGTGACGATCAAATCGAAATTCATTAATACAACTCAGCACCGGGACTGAAAATCCTGAAGGAGTATTACCCTGCGCCAGACATCGTACAAAGCAACCCAATCAGCTTTCCTTGATGTCAGACCGTTACTCTGGAAAATTACCACGGCAGATCTGACACAAATACATGGGGTTGGGCCTTATCTGGCACTAAAATTCGTTGCCGAACGCGGTACTGACATGAATCGCTGGCCTGATGCGAGCCATTTTACCTCGTGGCTATTTTGTCCACGGGAAATAAGATCTCCGGTGGAAAAGTGTTGTCCTCGAAAACGAGACGTTCATCCAGTTGAATTGCTGCTGCACTCAGGCTGGCAGCCACAACGATTGGTCGGAGCGATACTGCGTTGGATGCTTTTTATCGTCGATTATCATCCCGTATAGGTAAAGCAAAAGCAGTCACTGCAACGGCAAGAAAACTGGCAACACTGTTCTACAATGCCTTGAAATATGGTAAAAAATATGTCGACAATTGTGCTGATTACTATGAAGAGCGTTACCGTAGTTGCGTACTCAATGGACTTAAACGAAGAGTAAAATCACTGGGTTATTCTCTCCAGCAAGACCCTGAATTATGAGTGTGAACCAGGAGTTTCTCAGGAAGGCTACCGCGCTCTTGATGTCAGATTCCTGAACAGTCTCAATAATCGGGAAACTCAGAGCGCATTATCCTGTGTTCACACTCTGTCATGTGTTCGCAGTTCATCGCTGCAGCTACAGATATTGGAAAACCCGTCCTGAAAAAACAGACGGCAGATGGGCTAGGTAATTGACTCGCATGGCGGAGCTAGGAGCATTGCCACAATGGCAACCCGGAGAGATTACCAGATGGGACGCTGGCTTGCTGGCAGGCTCATGAAAAAACAGGGGCTGGTCAACTGTCAGCCGCCGCCCCACCGGTCATGAACATGTCGCTATTCCTAACTATCTTGAACCGCACTTCGCTGTGACACAGCTAAATCAAGTGTGATGACGTGACGTATATCTGGATAGGTAAACGATGGGGATACCTCGCAGTAGTACTTGCTCTGTTCGCAATAAAGCCCGGGGATGGGCAATGTCGTTCTCACCGGACAGCAGACTGACTATAAAAGCGCTGAAGATGGCCGAGGAAACGCGAGGTAAACCAGAGGGAGTTATGTTCCTTAGCAACAGGAGAGCCATTACACAAGTAGACAGTTCAGGCAGGTGATGTGGCGTTATCGGATCAAGGAGAGTATGAGTCGTCGGGGAAACTGCTGGGATATTAGCCTAATGGTACGTTTCTTCAGAAGTCTGAAGAACGAGTGGGCACCAGTGACTGGTTACTTTAGCCTTAACGAAGATGTCCATACAATAACAGAGTATATAATTGAATATTAAGTGCACTCCGGCCTCATGAATATAACGGTGGATTACCTCCGAACGAATCGGAAAATAGATACTGGAAAAAATCTGAAATTGTGACCAGTTTTTGTTGACCACTACACAATACAGTAGTGTTAATCACTAAGTCATAAATTCTAGGAAGTCTTGCTTCTTGTTGTTACTATATAACAAAAAACGAGGTCGCTATGAAAACAACATTGTACAAAGATTTCACCTTTGAAGCCGCACACCGACTCCCAAACGTGCCTGATGGGCATAAATGTGGGCGTTTGCACGGACACTCTTTTGTGGTACGTCTGGAAATTACCGGAGAGGTCGATAAACACACCGGTTGGATAATCGATTTTGCCGAGTTGAAGGCGATTTTCAAACCCACGCTAGACCGACTGGATCACTACTACCTCAACGATATTCCTGGTCTGGAAAACCCGACCAGCGAAGTACTGGCAGAATGGATTTGGAAGCAGATTAAATCACAGTTGCCACACCTGACCGCTGTAATGGTGAAAGAAACCTGCACAGCGGGTTGCATTTATCGCGGTGAATGATATCCGACCCGATGACTGGTTTGGATAAAACCAGTCACATTCCTTAGTCGATGGCAACAAACAACCTTCCATTTTATAACTTGCATCACAATTCTCGGCAGTTTATGTTTTCCTTAGTGGCGTTGATATGAATATTTAATATTCGATGGTGATCATTTTATTATTACTTAACAATTATTTTTGAATTCATCCAGCCTACATTAGTAGATTGAAAAATACTCATTGTAACAGATAAAATTGATATCGCTGAAATCTCCCCTGCATAAGCCAACATCTCATTGATCTTTTTCTACTTTCCCCCTTGAATATGAGAATTATCTCAGTATCCTGATCATAATACTCAAATCAATGCACTTATAAGCATGTCGCTCAGGCATAGCAAAGTAACATTTTCGGTCTGTCTTTGGTTGTTTTTGAGCAAATGTGATTATAAGAAACAATTCAAGGATGTGAGGATGAACGTATTACCCATCGGGTCACTGGTTATCTCTGAGCAATTTGAAGGCATCGGTAAAGTTGTCACCGTCGATAGTGATACAAATAACGCCACGGTCGCTTTTTTTGAGTCACCGGCTCAACCTTATGCACGACAAATGAAAGTTCCTTTAGAACAACTCACCCTGACAATCCCGCACGAAGAGACGGTAATTTATTGCATTGAGCCACATAGCCAACGATGGACTAGAGCCCGGTTTGGCGGATCGCGCCCCAAAGGGGATTTTCTCGTCATCTTTCGCGAAGATGAAACTACGACGCTGCCAATCGACGAAATTTTTGTTCTGAACAAAGCGCCGGATACCCCGATAAACCCTGCAGATTTCCTTGCCCTCCAAGCTAATGACGCACCGTTCTTTTTCCCTTACCGCCAAGCCTTTATTGAAACCTACATCCAGCAACGCGCTGCATGCCGCGCGATGGCATCCATTTCTAGTAGTGCCGTTGAACTCGAACCCCACCAATTGGCGGTAGTACGCCGTGTACTTCAGGATAAAAACCCCAAGTATATTCTGGCCGATGAGGTTGGGCTGGGGAAAACCATCGAAGCAGGAATGGTCATCCGTGAACACGCGTTAGAAGCAACTGGCCACGTCAGCATGCTTATTGCGGTTCCGGCACCACTAGTTAGCCAGTGGCGGGAAGAACTGGCTGAACGTTTTCAACTGAAACAACTTATTATTGATGCTTCGACGGCCCTCGCAGGTTTGCGACAAAATGAGGCCACGGAAGGCATCGTGATTTGCAGTCATTGCGATGGCTGTACCCTGATTGAACGGGGATTCACCCCTTCACTTATCGCAGTAGATGAGGTCCACCAGATTGCCTCTTGGCCGTGGTCAGGAGATAAAGATGAACGTTATGACTTCAACCTGATCGCAGAGGGTTGCCGGAAAGCCCACTACGTTCTGTTACTCACGGGGACCCCTCTGCATGGGCATGAAAGGAACTTCTTGTCGATGCTGCACTGTATTAATCCGGAAGCCTACCAAGTGGATGAGACCCATCTGCAAGACTTTACCGAACTAGTCAAAAATCGCGAAAACCTTGGCGGGATCTTCTCGGGGTTAGTACCTTCCGTCTCAAACGTCAGCTTACGTCGTAATCTGGAAACACTGCAGCAGCAGTTCCCAGAAGATACTGTTCTGATGACGCTCTGTCAGCAACTCATTCCGCTTATTGGGACGTTCTCCCCCAATACGCCGGAGCGTGAAGAAGGGATCCGGGATATTCGCCGGCACTTGGGGGAAAACTATCGCATTCATCATCGACTGTTGCGTAATCGCCGTCAGGTTTCACTCAGCTTCGATGAAACGAAAAACCTCAATCTAAACCTTCTGTTTCCTGGGCTAAATGGAGCAGAGGAGTGCCGCTGGTATTGCGATGGGTTAGCATTAGACGAACTGATTGATGAGTATCGTTCATTATCTTTACTGCCGCAGAATACGCAGTGGGCAATGAGTGAAGACACGTACCTCTTCTGGGTTGACGATCTCCTATCCAGCCCACTCTGTGTTATGCAACGCGCTAAAGTACATTTGGGTGAAGCGGAACGCACTCAGGAAGAACGAGATCTGTTAGAGCACATTGTTTCAACTGCAAAAAATGAACTACAGGCCATTGATTACAAGCTTGCCATCACACTGAATGAGTGGTTGCAAAAGAATCCGACAGGAAAAGCAATCGTCTTCTGCGATCGTCCGGATCTTGCCCAACACTTGGCAATAAAGCTCGAACTACTGCTGGAGTACCCCCAGGAACTCTATCAGCCGGGTCATCCCTTGATGTACCTCAAACCCGGCAGCCCTATTCGGATCCTAATTTGCGATAAAAGCGGCGAAGATGGTCTGAATCTCCATGGGGGAATGCGACTAGCCGTTCACTACGGTTTACCGCGCTCTTGTAGTCGTATTGAACAGCGCCTTGGTCGTCTGAACAGGTACAGTGCAAACCTGAAAGGCGTAAAACCTGTCCAGAGTCTGATCCTGAAAAATCACGCCGACTGTGGATTACGCAACGTGTGGGCCCGCATTCTGAAAGACTATATTGGCGTATTTAATAACACAATCGCCAGCCTCCAGTTCGTCCTCGACGATTATCTAGAAAATGCGTGGCAAAATGTCTACCAAGAAGGCCCGGTGGCCCTTGAACGTGTTGCCAGAGAATTCCCTGGCGAACAGGGTATTCTGGCCAATGAAACGCATAAAATTAACATGCAGGAAAAGCTGCTGGCGATGGATGATGAGATTGCAGAGGCGGCGATTTTTGCGCAACAGATCAGCGCTGACGATCATCTTGCAGTAGCGCAGTGTAATGCACTGACAAGTTGGATCACGCGTGTGCTACGTTTTCGCACCACCGGCACTCCAGAAAAAGGTATCAAGTTTCAGTTCGAACTCTCTGATCGCAGCACAGGGACGCTGGTCGATTTTAAAACCTTTCTCACCACCTGCATGCTCAGCTTCGATAAAGAAGGGGGCAACCCACCGTCAACGCATCTGATGAGCGCTGAACGCATTCCGGCGATCGACGGAACAACCGTTTACCCGCTGCGTTATGGGCAGCCATTTGTCGATACGATCTGGCAACTGTTAAACCAAGATGCCCGAGGCAGTTCCATGGCGGTACTGCGAGTGCTCCCCAAGCCACTGAATGAGCCCAATTACTTCTTTCAGTCAACTTGGCTTGTCACCCATTGCCAGACGCAGGATACCTACGCACAACGCCGTATTGCAGACGAGTTGTACCCGCCGCGAATTGTGCAACACTGGCTGTCCTCTAATGGTACGCCGGTGATAAATCCGCAGTTGCTGGAACTGCTCAATGGCGAGTACGCCAAACATGAAACATCGCAGAAATTCTATGCAGATATAAATCTGCGCCCTAATCTCTGGCAAGAAATCGAAGAACTTGTCTCACCGGACACGTGGAAAGAGATGGTGGAACGAGTCTATACCAGTGACCGAGAACAACAACAGGCAACCTTCGGCGAACAAGCCAGACTTCAGTTAATGGCCGTGAAAGCCGTGGTGGTGTGCAGCAGAAATCTATTAGAGGAAATCGTCTGATGGAAGAGGAATGGTCACGCCTGCAGCAGGCGCTAACCACCTATTTTAGTCAAGGGGTCACCTTTAAGGATGGCATCGAAAATCAGTTTCTGAACAGACTGATTCAGATCATCACCGATGCCTCGGCAGGTCATGGTGACATTTTTGCCGGCTACGCCGATGCGTTACGTGCCGCTCACGCGAGTGGTATTAGCGAGCCGTGGCTACCCCTGCCGCCAGAACTGACCGATGCTCCGGCACCTGAGTGGGGCATGACAAAGTTGCCTGCCGTGCAACAAATTCAACTGGCTGAAGAGTCGGACCTGGCGCTGACCAGAGCCACCTATCAGCGTAAGATACGCAGGAACTTGCTGCGCCCCGAGACTGATCCGGCACTGAGGCGCCTGTTACCCGAAGAGCCATGGCTGACTCACTATCAGGGATTCGGTCAACAGGCCGCCATCCGGACGCTGCTAACGTCTGATAATAACTGTACATTGCTGGTTAATCTGCCCACCAGTTGCGGTAAAAGTCTGCTCACCCAACTCCAGGCGCTCAGCGCACCGACAAACACCCTCACGCTGGTGATCGTCCCCACTGTCGCCCTCGCGATTGAGCAGGCTGACGATATGCAAAAACTGCTTCGCGGTGCTGACCAAGATCATGGTGGAAGTTATGTTTGGATCGGAGGCCAAGATCAGCCCTCGCGTCAGGCAATTAAGGAAAGAATCAAGGCGGGAACACAGCGTGTTCTCTTCTGTTCCCCAGAATCCGTTCGCTCTTCTTTGGTTCCGGTGCTGTTTGAGCTTTCCAGACTGAATATGATTGGCGCGATTGTCATAGACGAAGCGCATTTGATCGATCAATGGGGCGCAGAGTTCCGCCCTGACTTTCAGCTAATTGCCCCTATGATTCGCTCACTGAAAGCCATGGGCAAATGCCGTTTTCGTACGCTGCTGCTTTCGGCGACTTACAGCAAAAGTACCCGCGACATTCTGGTCGAGCAGTTCCATGATGAAAACAGTGAACTGATTGAAGTATCAGCTAATTTCCTACGCCCAGAGCCGGAATATTTTGTGCATCATGAGGCAAATGAAAACGCGCATCGTCAGCGGGTCGAACAACTTCTGATGACCTTACCCCGCCCGCTGATTTTGTATTGCACTACCCGCACAGATGCGGAAATGTGGTCTGCCCGTCTGAACGAACTGGGCTACTGGCGAATCGGCATATTCCACGGTCAAATTGACACAAACAATCGCAAGAAATTGATTTCAAAATGGAAAAATGACCAACTCGATATCATGGTCGCTACCTCTGCCTTTGGGGTAGGGATGAATAAAAAGGAAATCCGCAGCATCATTCATGCTGCTATTCCGGAAAATATCGACCGCTATTACCAGGACTGTGGACGTGCTGGGCGTGACGGCAGATCCTGCCAGGTGCATCTGGTATGGCATAAGGCGCAAATGAAAACGGCAAAATCGCTGGCCGTTGAGACGCTGATTGGCGTAGAAAAAGGTTTTGCCCGCTGGAAAGCAATGTTTGACGATCGTAAGAAAAGCCCGATCGCTGACTACATGATTTCACTGAACACCAAGCCCGTTCATATCGATCACCAAGGCGATAAAAACGAAGCTTGGAATCGTCGGACGTTGCTGTTAATGCAAAGAGCCGGACTCATCAAACTGGTCTTTGCTGAACCGAAAATTCCTGACGACCTGCGAGATAATCTGGATGACAACAACACGCAACTGATTGAATGGTCCGAAAGCTACTATAACCACGTACATATCCGTCACTGTGACGATGCGCATTATTCAGAAGCGCACTGGAACACCTATGTGGAGAAGATCCGCCAGTCCGAGTTGAATAACCGCCGGGCAGCCTTTACGGTAATGGAAACGTGGTTGGAGGATCCTGGCAAACCACTGTGTAAAATTCTGCAGAAATTCTATGAATATCAGAGCCATCCTCCCGAGTTAACCTGTGGTGGTTGTCCGGGATGTCGCCAGAAAGGGAAAGGGGCGTTTTCGCCCACCGTGGGCACAGATGTACAAATTTTACGTTCCGAGCCGAAGAAAAAAGCACTCTTCGTAGGTGCGGAAAAGAAAGTTTATTACAACGAAAATATGAAGTTACATTCGTTGTTGATGGAACTTCGTGTGACGTTGCGATCACTGATCACCTCTGGCGAATACGTGTTTATTCGTGCAGACAGAGCAGTGTTCCTGCAACTAGAGAACAACCTAGATTCGCTTTCGCATTTCTGGAGCGCACAGAAAATGACAGCACCTGCATCGGATGGACCAGAGATCGTGATCATCCCTAACACGGCTAATGCGTTCCCAGATCTACCCATGACGCGCTTTGAGCGAATTATTATTGCACCTGAGCATCTCGCCGATCCTCAGTTCCCACATCGAACATGGTGCGCAAGTGCCGCTAATGCGCTGTCGCTGGACTCTTTTATCAGGCAACTACAACATGTCAATAATTAACAACGCAAACCCAGGAAGCGGACTGATACTGCTTCCTTTGATTGAACGCGTTCTGCAAAGCGCACAGGAACCGTTGTCTCAGGACACACTGCTCGCCCGCTATCGTCCTGATAACCTGCCCGCTAACGATAACGCGTGGAGAAAATTAAAAGAGAACCTGAGCTTTTGGTGCAATCTGGGACTCTGGCCGATGCTCGACGGAAAGATGTTACCGCTTGAAGCAGGTGTGCGTCCACTGGCGCATCGGTTGCTTATCTGTACGATTGATGCTTGTCGTGAAAAAGGCGTTGCCAGTGGGAATGATTGCGAACCGTTGTGGCGGGTACTGAGTTGCTTGTTGAGCCTTCAGCAACACTCGGTCGGGGGCCGGGAACCTCTTTCCCCTACGATCATCACCAACAAAGTGCATAAATGGTTACCTGGCGAAACCATCAATAGCAACACCGAAAAACTAGTGAGAGAATTTGGTCGTTTTCTCGGTTTTCTCGAGTTAATGCCGGACGGAAATTATGTCACCGACCCTACCCGGGCCATCCAATATTTTCTGCCGGAGATCTTTGACGATACGCATACCCTTCCCGCCAAAATCTTTATGGCAAACATGGCGGAGGTCATGCCGATGATGGACGGGGGCCAGTACAGAAACTCCGTTCATGACGTGATGCAGCAGGAAAAAGACTGGATCGCACCGGAAGGTGACAATATCTGCACCAGCACATCTGTTGCGCTGCAACGACTTGAAATCAGTAGACGCATTATCCTCTCCATCCACAGTGATGATAAAGACGCCTTATCACTTCACTTACCTGGCGGTAAAATTCGCCGGGTTAGCCAAATCACGCTAAGAGAGGATGCAGAATGAGCATAATGGAATATTGGCCATCCAGGAAAAATATCGTCCAATGCATTCGCAATGAAGCAGAAGAATTAGAGGATCATGTGCTTCTGGCCGTACATGAACCGATGCTACTGACCCGACGCGACGTCAATGAAAATCATACAATATTGCGTGATGAAGACCTGTTCCAGCAGTTACTTCATACGGAGCGCGCGATCCCACTGATTGGCCGCTCGGGGATGGGGAAATCACATCTGGTGCGCTGGTTAGACTGCCGATTCAACATGTACCTAGCGGAAAACAACAAGAATGAGCAATGGGAAATTGTCCGGATACCCAAAAACGCCAGTCTACGGCAGGTGCTTTTACGCATCCTAAAAAATTTGACGGGGGAATTTTTCGACAACGCACGCATGCGCGTTAATGAAGTGACAGAACAGTACCCAGCGAAAGATCTGGCAGACCTACTGTTGACCATGATGGCCCATCAGTTGCAGGACATGCAAAAAGCGGTCAAGGAAGAAGGTCAAACATTGCTGGCGCAAGGTAAAGACATTCCTGCAGACCGACTCGCCTATATGGAAGCTATCATTGAAGAGGTGGAAAACGGTATCTGTGATCTGATCACCGACCCTAACTTCAAACAGAATCTTCTGAATCCAGGCCACTGTATTTTCAAACTTGCCAGTCGGATGAGTAGTGGTCTGAAAGAAGGAGAAGAAGATCATGATAAATATGAACTTCTTCCGGAAGATCTCTATTTTATCTTTGAACCTGACGATCTGTCCGCGCGTGCACGCCGCTATCTGAACCATTCTCAACTGCATGAGTCAGACCAAGTGGAGGCGCGTGCCCGAGCAGCGCGCGTGCTCAATGAAGCCATGCATACCTCGCTGAAATCACTTTTCAAGCGCCTGTTCACCTTCAATGGAGGATCTTTTCAGGAGCTTTTTCAGGACATCCGCAAGGAGTTTCTACGACTTAATCGTCGTCTGGTGATTCTGGTAGAAGATATGGCGGCGATTTCCGCTATTGAAGATGTTCTGATCGACAGTCTGATCGAAGAAGCGGCACCTGGCGGCGTGCAAGTTCTCTGTCCTGTCCACTCAGTGATTGCAGTCACCGACAATTATCCTGGCTATAAACGCCGCCAGGAAACGTTAATCACACGTGCTGGCTACGAGTGGGTCATTGAGAACGTCGATAAAGACAATAACGAAGATCGTATTGTCTCGTTCTGTGGTCGCTATCTGAACGCCGCACGCTTTGGATCAAAGGAGTTAAAAAAACGTCCTGAGCAAGGTAAGTCTCTGTGGCCACCTGTATGGCACAGTGATGAGATCCCTGATGCACTAGAGGATTTTGGTTATTCTGCCAATCAGAAATTCCCGCTATTCCCGTATAACCGTAGTGCCATTCTGGCATTGGCGGATAAGCATTGCCGCGACAGCAGCGGCGAGTTGATTTTTAACCCGCGCACAATCATTAACCGCATCCTGTTAGATATTCTGCGCGATTGCCGAATAGAAGCGGAAAAAACACAGTTCCCGCCAGCAAATTTCGCTGGAATTCATGCCGTTCCCGAGATCGAAGACAAGATTTCACAACTGGTTGTCAGTCGGGTTGGCAGTTCGGTGACACTTGCCGCCATCTGGGGATATGGCATTGATTCTTTTGATGAACTACGCGTAAAACTGCCAAGTAGCGTTGCGAGTACCTTTGGCCTCGATGAGCTAGCCGCACAACTGAATGGCAAAGGTCCCACGATGAAATCGGTGGAACCAGTAACAAAGAACGCACACGAAACGACTGGCAAGACAGGCAGTACGCCGGCGGGTAAAAAGATTGACAATCCGGAGTTCGAACCGAAAGAAGAGGCAAAATACACTGCCAAATCCGAACTACCCTTTATCAGGGCGGTCCGTGCATGGGTGAATGATAATGTCATTCTGCCGCAGGAGGTTGCCCGTGATTTGCGTACGGCACTGAACGCTTGTTATGAAATTCATGCACAGCCAGAGTTGTTTGGTATGTCTTCTCGACCACCGCTGAAAGAAGGTCGTTTTACGTTGATTTTTCTGCCAAAAGCGGCATCTAACCCCTCAAGTATTATTACGAACTTTTACTCTGAGCAGGACCTGACCGATCCTTCCCGACGGGTAGATGTGTATAACGCCGCGGTAGCCCTGTTACGTATCCAGCATTACGCCGATTTAAAGCAAGGTTTTAATTATCCAGAGGCGCAGGAAGACTATACTCGCTATCAAAACTTCATCCAGTGGTGGGTACCGCAGGCTACGGAAAGTGCCATTAATCACTTCCGGGCGCGTAACTTACGGGATGCGCTGAAAAAGCATCTGCAAAAAGCTCTGCTGCTTGGCCTGGTGACCGGTAAAGAAGAACCGGCGGAAATCGTCAATACCCTCTGCCTCACCCAGAAAGGCGTCGGAAGAACTGAAGGTAAAAGTACCGGTCGAACGCTGACGACCGCTCCTTCCGAGATCTGTTTCAGAGGGATTGAGGCAACACTGCATCCGCACGCCAGTGCCAGAGTCGCCGAAGCTAGGGCGCAGGCGCTCGTAGGATGGGATGATGCCAGAAAAGCGTGGCTTGAACAGGTTGCCATCACGGAGCAAGGCTCAGGCTTGGGCAGCAGTCGTGCGCTGGATGCCGATGTAATATATTCTGCGCTGAAAACAGTGTTAAAACAGCCGCTTGGCGCAGAAATTGAACGTGCGGCGCTCTCCGTCAAACAGGAACTTGCCAGCACGTTAAAAAATGTTCAGCTCTTTGCCAACATCAAAGATAGTGACGATTTCCTCAGACAACTGAACGACTGGCAGACGTTTATTGAGACTGTGCGGGCCGAGCACTACCCCACTGGCAGCGCTCAGTACAAGCCATCTTCGTGGCTGCTGGGGGAAATTGAAGCTCTCAGAACCAACTCCGAGGAGAGTCTGGCGACATTAAATGCGTTACTTTCCATTGAAAAACAGAAAGATAGTGCGAAATTGTGGCTGGAGATCTGTCAACTTGATGGTGACTACGTTTCAAGAATCAGCAGCATACTTGCGCAATGGCAACTGGTACAACCCAAGATCGCGTTCACACTCCAGCAGATGAATGCCAAAGGGGATATCCAGCAACTGACTCTTGCTCTGAATAAAGTGAATGACCGTCTAAAAACACTTGCGAGCGATATCATCGCCTCTGGAGTTGATCAATGACCACCTTACGCCAACAACTGGCCGAGATGCAAAAAGAACTCGATCTTAGCTTTCAGGCTGGTAAGGCCTCACAAATCATCGATAAATGTAATCTGGTGTGCAGCAAAACTAACACCATTGCAGATAAGTTTGTATTGCTTAAACAGCAATATTCAGCCCAGCAACAACTCCCGCGGGGCATTGCGGTTACCTGGAATGACGAGCAGCGTAGCGAACTGATCGCTGCCGCGAACAGCGTCAAAAGTCTCATGTTGCAGTGGAGACGCTGGCTGAAAAAACAGTCGGTAGACAATTCTGGCGAGGAAGAGAACCTTGCAGATCAGGAAGAGTCACCACAGGAATCTCTGGGTGAGACTCTGACCGCCTCAGAGGAACCTACTGCCTACGACATCATCCAGAATGATTCCTTGACCCATTGCGTCAACCAACTCGGCGCCCTGCACAAGGACCTAAGCAAAGAACTAAAAGATGCTTGGAATACATGGCTGGAAGAGTTACATCATCAAGTTCACGTCGATGACAAAACTCTGAATTTTCAGAAAAATACGAATAAATTTGATGATATCGCCTCCGACTACGAGCGTCGACGTCTGGATTTCGAAAACTTAACGCAGAGCCAGCCAGTCAGCGATGAAAAGATTCACCAAATTAAAGCGCTAGCCGAGAAACTTTATTCCCTGCGCGGCATGATGAAAACGGACTGGCCTGACGTGGTTCAGGCATTTTTCAATCGCATTAATGGCCCGCAGAACTTGCGCCCGACGTTAAGCGCCCTTACGCCTGAGGTGCTTGAGTGGTTAACGGTTGAAGAGATGCTGGATGAGTTCGTGATCACAAGGAAATAATTTATGTCTACGGCTGATTTGTCCCTCCTGCACCAAGCGCTGGATCTGCTCGAAGAGCGGGAAGCAGAACTGCTGGTCTGGGGGGATACAGATGGCGCATTTACCCATGCCGATATCATCTCGCTCTTTACCCGGCACCTTCCGTACGAAGATGCCGAGTCGTTACTGGCAGAACTGCAGAAGGCAGCCATGCTTTTCAGCGTCCCGACCAGCAAAGGGGGAACTCGCTACCGCACGCGTATGGCAGAAGCGGTATGCCTGTTCCGCCACCAGCGTCAATGGTTCCGCAATCAACCGCTTCAGCAAGCCCGGACGCTTGTCGCCGACTACCGTTTCGTCCGTCGCCCGCGCAACTATCCGAAGCGTGAACTTCCGGCGCAAACGGTGCTGAGCAAATGGGTCGATGTCCCGTGGATGAACGAAATTAAACGCCAGGCGCTTTCCCGACTGATCGGCGACTTTTCCATTGCCGGCTTTCAGGAACGCTCAACCGAACGTATTTTGCGCGCCTGGCACTTTCATAGTCATCATGCCCGCGTGAAAGAAGCTACCGGGACCATTGTCTGTGCCGGTACGGGGAGTGGTAAAACACTGGCGTTCTATCTCCCGGCACTCACCTCGCTCCTCAATGATATTCAGCGCGACAATGCGCAACGGGTCAGGACGCTGGCACTGTATCCACGTAAAGAACTGCTTAAAGATCAGTTCATGGAAACCTGGAGTAAATGTCGTGAACTTGATAATCAGGCCCTAGTACTGACAGGACGCAAGATCCGTATTGGTTCTTTTTTCGGTGATACCCCGTTCAACCATCAATACGCAATGAAAGATAAAGACAAGGATATGCCCTTTGATTTACTCCGTTGTACCACGCCGAAATGTTCGGGGCAAATGCACTGGAAAGCAGAAGATATCAAAGCGAAAAAAGAGATTCTTCGTTGTAGCCACTGTAATCACAGCGTAGACAGTGACGAAGTAATCCTGACCCGCGTCTCGCTGATGAAAAACCCGCCTGACATCCTGTTTACCACTACCGAAATGCTCAATCAGCACCTAGGGAATAACCAAACGAATCACCTATTTGGCGTTGGCATTGACGTAACACCTCCGCCGGTAGTCCTGCTGGATGAAGTACACACCTATGTGGGGAATACCGGTGCACAGACGGCCTATCTACTGCGACGCTGGATGCAACTTGCGCGCAGCCACCCTCATTTTGTTGGGCTTTCGGCAACGCTGAGTGACGCCGAACGTTTCTTCGCCGATCTGGTAGGTGCACATAAAAAACATGTGGCTCTTATCGAACCGAAGTTCCACGAAATGGAAGATGAAGGGGCTGAATATCTGCTGGCATTACGCGGTGATCCGGTCTCGCAAACCGCCTTGCTATCTACTACTATCCAGACCAGCATGCTCGCTCGGCGTATTCTGGATACGAAAAGGAAAAAATCATGCGGGACATGGGGGCAAAAAACCTTTGTCTTCACCGACGATCTGGATATCAATAACCGACTTTATCATCAACTGTGTGACGCCGAAGGCTGGCGGTCGCGTGGTCAAAACTTATACGTTGCAAAACCACCGCTGGCTTCTCAGCGTCTGGAAACACCGAAAAACAGCCATAAGCTGACATTGGCAGGACAGAACTGGCGTATCGCGCTGGATATTGGTCACTCACTTGACGAAAATGACCGAGCCATCGTTGCCCGCACGTCCAGTCAGGACGTCGGGGTCGATCCTAGAGCGGAAGTGGTGATTGCAACCGCGTCGCTGGAGGTGGGCTTTAACGACCCCTCCGTTGGCATGGTTATTCAGCATAAAGCGCCACGTAACGTTGCCTCCTATTTGCAGCGCAAAGGGCGTGCTGGTCGTTCAAGAACCATGCGTCCGTGGATGGTCGCTGTCCTATCCGAATTTGGCCGCGACCGAGTCGTTTATCAACGCTATGAAGAGCTCATTAATCCAGAGATAAAAGGACAGTTGTTGCCAATGGGCAACATCCATATCCAGAAAATGCAGGCGGCAATGGCGACACTTGACTGGCTGAGCATGAAGATCCCCGGAAGTAATATCTGGTCATTGCTGAATAAACCGCAGACAAAGCAAGAATCTCTTGATCATCTTGATCGTATGCTCCACCTGATTACTGCCGTGATTGAACAACATGCGTGGCAGCTGGAGCTGGAGAAGTATCTGTTTTACGCGTTGCGCATCACTGACGAGCAACTTCAGCGTGTACTGTGGTCGCCGCCCCGTTCGATCATGATGGAGTTGCTGCCGACATTAAAACGACAACTCACGACCCAATGGTCGCGGATGGGCCAACCGGAGGCAGATCGTTCGACGGGACGTTCCCCACTGCCGGCCTTTATTCCTTCAGCGCTATTCAGTGAGCTTAATCTGCCGGAACTGGAGATCCATCTCGAGCGGAAGTTCGAGAAGCGTGAACATTTGCCCTTTATTCAGGGGCTGAAAGAGTTTGCGCCGGGGCGCATTTCCAAGCGCTATGCCGTTTACTCCGACAATGAAGCAGACTGGCTTATCCCAAACAACTTTGTTCCGGCGATGAATTGCGTTTCGGATGTTGATTTTGAAATTGAGCAGGCTTTCGGCAATACTTGGCAGCCCGAGTGTGTCATCGAGTGCGAAGGTCAGCCCCCTATTAGGGTCATTCGCCCGATGCAGGTGCTTACGCGCGCGCTGAGATTTGATCAAAATCTCACCGAGAAAAGCAACTCGCAACTGTACTGGCATACCCGTTTTAACCCAGACGATCAGGCCGTTCCGCTCCCCATTCCTACCGGCCCGTGGGCGGAGATCCTCCGCTCCATTACGTTCTTCACCCACCAGAACATGACACCTCTAGATGTCACGCGTTACGCCACCCACGCAACAGCCTCATTACGCAATAAAACCAAGCAACAGGCGCATGTGAACTTCAGATGGGTCGAGCATGGCGAGCCTGTCGGGGTTGGCGTGCGGCAGTGGGTGGATGGCGCACGGCTCAGATTTACGCTGCCACCCAATCTGCTGCAACGCCTCCGGCATGACCCGGCCATTCAGCGCGCACTGCGAACACTCTATTTCCAGCATCGCATCAAACGTGAACCACGCTTCGAATATGACACGTTTACCGCTGACTGGATCTACGAGTGCTATCTGGCTGCGGTTACGCGGGAACTGGTCACACAGTCGTCTCTGGCAGATTCTATCGCGGAATTAAAAACTCCGGACGGCCGACGTCGCCTCGCTGATATCGCGGACACACTCTTCCAGGCAGATAATATCTTTGAAAATTGCGAGGATGGTGAAGACGACGTTGAAAGTCAGGAACTGCAGCAACATTTGCGCAACCTGTTTAAAGAGACCGACATTCTGGACATGATAGATAGGCACAGCGCGATCCTGACTCAGGATCTCAGTGATGATGTCGATTTTCAGGACTGGCTACAGGAGTTACTGACAACGACGCTGGCCGGAGCGGTCAAACAAACCAGCCACCTGTTGCTGCCGGATGTCGATGAACGCGGTCTGGTGGTGGATACCGAACTAAACGACGAAGTACTGGACGTCTGGCTGACCGAATCAGAACCCGGCGGCTGTGGTATCATTACCCGTATGGAAGACGTTTTTCATCAGGATCCGGTCTCCGTACTGAATCTGTTTATGCGTAGTTTTGCCGTCAGCGATTACGAGCAGATCGACTACAACCTGTTCGAGATGCTTTCGCGGCTCTCATCTTCCAGCGAACTTCAGGAGGCCTTGAATGCGATACGTCAGGCCAGCAGTCATCTGCAGCGTCGCCAGGCTAACGCCCACCTCAGAGCGCTGCTAAAGGCGCAGGGATTTGCACTTAGTCACAGTTTTATGTCGGTGCTGCACACGCGGGTATTACGTCCGGGCAGCCAAGCGTCACATGATGCGCAGATGCTTGCATATCTCAACGCATGGCGGGAATTGGAAGATAAAGCCGGATACGAAATCGCTCTGAATATTTTTGCCCATACCCAAGCGACGCAAGAACTGCCTGACGCCAGTGTGATTAAAGTTTTTGAGCGCTTTTGCAAAATTCAGGGAATGCTCTGGCAGCGCGGCAATGCCATCCGTCGGTCGGTTCTCAGCTATTACAATCCGTTTAAGTCCGGTAACAACCTGACTGAACGACTGCTGCTAAGCTCACTGTTTCAACAGACGGCGTGTAGCATCAGCATCAGCGAGAGCGATTGGTTAGCGCAGTTACATCACGCCATTACCCAACACGGCTTTGCAGAACTGCATATCCCGCGCGAGGCTCGCCATCGTATTGTGGAAGTGATCTCTCTGGTGCAGGTGACTCCAATTGAGTACTTTGGTTTGCATCTTTATCCCCGCGAATCCGCCGTGGATTATCAGGATGGCAATCTGGTGTTACGTTTTGAACTGGCCGAAGCGCTACTGTAAGGAACGCAGAAATGGAAGAACAACGACAAATTTTCCTGCATGGCCCACTGGGCCAGCGACATTTGCGGGAAATCCTAAGCGCGCAGTTTAGTGGCTTGATCCTCTATCCGGAACTGATCTGGCTGATCTCTCCGTGGATGAGTGACTTTGACGTGATTGATAACCGAGGCGGTCAGTGGAGTTTTCTTGATCCTTCATGGGGAGCTCGGATGATCAGCTTTCAGGAATTGCTCGCCACCGCCGTTAACAATGGTTGCCCGTTACGTATCGTGACACGTAAAGACACGCACAGCGTGGTCTTTATCGAGCGACTATTGATGCGCTTATCGCCCGATCACGACATGCAATACCTATATCACGAGAACCTGCACGCTAAGGGATTGCTGACCAAACATTTCTTTCTGAAAGGCTCCATGAATTACACCTGGAGCGGCGCAAACGTGAACGATGAGCATCTGTTGTTTTCAACCAATAATACGGTGATTGTCAACGACGGATGAAAAGTGATCCACTTATATCTCCACCAACGGCCCAATATTGATCCACCGTTTTACTCAGGATTAGCTTCTGCTATAACCCCGGCTTTTCGTTTCTGTCTGAGTCGATAGCTTTCTCCTTTGATTTGAACGACATGTGAGTGGTGTAAGATACGGTCCAGCATCGCTGAGGTCAGTGCTGCATCACCGGCGAACGTTTGATCCCACTGCCCGAACGGCAGATTGGATGTCAGGATCATTGCGCTCTTTTCGTAACGTTTAGCAATGACCTGGAAGAACAGTTTTGCTTCTTCCTGACTGAACGGCAGATAGCCTATTTCATCAATGATGAGCAGGCGGGGGGCCATTACTCCACGCTGAAGCGTCGTTTTATAACGGCCCTGACGTTGTGCCGTAGATAACTGAAGTAACAGATCTGCTGCTGTTGTGAAGCGAACTTTGATACCTGCACGGACGGCTTCATAGCCCATCGCTATTGCCAGATGGGTTTTCCCCACACCTGATGGCCCCAGTAATACGATATTTTCATTACGTTCTATGAAGCTGAGTGAGCGTAACGACTGGAGTTGCTTCTGCGGTGCTCCGGTGGCGAATGTGAAGTCATACTCTTCGAACGTTTTCACCGCCGGGAAGGCTGCCATTCGGGTATACATCGCCTGTTTACGTTGATGACGTGCCAGTTTTTCTTCATGAAGCAGATGCTCCAGGAAGTCCATATAACTCCATTCCTGGTCTACTGCCTGTTGTGACAGCGCAGGCGCTGCGCTTATAAGGCTTTCCAGTTGCAACTGCCCGGCGAGCGCCATCAGTCGTTGATGTTGCAGTTCCATCATCACGCCACTCCTCTGCAGAATGAGTCGTAGATGGAGAGTGGATGATGCAGGGGGTGTTTGTCGAAGTTCACCAGATTTTCACCAGGATGCACGTCATACTCTTTTTTCTCCGGAGGCAGTGCCAGCATGGACTGCTGCTCTTCGAGCCAGCGATCGCAGGGACGGGCCTGGATTGTTTCATGCTTTCGTTGGTTAGCGACATCGTGCAGCCAGCGCAGACCGTGGCGGTTGGCTGTTTCAACATCGACAGTGATCCCCATCGGGCGCAGGCGAGTCATTAGTGGGATGTAAAAACTGTTACGGGTGTACTGCACCATCCGTTCCACCTTACCTTTAGTCTGTGCCCTGAAGGGGCGACACAGTCGGGGAGAGAAGCCCATCTCCTTGCCGAACTGCCACAGCGAAGG